>NZ_CP044990.1:2735000-3075000 GCF_009017495.1 Deinococcus sp. AJ005 | reverse complement strand
TAGACTTGCCCTGATGAGGAACCGAGGATGAGCCGCGTGGTGCTGGAAGGGCTGGAATTTCATGCCCGGCACGGCGTTTACGATACTGAGGGCGTGCTGGGCGCGCGTTTTGTGGTGGACGCCGAGCTGTATTACGATTTTGCTGGACTGCCCGACGAGCTGAGTGCCGCCGTCAATTACGCCGCCGTCTACATCGCCATTCAGGAGGAAGTCACGGGGAAGCGTCATCAACTGATTGAGGTATTGACGGACCGGATTGCCCGGCGCATCCTGAATGATCAGCCCAGGCTGGCCCGTGTGACCGTGCGCGTGCATAAGCCGTTTGCCCCGCTGCCCGGCGTGTTCCGCGACGTTTTTGCCGAGCTGACGCTGGAACAGCCTGCACCTTGAGGAACCCGGCCCCGAGCGACTCGGATGTGGACGCCTACATCGCTCTGGGCGCGAATCTGGGTCATCCGCTGGAAACCCTGCGCTGGGCCGTGGCTGAGGTCGGTTTGCTGGGCGAGGTTTGTGGCATTTCAAAGCTGTACCGGACGGCCCCCGTCGGCGGCCCACCGGGTCAGCCGGACTATCTGAATGCGGCGCTGTGCTTGCGGACCCGCCTCCCACCGCTGGAACTGCTGGCGGCCCTGCATGACACCGAGGCCCGCGCTGGACGCGAACGCCGCGAGCGCTGGGAGGCACGGGTGCTGGACCTCGATCTGATTCTTTATGGCAACCGCGTGGAGGCTGGGCCGACGCTGACCCTGCCGCATCCGCGCGCCTGGGAGCGGGCCTTCGTTCTCGCTCCCTTGGCAGATCTGAACGCAGGGCTGGCGCACCCGCAGACGGGCGAGACAGTGGGGCAGGCGCTGGCGCGGACGGACGGGTCAGGGCTTGGGATAGGAGCGACGGACTGGCTGAGTTCTTCATGAATCTGACCGTTGCCTACCGTCTGCCGTGTGTTGCGGCGCTATGCTACGAAGCGATATGAGCGAATTGACCTCCAACAAACGTCATGGCGGCGTGGGCCGCGCGCTGCTGTGGGTGGCCATCGTGCTGACCGTGGCGCTGCTGGGCTTCGTGACCGCCGTGGCCGTCCGCAGCAACCCGATCTACAGTGACCGTGAGGCCAACGGCGTCAGCAAGTACAAGTTTATCGAGGAATGCCGTGAACTGCTGAAGGACACTGAGAAGCTGACTGTGGGCGCGCAGGGTCAGGCCATTCCCCTGAAAACGCTGGTGGAACAGAGCGCCCCGCTGGCCAAGGGCGACGAGTTGCGCGCTGAGCTGGAGGCCGAACCCGCCCAGATCATTCGCGCCACTGAGAACATCGACGGCGGCGGCTGGACCCTGACCGCGCCCGCCACCATCGCCGTCCACAGTGGCTCCAAGACCCGTGCGCTGGGCCAGTTGCCCATGCAGTGCGTTCACCCCAAGGGCCAGGAAACGCAGGCGCAGTTGCAGTTGCCGGGACAGTAAGTCAGGTTCTGCTCACCCAGTCCTTTTCCCTGCGAAAAGGGCTTTTTTATGTCGGCGGACAGGAGAATGCGCTTGCTACATCACCACATCAAGCCCGCTCAGGCACTCCTCGGCGATGGCGCGGGCCAGCGGATCGCGGGTGCTGCGGGCGTAACTGACGCCCAGGTGCAGGTGGGACTGGCCGCCGGGGCTGCCCATCAGCTCCAGGGTCTGGTAGAAGGCCAGGTGGGTGTGGGCCAGCAGCACGTCGCGGGTGCGTTCGGGGGGCAGGGTTCGCAGCAGACCCAGGGCGTCGGCGTAGGCTTCCAGCGCGCGGGGCTGATCGCCCTCGACGGCCCACTCGCGGCCCAGTTGAAGGGACCGGGCCGCCGTGAGATACGCGTTTCGCATGGTGCAGAGTCTAGCGTGGGTACGTGGCAGGTGCCGTTTGCGCTATCTCTGGGGGGCCGATGACCCCAGACCTCCACCCCGCCGCCTCGCTGACCCTGCCCCTTCTCCTGCCATATTCGGAACTGTCGCGGCTGGGCACCGCCTGGGCGGCAGAGCAGGTTTTCATGCTGCCACTGCCGACTGCGCCCACGTTGCGCGTGACGAACATCCACCTGAGCGCCGCCGGGCCGCGCCTCAAGGCCACCGTTTCAGTCCAGAGCAGCGGGCTGCTGGGCCTGAAGGCCACCTTCACTCTGTCTGGAACCCCGGTGCTGGACCGGGCTGAGCAGGTGCTGACGCTGAAAGACGTGGCCCTGAACACCCACAAAGACGGCCTGAGCGGACGGCTGCTGGGCCTGCTGGCCGACGCCCGTGTGACGGGATATCTGACGCGTCTGGCACGCGTGGACCTTAGCCCCCGGCTGGCGCAGGCGCGTGCCGAGGCGCAGAACCGCCTTCCCTTCTCGCCTGTGGACGGGGTCGAGGTAACGGGGACGGTCACGCACCTGATGGTGTCAGGGCTGGAAGTCACCCCCAACGCGCTGCTGCTGACCGCCGTGGCAGGTGGGGACCTGTGCGTGACCTTGAAGGCGGACGGGTTGCTGCCGCCCGCTCAGCCAGTCACGGTAACGCCGCGCTAGCCTGGACCTATGCCTGACTTTCCCCTGTCCGTTCATCCCAACTGGGCCACGCTGACCGAAGACGCCGCCCAGCCCTGGGACACGCTGGAAAGCCGCCAACTGGTGGACGGTTACCGGGTGGTGCTGGAAGACCGCGTGCGGGTGAGGGAGGGCGTGGAAACGCTGTACCAGTACCGTCCGCGTGGACCGCGCGCCGTGTTCGTGCTGCCGGTCACGGCGGCAGGGGAGGCGGTGCTGATCCGCCAGTACCGCTACCCGTTGCGCGCCAGCATCATGGAAGTCGTCGCGGGCGGCGTGGAGCGCGGCGAGGACCTGTTGCCCGCCGCCGCCCGCGAACTGCTCGAAGAGGTGGGCGGCGTGAGCCACGACTGGGTGCCGCTTCCTGGTTTTTACCCGCAGCCGAGCATCAGCGGCGTGGTCTTTTACGCTGCGCTGGCCCTGAACGTGACGCTGGGCGAGACCCACCACGAGGACACTGAGACCATCGAGCGCGTGGTGCTACCGCTGCCGGAGGCGTACCGCATGCTGGAGGCCGGGGAAATTCAGGACGGTCCCAGCGGCTTGACACTGTTCCACGCGCGGCGGCATCTGGTGGAGCGCGGGCTGCTGTAGTGGATTTGTCTGACCTCCCGTCCCCCTTCACCACCCTGGCCGGGGAACACCGCCACAGTGCCGTGGTGGAGAACAGCGAATTTCTGGCCTTCGCCGCGCGGGCCGACACGCCGCCCGAAGCCCTGGCGTACCTGGAAACGGTCAAAGCGCGCTATCCTGACGCCACGCACCACTGCTGGGCCTATCAGATTGGGGCCGAGTACCGTTTTAACGACGACGGCGAACCAGGGGGCACGGCGGGCGCGCCAATGCTGCGGGCCATCGGGGGCCAGGGACTGGATCACGTCATGGCCGTGGTGGTGCGCTATTACGGCGGCGTCAAGCTGGGAACGGGCGGTCTGGTGCGCGCTTACGGCGGGACGGCGGCGGAATGTCTGAGAACGGCGCTCCGGCTGGAGGTCCGCCCGCGTCAGCCGCTGCGGGTGCGCGTGCCGTTCCCGCACCTGAGTGCCCTGTACCATCTGCTGGACACCTTCGACACCGCGCGCGGCGAGGAGGAGTACACCGTGTTGGGAATAGAGATGTCGCTGGGCCTCTTCCCGGAAGACGTGGAGGCGTTCACGGCAGCCCTGGCGGACGCGACGCGCGGTGAGGCGCAGGTGGAATGAACTCCGGCTTCAGCTTCCCTTTCCGGTCACGCGGCGCAGGCGGCTGGTGACGGCGGGCACCGCGCGCAGGGCCAGAGACTTGAGTTCATTGGGTGGCCCCAGGAAGATGGCCACGCCCAGCGCCAGCCCGCCCAGCAGCAGTTCAGCGATGAACAGCAGGGGCAACGACAGCCCCAGACCGCGCAGGGGCACGATCACGGCGTAAAAGAGGGCTGCCGTGCCCAGACCGCACAGCACGCCGACACCGTAGGATTTCAGTATGTCGCGCCCGCCCCCCACGATGGAACGGACCATCAGCTCGAAGGCCAGATTTCGCACGATGATGGCCCCCAGCATGACCAGCGCAATGGCCTCCACGCTGCCGCCCAGGCTGTAGACCGTCCAGAAGCTCAGTGCTAAGGCCACCAGATACACGGCCTGGATATTGGTCTTGACCCGCAGTTGCGCGGTGGCCTCGGCCAGCACCCCGGCCAGATTGCTGGAGACCATGAACGGCACCAGCAGGCCGAAGATCTTGACCAGGATCACGGCCCCCACGAACTGTGATCCTAACAGCACCGCCACGACTTCGGGGGCGGCCACGAAAATGCCACCCTCCACGCAGGACATGACGATCAGCAGGGCCACCAGGGCCGAATGGTGGGCACGCCGCAGGCGCTCGGATTCGCTCTGGATCGAACTGAATGACGGGGCCAGCACCTGGGTCAGGCTGGTCGCGAAGGCCAGGGCCGGAACGCCCACCGTGTTGTAGGCCCGTTTGTAGATGCCCAGTTCTGCCTGGGGATACAGCCGTCCCAGCATCAGGGTGTCCAGGCTGGAACTCACGAATTCCAGAAAATTGATGACTGTTACGCGGGTGGCAAAGGCATACAGCGCGCGGTAGGACTCCGGGCGAAAGGTCAGGCGCAGGCTGTGGCGGGTGTAGGCGTACAGGATGATCATCTGGATCAGGGCCTGCGCCACCGCGCTGATCGCCAGACTGAATGCGCCGAAACCCAGGTAGGCGGCCCCCAGCCCGAACAGCCCGTGACCGATGACCAGCGACACCACCTCACCGATCAGCAGAGGCCGGAAATTGAGCTGGCGGCGCAGCAGGCTGGTCGAGATGACCACCATGGCGGTTAGCATGTATGCGGCGGCTTAGCCCCGGAAGACCATGGGCAGGTCCGGCATGCTGTAGTACGCCCCAGCCAGCGGGGCCAGCAGCCACGGTGGCCAGCAGCTTCAACCCCACCGAGGAGGTGAACCCGGCCTGAACGTCCTCGCCGCTCAGTTCGGGTTTTGCACCAGTGCCTGACCCACGCCCAGATCGTCGATGAACTGGCCGAAGCGCTGCAAGACGTAGGCGCTGGCCACCACACCAAACTCCTTGGGCTTCAGCAGGCGCGACAGAATGGCCGAGAAGACCAGACCCATCAGCGCGACGATGAACATGGTCAGTTAGCTCCATTTCATGGCATTGACGGGTCTGCTTTTGAGGTTGGTCATGCGCGGACGTCCGCTTTGCTGCGCTCCCGCGTCTCTTCCAGGACTTGGGCATACAGGTCTGAATACATCCGGGCCTGCCGCTCGAAGGTGTAGTGCGCCATGACTTTCGCCAGCGCGGCAGCCTCCAGCGCGCGGGGTTCGGGGTGGTCCAGCAGGAAGGCGATCCCGGCAGCCAGATCAGGCGCATCGCCGTGCCGGGCCAGATAGCCGTTGACGTGGTGATCCACGATGTCGGCGGGTCCGCTGCCATCAAAACAGACCACCGGGGTCCCGCAGGCCATCGATTCCATTGCTACCTTGCCGAAGGCTTCCTCCAGCGAGGGCATCACCGTCAGGTCCGCGCCCGCGTACAGGGTGGCCAGGGCGTGGTCATCGTCCACGGAACCCAGAAAATGGGTCTTCAGGGACATGGGCGGTGGGGTCTGACCGTACAGCGGCCCGAAGACCACCAGCTCAAGGGTGTGGGCATCGGGCCGCCGGGCCAGGATCTCGGTGGCGCGGCGCAGTTCTGCAAAACCCTTGCGGGTGTCGCTCAGTGGATTCATGGCCCCGAACAGGATCAGCCGCTGGTCTGCCGCCACGTCCAGACCCGCCACTAGACCGGATGCCGTGCGGGCCGCCTGCCGCTCCTGGGGCCTGAAAACTGCCGTGTCCAGTGCATTGGGAATGACCACCGTGCGGCGTCCGGCGAACAGTGAACTGCGCCTCGCCTCGTCAGCCAGCCAGTGGCTCAGGGCCACCAGCGTGAGCGGGCGGCGGTTCCAGGACTGTGACTTGCGGCGGTGCAGCGTGCGCGAATAGTCGTCCGGGCGCGTGGACCCGAGCGCCGGGCAGTGGCCGCACTCAGCCTCGAAACGTGTGCAGTCCTGGGCGTAGTGGCAGCCGCCAGTCATGGGCCACAGGTCCCGCAGGGTCCAGACCACCGGCGCGCGAATGCCCGTCAGGCTCTCGGGACTCAGGAAGCCGTCGTTGATCCAGTGCAGGTTGACCACGTCGGGCCGCAGGGCATTGACCTGATGGTGCAGCGGCAGGTTCAGGGCAGCGGGCGAGAAATATTCCAGCGGCCCCAGGCGCTCGCGCACCACACGCTCGGTTCGCCGCGCCAGCTTCGAGGCCAGTGCTGGGCGGGCCTGTGTCACCTTCGGATCATCCGTGACCTTGTTCTGCACCAGCATGGCCGAATCCAGGTGCGCGTCTAGCGCCTGATGCAGCCAGAACGCGCCCCGCGCCGCGCCGCCGCCGCCGTCACTGGTACTCAGGTGCAGCACCTTCATTGGGGGGTGGGCCGTTGGGCGCGGGCAGGTGCAGCAGGGTAGGAGGGGGGAGGGGCCATCATCTGCGGGCCAGCATAGGCGCGTGCGCGTTACCCGAAAGTAAACCACGGGCAGGCAGAAATGCCTGGAAGGGGGCAAGCGGCGGCAGACTGTGGACGGCAGGAGCAGCGATTTCTTTTCGCGTGCGGAGACGGTAAAATGGCGCTATATAGCGTGGAGCAAGGCGGCGTTGTTCTGGTCTGTGGAGTCACGGAATTCTGATCAGAGGCTGGCACGGGTTGTCTGGGCCGCCCATCCTGGCCCGGACGGTACGGATTGCTTTCGTTTTGTACATCCCTGGGGGCGCATGTTCCTCATTCGTTTCCTGTCCGGAAGTCGCCGCCAACCTGCCTGTCACACAGATTCCAATGAAATCATTTGCCGAAATGGGTTGATTCAGGCGGACGCGAGTAGGAGTGGGGTGGGGTCCGGGGATGGCCGGCACGAACCGGCGCTGCCTCTTTTTATTAATGAAACAGACGGAATCCGTACAAGGCATGTGCTTTCTCACCCCAGAGTCGGACAGAACTGCCATGTTCGGAGTCGTGTGCTGTGGGGGCGGTGTGCAACGAAACATTTACGCATCGGCCCGCAGTCTGAAGCCGGATGGGCCGTATCTGACGTGGCCCGGCAGATGTTGATCAGACCAACTGTCAAAAAATGATGTCAAGACACCCGGCCTGCCGCACATGGGGCATGGTGGGTGCATAGAAAGGCGAGACCGAGCTGAAGCGCAGGCGGGACAGGGAATGGACCGAAAAGGGGAGACCATGAGCGAAGAGATACAGGACAAGAGGCCGGCCAGATGGGCCAGAGGAATGGCGCTGGCGCTGCTGGGAACAGGATTACTGATCGGCTGCAAGCCGTCCGATCCTCCCAAACCCACGGACCCCTACGCGGGTGGTCAGTCCTATCCCTGGACAGGCAAAGCAGACGCCTCCCCCAGACCCCTGACCCAGGGCCGGAATGACCTGTCCGATCTGAGCTACAGCTCGGCCAGCAACGCCTGGGGACCTATTGAGCTGAATAAAAGTAACGGCAGTCAACTGCCCGGCGACGGCCAGCCCCTCAAGATCGGCACCCAGACCTTCGCCAAAGGGATCGGCGTGCATGCGGGCAGCACGCTGACCTACACCCTGAACGGCAACTGCTCCACTTTCAGCGCCACCGTGGGTATTGACGCAGAGGTGGGAACGCGGGGCAGCGTGGTTTTTCAGGTTTATGGAGATGGCAAACTGCTGGCCGCAAGTGGAACGATGACGGGGGTCAGTGCCCCCAAGGTGTTCTCGGTTTCCGTCAAGGGCGTCAAGGAACTGAAGCTGGTGGTCACGGACGCCGGGGACGGCATCGCATATGACCACGCCGACTGGGCCGACGCGCAGGTGAGCTGCGAGGTGCTTCCGGGAGCCGACGTCACGCCGCCGGTGGCCCCGAAGAGCCTGACTGCCACAGCCACCAGCGGAGGCATTGCCCTGAACTGGGCCGACAACTCCGAACCCGATCTGGCGGGCTACCGCGTGTCGCGTTCGTCCAGCACTGGTGGCACATTCACCGTGCTGACCACCACCCTGCTGACGGCCTCCGCCTACACCGACACCGCCGCGCCGCAGGGCGTACCCTCGTACTATCAGGTGGTGGCGGTGGACAAGAGCGGGAACGTCTCGGCCCCCAGCAACACGGCCAGCGCCACCCGGCCCCAGTCGGGCACGGCCAAGCTGCAAACGCTGGACGGCGGCCCCTTCGCGGACCGACTGGTCTTCAGCCGCATCGGCTCGCTGGCCACCCCACCCAGCAATGGCGTGCATGACCGCGCCACGCTGCGGATCACCAACACGGGCAGCGGTGCCTTGCAGGTCACGGGCCTGCCCATCACGGGGGCCTGGGAGGTGGACCCCAAACTGACCCTGCCGCTGGACCTCGCCCCGGGCAAGACCCAGGACGTGCAGGTCGTTTTCAAGGCGCAGGGCACTTCGCCAGTCGGCAAGGTCCACAGCGGCACCCTGACCGTGGAATCCAGCGACGCGGCAGCCCCCAAGCAGGTCATTCAGCTTGCGGGCATGTGGCAGGGCCTGTCCGAGAGCGGGCAGGAGCCTTCGCTGGAAGAGATCGTGGAAGGCGGCTTCGGCTTCAAGACGGCCTTTGCACCGGGCAGCGACGTGAATCAGGAGGGCCGGGTGGCTCCCCAGGGGGACGAGGTGATCGCGCCGTACTGGCAGCGCATCGACGCCACCGCGCCTGTGACCGTTCAGCAACTGGCCGCCTACCACACCCAGGGCGACGCAGCCACCCTGAAATGGTTTTCCAAGGGCGGCAGCGACGGCCCCGCCATCCTGACCCAGGCGGGCATCGACGGTCAGTCGGTGCTGCCCCGCAAGAACGGCACCAACGCTCCGGCGGTGGCCACCTTCTTGCCGGCTGCCACCTTTGGCTTCAGGGTAGACAGCGAGAGCAGCGATCCCACGCTGAACGACCAGAACGCGGACCGGGGCAATAAGTGTACAGACCCCTGCGGCCAGCATGTGCGCTTTTTCAAGGCCAGGGACCGGGCAGGCCAGATCATGCCCGGCAGTTACCTGCTGGTCATGGATTACTCGGGCATCAACTACGACTACAACGACAACATCTACCTGATCGGCAACCTCAAGCCCGCCTCCATCCTGATCGATGTGGGCCTCACGCCTGCTGGGGGCCAGTTCACCGATCCGCAGGGCAATGTGTGGTTCTCGGACCGGGAC
The DNA here is from genome assembly GCF_009017495.1 of Deinococcus sp. AJ005. NCBI lineage: Bacteria > Thermotogati > Deinococcota > Deinococci > Deinococcales > Deinococcaceae > Deinococcus > Deinococcus sp. AJ005. The sequence continues at coordinate 3,065,713 of NZ_CP044990.1, read as the reverse complement.
CGCAACGATTACGCGCTGTTCACGCCGAAGACAGCCAAGAATGAGCCAGACGGCGGCCCCAACACGGCCCTCGACATTCTGGGCACCACCAACGACACGCTGTACCGCACCTACCGGGGCAACGTGGGTAGCCTGACGCCGCGCGCCATCAGCTTCGATATTCCGCTGGAAAACGGCCCGCAGACGCTCCGGCTGCATTTCGCCGATCTGGCACACACCACTGCGGGTAAGCGGGTCTTCGACGTGGTGGCCGAGGGTCAGAACGTGCTGCCTAAGCTGGATATCGTGCAGCAGGCCGGGAACGGCAACACCGCGCTGGTCAAGACCGTGAACGTGCAGGTCACGGGTGGTGTCCTGAATCTCACCCTGAGCGCCTCGGTGGACTACCCTTCCATTGCGGGTATCGAGATCGTGCGCTGAGAACCGTGTGACCGGGACCAGGGAGGGTGTTGTGAGACAGGAGGCAGGGCAATGGACAGGATACTTGGACAGCCCCGGCGATCTGCCCGGTTCTGGAGGAACGCGGTGGGAGCCATGGAGCAGGTGCGTCTTCCTCACAGCCTGAATGCCATTGCCGCCCACGCTCTCCGAGGCTGTCTCTGCGTTCTGCCCTGACTTCCGCACGCTCCTGTTTGTTCCAAGCCCTGGGTGCTATCGGCCCTGACTCTTAAAGCCCCGCTCTTTTAAAAGGAAAACCCATGATGCAAAGCCCCTCTCCCCGCCCTGCTGTCACCCGCCCCGATCTCGAATTTCCACAGGTGGTCCGTCTGCTGCGCCGCGCCGCCGTGCCCATTCTGGGCGTCACAGTGCTGGCGGGGGTGGGCGCGTTCCTGCTGTCCGGTCTACAACCCAAAGTTTACGAGGCCACCAGCAGCATGTTCACCGAGCAGGACGGCAGCAGCGCGCTGAACGACAGTCTGCTGCGGCCCTCGCCCCTGCCGCGCGGTGGGCTGGAGCAGGCCCTGCACAGCCCGGCAGTGGTCAAGCTGGTCATTAACCGGTTGCGGGCCGCCAGCATCGCGCCCGTGGCGGTGGCCAAGATCAAGACTGACCTTGAAACCGAGCTGAGTACTGGTAATTTCAAGAAGTTGCAGATCGTTCCCGACAAGAACAGCCCCAGCAATTCAAACAGCGGCGTCGTCTATATCCTGAGCGCTCAGGCCAACACCCCCGAACTGGCCCGCGTGCTGGCCAACTCCACGGTTGCCGCGCTGCAACTGTGGGACATCCAGCGCGCCCAGAAGCGCTCGGAGCAGGCCCGCGCCGCCCTGAAGCTACAACTGGACGTGCTGGACCGCACCGCGCAGACCGGCGGCCTCAGCACCGATGACGTCAACAGGCAGGCCCGCGCGTCCATCGTGCGTGATCTGGCCGTGATCACCTCCTCGCGCCAGAGTGTGGCGGGCACCCTGGACGTGATCGCCGAGGCCGTCGATCCTGCCAGGCCCATGACGCCCCGGCCCCTGCGCACAGGAGCGCTGGCCGCCCTGCTGACGCTGCTGTTCGCGGGCGGCGGCGCGGTGCTGCTGGGCAGCCGTCGCCAGCCCACAGAGGCTGAGGTGCTGGACTGGGACAGCACGCCCGAAGGTGCCCCTTCCCTGTACCGTCATGAGGCCAGCGAGAGCCGCAACGTGACCTCTACCGTGCCGCACCGCTAGCGCCAGAGCGTCTCTCTGGGCGCCGCCGAAAGCACTGGCCTTCGGCGGCTCTTTTCTGGCGGCCAGTTTCGTGAAGGCCAGAGCTGATCTCTAGAGGCTGCCAAGAACCCTATACAAAAAGCGGCTTGAGATTGTTGCAGAGCAGAACGCATGCGGCAAGGACATGGAATCCCATCAGCGTGGACGACAGCCGTTCCAGGTCCCGTCCCAAACGGCGAAACCGTGACGTCCACGCGAAGGACCGCTCCACCACCCACCGTTTTGGGACCAGGATAAAGCCCTTGGCGGCCTCTGGATGTTTGACTATCACCAGTTCCACGCCGCTCTCGGCAGCGTCCAGAGCGGTTTGTTTGCCTGTATCCCCCTGGTCAGCGAACGCCATCTCCACGTTTGCGCCCGTAGCTGCCTGCACCTCCAAGCACAGGTCAAAGACCTGTGCCCGATCCTGCTCGTTGGCAGGTGTGGTCAGCACGGCCAGGAAATGACCCAACGGATCTACCGCCAGATGCACCTTCGTTTCCTTGCGTTTCTTGGCACCATCGAAGCCGGCCCGGTGCCCGCTTTCAGGCGTACGTTGAAGGGTCCGGCTGTCGATGATGATCGCGGTAGGCTCGCCGTTCCGCGATTTTTCGACGCGGGCCAGAAAGCGCAGATCGTGTGCAGCTTTTAAAAAGCACCCCGCTTCAAACCAGCGGTGCGCCTGTTGGCGCACCGTTTCCGCAGATGGAAAGTCGTTGGAGAGAGAGGCCCACTGTGCACCCGTGCGGACCACCCACAGCAGCGCATTGAGAACGTTTCGGATGGAACCGCTGTCTGGCATCGTTGGGGCTAAGCAGGAGATACGGGAGCAGAAACAGATACGTGTTGTCGTCTACGTCGCTGGGGTAGCCTCGTCGGGTCATCCACCCATTCTGCTCATTCCAGAGTTAAACCTACCAATTTCAAACCTGTTCTTGGCAGCCTCTAGACGAGGACGATTCGGGGTACAGATGCCCACGGTTTCCTCGCAGGGCTGCTCTCTTCATGAAGGCGTCAGAACAGGGAAAAGCAAGCCCTGAGGGGTAGGTTTAGAGGAGAGAAAGGCTGCGGGGCGCTGCTTTCTCCCGCCGGGCCGCCGGAGAGACTGGTCCTTTAAAACGGTTGCCAGTATTGCCGGACTGGTCGTGGCAATTTACTTCTCGTTAGCGCCCAATCGATTAAGTTCACCATGTAGGAACCAGTCATATGGATCTGGCCTTATGCTCAGGGCCGAGGCCCGCATTGCGGGTGGCTTCCAGTTGCAACCTACGGGAGAGGCCCTCCCCATCTGACCAGTTCCGCCATTTGAAGACCGCTCCTGTGTCGATCCAATCGTTCTCACTGCCGCCGTTTCGCCGTGCCCTCCCTGCTTTCCCCCCCCACCCTCCGAGGAGATTTCTGAACATGCCACATTCCCCTACCTTGCGCACCCCCATGAAAGTCGCCGTCGTGGGCACGGGCTATGTCGGCCTGGGCACCGCCGCCCTGCTCGCCTATTTTGGCCATCAGGTGATGGGCCTAGACATTGATCAGGACAAGGTGGACATGCTCGTGCGCGGCGAATTGCCGATCTATGAGCCGGGGCTGGGCGAACTGATGGCCGAGTGCGGGGACCGACTGAACTGGACCACCGACTATTCGGCGGCCATTCCAGACGCGGACGTGATCTTTATCTGCGTGGGCACGCCGCCGCTGCCGGGCGGACAGCCGGACCTGCGCTATCTGGCAGCGGCGGCGCAGGACGTGGCGCGGCACCTGAATGGCAAGATGCAGGTGGTGGTCAATAAGAGTACGGTGCCGGTGGGCACCGGGGACTGGGTGGCGCGGATCATCGAGGAAAATGCCCCGGACTACAAGCAGCACCAGTACAACGTGGTCAGCAACCCCGAATTCCTGCGCGAAGGCACGGCGCTGTTCGACAGCCTGTACCCGGACCGGCTGGTGCTGGGCGGCAACGACGGCGCGGGCGTGTCCCGCCTGCTGGAACTGTACGCCCCGCTGATCGAGCAGGACTTCCAGGCCCCGGCGCATGTGCCCCGGCCCCAGGGGTATACCCGCCCGGAAGTGGTGGCCACCAGTCTGAGCAGCGCCGAGATGATCAAGTACGCCGCCAACGCTTTTCTGGCCCTCAAGATCAGCTTCGCCAACGAGATCGCCGGGCTGTGCGAGCGTGTGGACGCCGATATCGAGGAAGTGGCGCGCGGCATCGGCAGCGACGCGCGCATCGGGCGGCAGTTCCTGTCGGCGGGGGCAGGCTGGGGCGGCTCGTGCTTCGGCAAGGACACCTCCGCGCTGATCAGCACCGGCGAGGAATACGGCTACGACATGCCCATTCTGCGCGCCGCTGTGGCGGTCAACCAGGGCCAGCGGCAACTGGTGATCGCCAAGCTGCAAAAGCATCTGCACCGGCTTCAGGGCAAGCGCGTGGCCGTGCTGGGCATGGCCTTTAAACCCAACACCGACGACCTGCGCGACGCCCCGGCCCACGACGCCATAGCCCGCCTGAACGAGCTGGGCGCGACGGTGGTGGCGCATGACCCGGTGGCGATGCCGCGCGCCCGCCGCGAGTGGGGCCATCTGAATTACACCGAGGCCAGCTCTGCTGCAGACGCCCTGATCGGCGCGGACGCCGTGCTGCTGATGACCGAGTGGAAGGACTACACCGAAATGGACTGGAACGGCGCGGTGCGGACCATGCGTCAGCCGCTGGTGATCGACACCCGCAATGCCCTGCGCGTCGCGCTGCCCACCGCCACGCTGGAGCAGATCGGACGGCGCGGTCAGGGCCAGGTCAGCCAGCATCAGATCAGTTCCAGCCAGGTCAGTTCCAGCCAGGTCAGCCACGAGCAGACCGCGTCTCAGGCGAAAAAGTGACCATAGCCCCCAAGAACATCCTGCTCACGGGCAGCGCCGGATTCGTGGGCAGCCACCTAACCGAGCGGTTTCTTGCCGACGGCCACACAGTCATCGGCGTCGACAATTACATCTCCGGGCAGCCCGCCAACACGGCGCTGTTTGCGAATCACCCGAACTTCAAATTCATTCAGGCGGATGTCAGTGAGGGGATTCCCTACAAGGCCGCCGCGTTCGATGGCCAGACGCTGGACTTCGTGCTGCACTTTGCCAGCCCGGCCAGTCCGCCGCACTATCAGCAGTTTCCCATCGAAACCCTGATGGTGGGCGCGCAGGGGACCCAGAACGCGCTGGAACTGGCCCACGCGCATGGGGCCACGTTTCTGCTGGCCTCCACCTCCGAGGTCTACGGCGATCCGCAGGTGCATCCGCAGCCCGAGAGCTACTGGGGCCACGTCAACCCCAACGGCCTGCGGAGCTGCTACGACGAGGCCAAGCGCTACGCCGAGGCCATCACCTTCGCGTACCACCGGCACCACGGCGTGGATACCCGCGTGATCCGAATTTTTAACACCTACGGCCCGCGCATGCGCCCCGACGACGGGCGCGTGGTCACCAATCTGGTGATGCAGGCGCTGGCCGGGGGACCGCTGACGGTCTACGGCGACGGCCAGCAGACCCGCAGTTTCCAGTACGTGACCGATCTGGTGGCCGGCATCGTGGCCCTGATGGGCCTGCCCGAGAGTGAGGTGGTCCACGGCCCGGTCAATCTGGGCAACCCCGACGAGTACACCATCCTGGAGTTTGCGCAGGTGATCCGCGAGTTGATCGAGCCGGGTCTGGAAATCATTCATGAACCGCTGCCCGCCGACGATCCCCGCCAGCGCAAACCTGATATTTCCCGTGCCCGCGAGCTGCTGGGCTGGGCACCGGGGGTGGACCTGCGCGCGGGCCTGACGCGCACGGTGGAGAGCTTCCGCCAGCAGGTGTTGCAGGCGTGATGCCAGCGGAATCTGAGAAACCAGCGGAACCTGAGAAACCAGCGGGTGGGAAAGCGGCACTCCGCCGGGCTGTGCGCGTGGTGGCGCTGATCGATCCCCTGTGGGGAGGGCATCATGGCGGTTACGCGGTCACGCTGGCCCAGGGCCTGACGGACCGGGGCATCCGGGTTCACATCATCGGTCCTGAACCCTTCGTGGAAGAGGTCTGCCGGGCCGTGCCGCAGGCCACCGGCCATATTCTGCCGCTGTTTTCGGGCAGTGGGCCGGACAGCGGCCCGGCATACTACCGCCTGAACCGCGTGGCAAGGGACCGTGTGAACCTGCGGTTTCTGCGCGCGGCGCTGCGGATGGCTGGCGGTCTGGGCGCAGATACGGCACACCTGCTGTGGCTGGACAGCTTTTTACCCCCGCTGGTGGCGGCGCTGGCAGGCCGAAAAAACCGCGCAATGGCGGTGCGGGGGACGCTGCACTGGGCCTATTTCTTGGAAGAGTTCGAGGCACGCCGTTTCAGCCAGCCGGTCCACCGTTTGCTGCTGCGGGCACTGGGCGCTCTGGGCCTGCGCGTGATGATGCATTCCAGGGCACTGATCAGCGGCGTCCAAGCTGGAGAGCTGGACGCCGTGCCGCATCCTGCCCATCCGCTGCAATTTCAACCCGAGGAACGTGAGCAGGCCAGGCAGGCTGTGCGCCAGCAGATGAATATTCCGGCCCAGGCCACGGTGCTGCTGGCCTTTGGCGGGACCCGGCACGACAAGGGCAGCGATCTGGCACTGGAGGCCCTGGCCCTGCTTCCCTCCCATGTCCATCTGCTGGTGGCGGGTTCCGCACACGCCTTCGACGCCGAGGCGTTCCGTGAGCGGGGAGAGCGGCTGGGCCTCGCGGATCGGCTGCACCTGCACCTCGAATACATCGCCGACGAGGCTGTGGAGGGTTACTTTCTGGCCGCCGACGCCTGCCTGCTGCCATACCGGCGCTATTTCGCGGGCCAGAGCGGTCCGCTGATCATCGCCGCGTCGCTGGGCCTGCCTGTGCTGGCCGCCGATGTGGGCGTGCTGGCCGAGACGGTGAAAACGTACAGTCTGGGGGCGCTGTTTGCCCCGGAAAATCCGGCGGCGCTGGCCCGCTGCGTGCAGGACTTCGACGTGTCCGCCTTTGCCCCCGAAACTGCCCGGTTTCAGCAGGACCATTCCCCCCAGGCGTTCGTGGACGCCGTGCTGCGAAGTTATCTGGGCGAGACGGAAGGCTAGTGTCTCGCCCCAACAACAGGCAAAGAACATCTTTCCACCCTCTGTTCGTGCAGGGGGTTTCTTAATTCCCAGCGCCATTCGTATGGACTCCGATTGAATCGGTTGCAAAACGATGAAGATCCGAGCGGATGCGAGAAAGAGGGGTTCCGGGCGTGGAGTGAACGAACTGGTGCTTTCCCGGTTTGTTAATGAAACAGACGGAATCCGTATCGCGCATATCTCGGGAGCTGCGGAGGAAAGTCTGCATCATTTGCATCTGTTCCTGACAATGTTGTGGACCCTTGGTGAACGGGAGATGCGCTGTCCTGGTGTGGGCGCGTGGCAGACGGAAGCTGTAGACGACCAGCAGACAGAGACCATGAAAAAGCCCCCTCCGAAGGGAGAGGGACCTGGGCAGTGCCTTTGAATGGCAGTGCGGTGGGGATCAGCGCGGGCCAGCGATCATTCCGGCGGCCTTGGCGCGGCTTTCCCAGGCGGTGATGGCCTGCGCCAGAAGCAGCGGGTTGACAGCGCGGTTGGCGGCCTGGATGCTGCTGTTGTTGCGTTCCACGCCGGCAGTCACGGACCAGTCCCAGCGGGCGTCGGCGTTGCTCGCCGTCGGGGTGCCCCAGCCCACAGTGTTGCCCTCGGCGATCACGGTGCTGGCGTCGTTTGGCGTCTGGCAGTAGTTGCGCAGGTAGAAGCCGGAATCGCTGTCGGCGTCCAGCAGGGTGCCGTCGCTCAGTTTGCCCAGCGCCAGCATGGTGTTGCCGCTGATCTTCTGGTGGTGGCCGCCTGCCACGGCGATGCCGTAGTTGCTGGTTTCCAGAACGGTGTTGCCCGTGGCCTCGGTGTACCCGGAGTTGCAGCCGTCGCCCATCATGATGCCGCCGCCGCTGTAGGAGGCGTCGGGGCGGCCCGAGAACGCACCGTTGATCAGGTTGTCGTGAATGCGGATCGGGCTGCTGGCCGTGCCGGTGGAATCGTAGATGTTGATGACGTCCTCGACATGGCTCTGGCGGGCCGTGTTCTCCACGCGGTTCCAGGCGATCTCGGCTCCGCTGATGTCACGCATGCCGTTGAACTGCACGAACTGGACCCGGTGGAACTTGTCCTGGAAGCCGCCGTTGCCGTCGCTGTAGCGGCCCTCAATGTTGCGGGCCAGGTTGTTGCGGATGACGATGCTCACGGGCAAGCCCTTGTTGCCCTGCCATTTGTTGATGTAGATACCAGCCGTCTTTTCCATGAAGTTGTTCTCGATCAGCAGGGAAACGACGCCCTCGGCCTGAAGGAAACGGCCTGGAATGCGGGTGCGGTCATTGGGGTTCAGGCCGTATCCCTTGCAGTTGCGGACCGTCAGGTTGGCCGAGGTCCATGAAGCGTCGATCAGGTGGCCGCGTCCACGCAGCGTGCAGTTTTCCAGGATGACCGGCTCGGAGGTCTTGATTCTGATGGCCGGGACAGAGGGATCGTTGCTGAGGTACTCGCCGCTGTAGGTGCCGCCCTTGGTGATCACCAGCGGTCCATTGACCACGATTGGCGCAGGAACAGGGATCGGCGCAGGGATTGGAGTGGGAATAGGCGCAGGGATCGGAGCGGGAATGGGTGCAGGGACTGGAGCGGGAATGGGTGCAGGGACTGGAGCGGGAATGGGCGCAGGGACTGGAGCGGGAATGGGCGCAGGGATTGGAGCGGGCGCAGATGCAGGTGCATTGATCTCGCAAGATTTCGTCGTGCCATAGGCCGGATCGTTGCCGAAGAACCCATTGGTGCATTGGCCACTGGAGGTGACGTCTTTTACGATCCACGCGGTGCCAGCGCCGTATCTGACCCTTTGCGTTCCGCTGACAGAGAAAGACTCACCCTCGCCGGCGATCCTGGTCCAAGTTGCAGGTGCAGGCGCAGGTGCGGGGGGAGTCGGCGTCGGGACGGGCGCAGGAACAACGGCCCTGGCTGCGTTGCAATCCACCAGAATGGCTCCGCCCCAGTCGGCGTGATCGTAGTAGTTGTTGTCGCCCGCGTCAGTGACCATCAGCTTGAGTTCCTTACGGCCCGCGATGTCGACGTTGACGGTCTTTGTACCGTCCGCGCCGGTCATCTTCCCGCTGTCGAACAGTTTGACGCCGTCGGCGTATACCTGGAACACCGCGCTGCCCTTGTCGCCCACCTCATCGTCGATCCCCACGTCGCTGATGAAGCGGTTGCACACCCCGCCGATATTGAAGGTCATCGAGGAATTGGAGTGCGTCCCGAAACCGCTGTCGTACTTCTTGCCGTTGACGGCCATCATGCGCCCGTCTTTGGCCCCGGATTCGCCGTTGCTCATGTTGCGCTCGATGGGTCCCCAACCGTTGCTGGCTGCTGTCCAGGGCGAGTTGCTCAGCATGTTGTTGCCCGTCCCCAGCGATTCCTGCGTCAGCCGGGTGCCCGCTTCCGTGTCGGTCCAGGAGCGGTCCGTGCCGTCATACACGCTGTCCTGTGCTGGGCTGTCCTGCGCCACGCTTTCCTGGACGGGCGGCGTGGTGACCGTGGCCACCGGCTCCTGGGGCACGCTGGGACCCGAGCAAGCCGCCAGAATCAGGGGCGCACACCACACCAGCCAGCGCAGGGGACGGGCGGCTCTGGCGAGCGGGGACAGCGGAGCAGTGGAGTGGATGGGGGACATGTGGGTTCTCCTGGGAAAGGCGCGTCATCGACGGAAGGGGCAGATTCGGAGGATCTATAAAAATGGCGTGTGGGTCGCCGGGGGATGGTGGGTTCTTCTCGGCTGCCATCACGCTATAGATTTGGCCAGACCTTCATCTATGAAATATCCATAGCAGAAAGCCTCATTTTGCTCAATTTTTAACAGAAATTAAGATTTAACGTCTTTTTAACGGGTGTATAGGGGGAGGGTTATTCCCTTTAAAGGCTATCTGGTATGAGGTCTGTAAGAAAAAATTGGAGGCTGGCGTAAGTCGATCGTTCTCCCAGCAAAGATCTTTATTTTTCGCCGAGTAAGGAAAATGTAAGAATAGTCTGGCTCAATTTAAATAGATAGAGTGTAAAATAAAACTGTAGAACCACTTACAAAAATTTAAAGGTAATTGCGAGAATACAGATTCGGTTTTAATGATTTTAGATGTCATATGAAAAATTGCAGTCAGCATCTAGGATTTAGAATCTATTCCCCTTCTTATGTGTCTCTAATGAGATATGAGATCAAAATGAGATGCGCGAAGACGCTCCACGAATGGGGTTGGGGAGCAGAGGGCTTGAGACGGAACTCGCACCTGGAGGGTTGCTCTGTCCGGCTCTATGCAATTTCGCCGCATCACCCGACGGCAACACACACGTCTGCGCGTCTCTCAGTCACCTGATGAAGTTGCCAGATGTGCCAAAAGCGGTGGCATACGGGGCGGAGATCGGGGGAGTGACGGAATCTGGACCCCTGGCTGCGCTCTCAGGCGGAGATTTGCAAACCAGGGTGCCCACTTCCGGGACATGTGTTCTAGAAAGGATCGGGTGTGGGTGCCAGCAACTTCCACTCATCGACGTCCAGCAGGCCGCGTGGGGTCAGTTTCAGGGATGGAATCACGCTCAGGCCCAGGAAACTGAGGGTGGTGACCGGGTACGGCAGCACACAACCCAGAGCGCGGGCAGCAGCGGTGACCTCACCTAGTCGGGCGGCAGCCTGCTGCGGGGGCAGATCGGTCATCAGGCCCGCGTAGGGCAGGGGCAGACTGGCCTGAACCGCGCCGCCCGAGACCACCACCACGCCGCCGCCCATCTCGCGCAGGGCGTGGCCTGCTGCCCTCACATCGTCGTCGTTGCCGCCCAGGAACGCGGCGTTGTGGGCGTCGTGCAGGATGCTGATGCCCAGTGTTCCCCGGCTGCCCATACCCGTGCCGGAGGTCCAGCACGCTGCCCGGTGGCCGCGCCCGTAGCGGTCCGCCACCACCATGCGCGCCCCTCCACTCTCTGAATTGGCGCTGCCAGGTGCGCCCCGCTCCGTAGTGATTTGATCCGGGGAAACCTGCATCACTGGCCACTGGGCGGGAACGTCAAACGTCGCCGTGTCCCAGTCGGCCCCCAGATCCACGCCGCCGCCGCCTAGGGGCGGGGTAATCTCGCCAGGCCGCGCTTCTGTGCCGCCAATGAACGTTTCCAGCACCTCAAAACCTTTCAGATCACGCAGTAGCACCATGTCGGCGTGATAGCCGGGGGCGATCAGACCACAGTCGTGCAGGCCCCAGTATTCCGCTGGGTTGCAGGTCACGAGTGCTACCGCGTCCGCCGGGTGCAGGCCACCCGCCACGCAGGTTCGCAGCAGGCGGTCCATATGGCCCAGTCCCAGCAATTCGTCCACGCTCACGTCGTCGCTGACCAGCATGGCGCGGCGCGGGCGCTCTAGGAGTACGGGCAGCAGGGCGTCTAGATTGCGGGCCGCCGAACCCTCGCGGACCATCAGCCACAGGCCCGCGCGCAGGCGTTCACGGGCTTCCTGGGGCGTGGCGGCCTCATGGTCCGAGTGCATTCCAGCCGCCGCGTAGGCCATCAGGTCACGGCCCTGCACCCCGGCGGCGTGGCCGTCCATGCGCCCGCCCGCCGCGCGGCCCGCCTCCAGAATGTCCCAGACGTCAGGGTTGCCGCCTAGCACGCCGGGGTAATTCATCATCTCGGCCAGACCCAGGACGCCGGGCACGCGCAGCATCCGGGCGGTTTCCGCTGCCGTGACGTGTGCGCCGCCGTTCTCGAATTCGCTGGCAGGGACGCATGACGGCGCAGAGGCCCACACACGCAGGCCCGAAGTTCGTCCGGCCTCCAGCATCCATTCCAGACCGCGCACGCCCAGCACGTTGACCACCTCATGCGGTTCGGCCACCACGCCGGTCGTGCCGCGCGGCAGCACCGCCCGCGCAAAACCTGCCGGAGTCAGCAGGCTGGACTCGATATGGATGTGGCCGTCGATGAAGCCGGGGGCCAGGAACGCGCCTCGTGCCTCAATCACCCGCTCGGCCTCAAAATTCATGCCAGTGCCGCCTAGAGCGGCCACCCGCCCATCTGCCACCAGCACGTCGGCCTCAAAAATCTCGCGCGTGGCGGGCTGGACCACCTGTGCGCTGCGAATCAGCAGATCGCCCGCCTCCTCGCCCCGCGCCACCCGGACCAGTCGCCGCCGGTCCCCCTGCTGGTCACTTTCAAACTGCATGGGGCAGTCTAGGGGCGCGGGGGTTCAGGCGTCCAACCGCCGCTCCCTTCTCGCCGCCGCCTTCTGGCGCTACCCGCCCTTGAACCCCTTGAGCAACTTCCCGCGTTCCTCCAGCGCCCGCTGAAACAGGGCCTGCTGCTGCGCCTGCTGGTACGCACGGGCGCTGTTCATCCCACTGCCGTTCATGCCACTTCTCAGGGCGGGTTGCGTGGCCGTCTTGCTGGGCTTGGGCATGGGCGCAAGCGTTCCGAAACGGCGGGCGCGGAACATGCCAGGATGTTCCTCGAACACGGCGGTCACGCCGTCTGGCAGCGCGGCGATGTGCAGGGCGAACGCCTGTTCCTGCGCCAGTTCGGCCTGTTTTGCGCCGTCTCCCAGTTCGGTCAGCAGGCGGTCGATCAGGGAAAAGACCTGCGCGGCATAGCTTTCGACATCGGTGCGGGCAGGCAACTCGCCCCGGTGGATCACGCGGTTGCGAAAGTCCGCGCCCAGGGCGGCGGGGGTCAGGAAATCCGGCTCCTTGCCCTCGCGCAGCAGGTAGGCCAGCGCGAACATGCCCAGTTGCCGCTCGGACTGGCTGGCCACATGCCGCCAGGTGCCCGTCAACGCTGCCGTCGCCTCGCCAAAATCTGCTGCCGTGTCCGAGGCGCGTTCCAGGGCATACGAACGCACATAGAACTCGAAAAAGCGTTCGAGCGCCGCCGCGAAACTGGCCACCGCCTCACGGGCATAGCCGTCCATCAGGGCGCGGGTGCCCAGGTCAAACAGCACCTCGAACTTCTGCTTTCGCACCAGCACGCAGTAGGCGGACCCGCACCTCGCGCAGTTCAGGTCATGCACGCTGCTGTCGGCGTACTCGGCGCGGTTCTCGCGGCCACAGGTGGGGCAGGTGGTGGGAAAGTCCATGCGTGGGTTGAGTGTAGAGGGCGCGTGGGCTGAAGGTCTGGGTATGCCGTACCGTTCGCCGCATCACACCGTCTGGAATGCTGGATTGAGAGGCGGGGCCGTTGCTCGCTTCCAAAGTGAGGTCAGCCTGAGCCACAAGGGAGAGCCATTTCTTGACGAATGCCCTGAAGTGTTTTTTCAGGGGGTCTTGATCTTTCCTGCGTCCAGCACAACTTTGGCAGAGTGCCGCCATGAATCCCTGCCCGTGCGCCCATCTGGGAAACTGAAAAGGAGCGTCCTCTAAAGTTGTCCGAGCGGACGCGCTCCGCAGACACAACCAGCGGCCTGTTGCTGAATGGGCTGGATATTGTCTCCCGTGTTCCCCGGCTGACCGTGGACGAGTTGGCCCTCCGCCTACTCCCCGATCACGTAACTCAGCCCGCCACTGTGCGAGAGCCACAGCTTCTCAAAGGCGGCGCGCGGGTAGGTGCGGCGCACGGTTTCGTTGCTGGGCGCGGCGGGATCGTTCAGGACGGGATTGCCTGCCTTATCGAAGCCGATTAAAACCATCAAATGCCCGCTGCTGGTGGCTATCGCCGCGCCGGGCAGTTCGCCTTTCTTCCAGCCCAGGCTGACGGCAATCGGCAAGCCTGCACCCGTGAATTTCTCGGCGGCGGCCAGACTGGGCAGCCGGGTCACGTAGGCACGCATCCCCAGCGCCCCGGCGTAGGCGGCATTGAAGGACCAGTTACCCGTGCCGTCGTAAGCGCGGTCATAGGTGGCTTTTGCGGCCTGCGGCACGGTGACGTCCACACCACGTGCAGCCAGGATCATGGAGACGCTGGTGGGGCTGCACCACACCTCGCCGCCGTCCGGGTAGATCATCTGCGAACGCTGCGGCACGTCGTTTACTTTGCCCCACGCCGCTCTGTCGCTGATCGTCCCCAGTCCGGCGCTCTGGCGGGCGCGGTCCGAGGTGTTGAAGGCCAGCAGGCGCAACGTGGTTCCCTCGCCCCGCAAGGTCACGCGGTACTGGTACGCCGTGGCCTTTTTGGTCAGGCGCAGGGTGTCGGTCATGACTTGCCCGGCGCTGTCCTTCTGCCCATTCAGGCTGCTGCGGCCCTCCGTGCTGCTCCACGTTCCAAAGGAATACCAGCGGGACCAGGCCGCCCCTGTCTGCGCCCGGACCTCCACGCTCACGCTGCCCGCGCCGGGTGTGACGGCATTCCACGACGGCACCAGTTCATCAAAGGCCGGGGCGCTCAGTGGGGCAGAAGTCAGCGTGCCATTCGTGACGCCCGGAGCCAGCGAGACGGCCTCGGCGTGAAGCTGCGTGCCCTGAACTTCCGCGCCTGCCCAGTCGGCGGCCCGTTCGTGGATGGTGGTGGTGCTGTTGGGATAGGTCATGGTGAGCGCCCCCGCGCCGCTGCTGAGGGTCAGTGTTGAACAACCCAGTGCCAGGAGAAAAGAGTTCCGCATGAATGGGGCGACTATGCCGCCTATGGCGTGGGTGGTGGTGAGGACGCTTCAGCCCTGCATATATAGAAACGCCTCTGGCAACGCCTCGCGCCACGTTACCCAGTTGTGGCCGCTGGGGTATTCGCGATACTGGTGCGGCAGAGCCAGATCAGCGAATAGGCCCGCCATGCGGCGATTCGGCCCGGTCAGCCATTCCAGTACGCCGGTATCTAGACTGGTTTTCAGGTGCGTGGGCGGAGTCTGGCGCAACCCCTCCAGCAACCATTCCCCGGCCCCGGTGGTGTCAATCACGCCCGCCGAATCCGTGGCCCCAGGTCTGGCGATGAAGGCCCCGCTGTGGCTGACCACGCGGCTGAACAGTTCCGGGTGACGGCTCCCCAGATACAGCGAGATCAGCCCGCCCAGGCTCGCGCCCCACAGCCCACGTTCCCCAACCGTGACCAGTTCGCCCTCCACACGCGGAAACACCTCTTGCGTCAGAAAATTCAGGTAGCGGTCATTCAGGTAGTACTCCTCGTTGCGGTCTCCCGGCTCCACGAACACCAGGGCTGCGCCCGTCGCCAGTCCAGCCTCCAGCGCGCGGTCCATCACCTCGCCCAGTTTGCCGGTGCGGTAAAAGGCCACGCCGTCCTGCACGTAATAAACTGGGATCGGCGTGCCAGGCATATAGCCGTGAGGGGTGTAGACGATGGCGCGGCGGGTGCCAGGGAAGACGCTGCCCTCCCAGGTCAGGCGCTGGGCGGTTCCCTTTTGCGTCGCCTCCGGGGCCAGCCATAGTGGGTGCCGCGTGTACTCGCCCACCACCGCCGCGCGCGGGTAGGGCCACCACGGATTCAGGGATTTCTGGGCATTGTCGGGGTCCGCAAACGCCACGCCCGCCGCGTCCAGCCAGGCGTATTCCACCCACGCGCCGCGCGGCAGGGTTAGCGTGATGGGCTGCCCCGCTGGCACGGGCAAAGGCTGCTGCTTACGCCAGTCGGTGAAATCCCCCACCAGAGCCACTGCGCCGGGTGGGGGGCTGAAGGTCACGAGTTGCCCGGAGACGGAAACGGCCATGGGAGGGATTCTACGTTTTGGAAGGCGGGAGAGGCCCCCAGTTCCACACCGCTGGGTCTGGACTGAACAACGTGGGGAAGTTCAAGAGCAGCTCATCCAGAGACAGTGACAGCGCCGCCCTCCTGATGTGGGGGCGGCGCTGCCTATGCAAAATTTACGGCGTCAATTTACTCCGTCTGCTCGGCCCGATGCGGCGAATTCCCAGCCGAGTAGCCCCGGTACTCCTCGCGCAGTTCACGTTTCAGGAACTTGCCGGTTGCGCCGATCGGAATGCTGTCGGTCAGCACGGTGGCGTCGGGCAGCCAGAACTTGGCGAAGTGGGGTTCCAGCAATTCAATCAACTGCTGATGGGTCACGCTCTGGCCGGGGCGCGGGACCACCACGGCCAGCGGGCGCTCGTCCCACTTGGGATCGTCCATCGCAATGACGGCGCACTGCGCCACGGCGGGGTGCGCCATGATGGCGTTTTCCAGGTCCACGCTGCTGATCCACTCGCCGCCGGACTTGATCAGGTCCTTGCTGCGGTCCTGAATGTGCATGTAACCGCGCTCGTCCAGCGTGGAGATATCGCCGGTGTCAAACCACAGTTCGCCGTCCAGCTCAAAGAAGTTGTCCTGGCCCGCGCCCTTGTAATAGCTGTTGGCCACCCACGGGCCGCGCGCGATCAGGTTGCCCATCGTTTTGCCGTCGTGGGGTAGGCGTTTGCGGCCCGCATCCACGATATCCAGCGTGATCAGCGGCACGGTGCGGCCCTGCTTGGCCCGCAGCTTGAAGCCCTCGTCGCTGTCGGCATCCACATCAAAGGGCAGGCTACTGGCCGTGCCCAGCGGGTGCGTTTCGGTCATGCCCCAGGCTTGCAGCATGGTCAGGTCATGGCGCGTCTGGAAGGCGCGGATCATGGATTCCGGCGCGGCGCTGCCGCCCACGATCAGGCGTTCCAGGCCGTCCAACCTGTACGGCTCTCCAGCCTCTTTCGCGCGGTCCAGTTCGCCCAGCAGGCCCATCCAGATGGTGGGCACGCCCGCCGTGACGGTTACGCCTTCATCCTGAAGCAGCGTGGCAATGTTCTTGCCATCGCTGAACACCCCGGCAAACACCTGTTTCGCGCCGTACATGGCGCAGGTGTAGGGCAGGCCCCAGGCGTTGACGTGAAACATCGGCACGATGGGCAGTACGCTGTCGGCCTCGCCCACGTTCAGGGCGTCCTTGGGGGCGCTGACCAGCGAGTGCAGCACGGTGGAGCGGTGCGTGTACACCACGCCCTTGGGGTTCCCCGTGGTGCCGGAGGTGTAGCACATGGCCGCTGCGTCGTTCTCGTCCAGGCGCGGGTAACGGGACAAAGGCTCCGCACCCATCACGAAGGTGTCATAGTCGTGGATGCCGGGCATGGGCTGCGGCAGCGGTCCCATCACGATGATGTGTTCCAGCTTGGGACAGGCCGCCTTTAGCGCTGGGATCATGGCGGCGAAGACGTTCTCGATCATCAGCACGCGGTCCTCGGCGTCGTTCAGAATCCAGGCCACCTGTTCGGGGTGCAGCCGGATGTTGACGGTGTGCAGCACCAGACCCGCGCTGGGCACGCCCAGGTACGCTTCCAGATGCCGGAAGGAGTTGACGGCCAATGTCGCCACCCGGTCTCCCTTCTGCAAGCCCAGCCCCAGCAGGCCGTTTGCCAGCCGCAGGGAGCGGTCCGCTACCTCGCCGTAGCTGATGCGGTGCTTCTTGGCAACCGGATTGCCCGCCTCGTCGCGGCCCGCCGCCAGCAGGCTGACCACCTCACGGGTTTTGTACTGCCCGCGAATGCGTTCCAGAATGGTGGGGACCGTCAGTTGAACGTCCATCATGTTGCCTTGCATGGTTGAGCCTCCGTGGAGAGATAGGGTGAAAAATGGCGGCGGCTTCTGGCGGCCACCCGGTCTGGAATCTGGGATGTTTGGGCCGAGTATAGAGATTGCCGGGCGCGGGAGGCGTATTTTCGCGTGCGTTCTTCTGGCATGTGGGGGCAGAGAGACGAAAAAACCCGCCACAGACGGCGGGATTGTCTTTTGACAGGCAAGAATTTATCTACGCGGCGTGTCCTGTCTCTTCTGCTCTGGCCTCGGCGGCTGGGCATGCGCCCCACCCCGCAGCGGGCGCGGTCCGGCAGGAACCAGCACACCCACGCCGTCATCCTGATCGTCACGTGGCGGAGTCTGGGTGTCGCGGCGAAACATCCCCGAAAGCCAGCGCAGCAGATTCATGCCCCAGCGTGCGCGTGGACGGGGCCACCGTTCAAGACTGCAAATCACGATTCTGCGTATGCTGCGCCCATGCCCGCCACCCTGGATCATCTGGTCATCGCCGCCCGCACGCTGGAAGAGGGCCGCGCGTGGCTCGAAGGCCGCCTGGACCTGCCCATGCAGGACGGCGGAAAACACGACAACTTCGGCACCCACAACGCGCTGCTGTCGCTGGGGCCGGATTGCTATCTGGAGGTCATCGCCATTGACCCCAGTGCCCCTGTCCCGAATCGCCCGCGCTGGTTCGGGCTGGACACCCCAGAAATAAAAGCGCGGCTGGAAGACGGACCCGCGTTGATCCACTGGGTGGCGGCGGTGGAAACGCTGACGGCTGGGCCAGAGGTGTTGGATCTCTCACGCGGCGAGAACCGCTGGGCGCTGACCGTGCCTGAAGACGGCGGGCTGCCGATGCACGGCGTCGCTCCGTCCCGCATCGTGTGGCACACGCCCCCGCCCCCCACACGGTTAACCGATGCCGGGGTGAGGCTGGGAAAGCTGCGACTGGGCAGCCCCACCCCGGATGCCCTGCGTGCTGTTCTGGACACCCTGAACTTCACGGGTGAGGTGGAGGTCTACGAGGCCCCGCAGCCTGAATTGCGCGCGGTGCTGGAAACGCCGAATGGACTGGTGACGCTGGATTGAGTGGGGGAAGCCCCTTTCAGTGGCGGTCTAAATGTCGGAAGGCCTGAACGCTAAACCGCCCATCTTTGGGCTTTCAGACTTTCAGACGGCTCTGCGTTCCCTTTCCCGGCCTGCGCCCATGCAGCAGCGCCGCTGCCAGCAAACCCGCCAGAAAACCGAACAGGTGCGACTCCCAGGACACCGCCGGATTGCCCGGCAGCACGCCCCAGATGATGCTGCCGTACAGCACGGCGGCCACCACGGCCACGCCAATCGCGGCAGGGGTACGCTCCCACCAGCCCACGCCCAGCAGGTACGCCAGATAGCCGAAGATCAGTTCGCTGGCTCCCAGATGCACGCTGCCGCCGCGCCCCAGCAGCCACACCAGCCCGCCGCCCACCACCGCCACCACCAGCGTGACCGCCAGAAAGCGCCCCACACCGCGCACCGCGCTCATGAAGGCCAGCACAGCCAGGGGCACGGTGTTGGCGATCAGATGGGGAAAGCCGTAGTGCAGGAACGGCGCGGTCAGCACATGCCAGAAGGTGCCGGGCACGCGTGGCTCGATGCCGTAGTAGTCCAGCCGCCCGCCAAAGCCGAACAGATCGACGATTTCCTGCACCCAGATCAGCGCGATCAGTGCGGCAGTGGTCCACAGGGCGGGGCCGATCTGCGGTTTGCCTGGTGCAAGTGGCGAAGGCCTGGGACGAACCGGGGGCGGGGACGGTCTCATATCCCCAGTCTGCCTCATGCTCCCAGTCTTCGGGACGGGCGCATGAGGTGCAGTGGAGCGGGAGCGGCAAACAGATTTTACTGGCCCCAACCACTGCGCTGTCAGGTGTGGGCAAGAGCGAATTGACTATCCTGGGCAGCATGGACCCGCAAGCCAATCTCCACCTGCCGAGCCGTGATCCCTACGGCGAGACGGTCCGGCGGCGGCTGTACATCGGCGCGGTGGTCTGCGGCATGACGCTGCTGCTGTTCGGCGTCGTCATGCAACGAGCGCTGAACCTGCATGAACCGTACCTGCAATACGTCGCCCCGGTGCTGATGGGTTTGAGTGCGCTGAACCTATGGTGGCTGCTGTCAGGTCGGGCGTTGATTGTCGCTGAGCTGGCCTCCGTTGTGGTACTGGCCGCCGCGAGCATGGCTCATATCGTGCTGGTCAGCCTGGGTGCCGCCGCGATGCCGGGGGCCTATCCCAACAGCGGGCCGTACTGGGCCGTGATCGGTGTCTGCGTGCTGGCCTTTCTGGCCCTGCCGCCGCGCCGCGCCACGCCCTTCAACCTGAGCTATCTGTCCTTCAGCCTGCTGCTGCCGTGGTTGCTGCCCGCCACCTACGCCGCATCGTCCGCTTCCGGGCTGGTGCGGGTGCAGCTCAATGCCGTGATGGTGTTCCTGCTGGTCTGGGGTCTGTCGTGGTTCCGTACCCAGTACGCCAGCCAGACCCAGACCCAGGAACTGCTGCGCCAGATGGCTTTCACGGACGCCCTGACTGGCCTGCCCAACCGCCACGCCGTCTACCCGGCAGTCGAGGCCCTGCTCCGGGACGCGGCGCAGGGGCAGGCCGGTTCGCTGTTTCTGATCGATCTGGACCACTTCAAGCGCATCAATGACGGCCACGGCCACGGCGTCGGCGACGAGGTGCTGGTGGCGGCGGCACAGGTGCTGCGAAACTGCGCCACTGAAAAAGGTTCGCCGTCGCCCACGGTGGGCCGCTGGGGAGGAGAGGAATTTATCGTGGTGATGCCGGGCACGCCTCCCGAGCGTGCCAGGGTCCGCGCCGAAGGGCTGCTGGCCGAATTCCGTGCCTGGAACTGGCCTCAGCACCTTCAGGTGACGGCCAGCATCGGCTCCAGCAGTGTCCGGACAGGCGAGGATTTCAGCGGGTTGCTGGCCCGCGCCGACGCCGCCCTGTACGCGGCCAAAGCCTCGGGCCGGGACCGGGCCGTCGTGCAGGGTGAGGCGGAACTGGAGGAGTCCGCCCTCTGCTGATGCGGGGTGGCTAGGGCTGATTTTTTTCTTTCCCCTGTCCTGATTACGGCCTCCGCTTCCTGTATCTGTTGCCAGATTGCCGGATCTTTTCCTCCCGGCAGGGTTTTCCTGTTTAGGGCCGGAAGTTGATCATGGGTTGATCACGGTTGCTGCGGATAGTGAGGGATAACAGGGAGCGGGGCGCAGAGAACAGGCGTGCCAGGCATTCCGGGCGGGGAAACCCCCGTGGCCGGTTCGTCATCCCACGCCGCTTCCTGTTCGGGAGGATGGAAATGACTGGGAGTTGGAAACACCAGACCCGGCCTGCTCACGCTGCTGATGGCAGGCCCGCCAGCCCAGTCTGGCGATTCCCCCAACGGGAGGTTTGAAACGGTTCGGAGAGCCGATGGACCCGCCGTGAATCACCGCTCCAGCACAGATCACACGCTCACATTTCCTTTGCGGAGGCCAGACCATGAGTGGAGTTCTAGGAGTTCCTGTTCCCGATCAGCAAGCCCGCGCCGATGAGTCTCACAAGCAGCGCATGAACGCCTGCAAAATGCCGGACCGTGGCACGGCACGCAGCGTGGCCAACGGTGAAGAACTCCTGTATGGCGAGACTTTCGCTGCCAACTTCCATAAGGGTCTGCCGCACACGAACAGGGGCTTCGTGGAACCCGCCGCGTACCGCGAGTACGTGGATGCGCTGCTCAACCAGGATCACGCACGCTTTGAGGCCATTGCCGCCGGGGAAAACTTTTCGGAGACCACCCATCCCAGGCATACGATGGGCGGCCCAGCGGCTGGGAAGAAGCACCGCAAACTGACCAGCCCCTTCGCCGGACATGTCTATGACCTAGAGGGCGCGGACGCCGGAGCGCTGGCTGTTGCGCCCGCCCCGGTGCTGGCGAGCGATGAACTGGCCGCCGAGATGGCCGAACTGTACGTGATGGCCCTGCTGCGCGACGAGAGTTTCTCGGACATCACGGCAGGGACGGGAGACAAAGCCGACCTGATAGGCACCTTGACAGACGCGTTGCAGGGCATGGCGTGGTTCAAGCCGGACAATGCCTTCCGCGCGGTGGGGGACCGCCGCCGCCCCCTGACCGGACCAGAAGGGCTGTTTCGTGGCTCCACGCCGGGGTCGCACAAGGGGCCGTGGCTCTCGCAGTTTCTGCTGGTCGGTAACCAGGGGCCGCCCCCGCTGGTCCGTAACCAGAGGCCGCCAGATCCAGATGCTCCTCCGCTCCCCCACTTGCTGGCCTTGCCTGAAGTGAAGCAGGGTCTGGTGTACTACGGCGCGCAGGTCGTTGATCAGCGCACGGTCACCGCCGAGCCTAAAAACGATTGGATGCAGACCTGGGCGGCGTGGCTCGACGCGCAAAACGGCGTGGACTTTAACAACCTCGATCTGATCTGCCCGGAGCGGCAGTTCATCACCACGCCGCGCGACATTGTCACCTACGTGCATTTTGACGCGCTGTATCAGGCCTATCAGGTGGCGTGCCTGCTGATGCTCGCTGGCGGCAGTCCCTTCAAGTTTGACCGGGGCCTGCCGGAGAGCCACAGCCGAACCCGCAACGCCTTTGTCACCTTTGGAGGTCCGCATGTCCTCACGCTGGTCGCGGAAGTCGCCACGCGGGCGCTCAAGGCAGTCTGGCGGCAAAAGTGGATGCATCACCGCCGCCTGCGGCCCGAGGTGGTCGCTGCATATCTCACCCTGTGGACACACAAGCCAAATGACATCCCTGACCCGGCTTTGCGGGATGCCCTGGCGACGCTGTACAGCAAGATGCCCGCAGATATTCTTGAAGCTATTGCCACTATGAACACGGCTAACACCAAGACGTCGCCTACCCTGTCTGCCCGAGCTGTCAAGCCAAACCGCCCCGCAGTTGGAC
The DNA here is from genome assembly GCF_009017495.1 of Deinococcus sp. AJ005. NCBI lineage: Bacteria > Thermotogati > Deinococcota > Deinococci > Deinococcales > Deinococcaceae > Deinococcus > Deinococcus sp. AJ005. The sequence goes on along the minus strand of NZ_CP044990.1, from coordinate 3,043,571 downwards.
TGCCAAAAATCAAAGATGAAGAGAATTACCTGCTGCCCATGGCCTTCCCGGAAGGGTCGCCCACCCATCCCGCCTACGGCGCGGGGCATGCCACGGTGGCCGGAGCCTGCGTCACGGCCCTCAAGGCGTTCTTTGAAATGTACGAACCAGACGGGGAGACACCATTGGAGTGGCCGTTGACTTCCCCAAACCCAATGAATCCAGATATGTACGGCTTCGGCGAGGTTTATGTCGGGGGTGGCCCGGACTTGAAGGTGGCTCCTGACTGGCCCAAACTGACCCCTCAGGGCGAGCCGGACAAGTTGACCATTCAGGGCGAGCTGGACAAGCTGGCGGGCAATATCGCCATCGCGCGGAACATGGCGGGCGTGCATTACTACACCGATTACTTCGCGTCGCTGCGGATGGGCGAGCGGGTCACCGTGTCGGTCCTGCAAGATCAGGCGGCTCAATACGGCGAACGGATGTCCATGAGCTTTACCAGCTTCGACGGTGACCGTATCCGGGTCAGCGGCCAGAACGGGCGTGGTGAAGTGTCCATCATCGACCGGGACGGACATGCCGTGAGTCCGCCCGACTGGTTCCAGCGCTACTCGTAAATTTTGTCGGTCAGCACAGGGAACAGGGTCACCGGAAGCTTCTTTTTCGGTGACCCTGCTCGGATATCTGCCTCAGGACTGGCCCATAGACCTGCCCAGCCAGCCTGTGATCTCGCCCAGCCCCATTTCCTGAACCTCGCCCCCACGCCGCTCCCTGACTTCCGCCCGGCCCCCGGCCACTCCGCACCCCAGCGTTATGCGCCAGGGAATGCCGGTCAGGTCCGCGTCGGCGAATTTGACGCCTGCCCGGAGGGGACGGTCATCAAGCAGGACATCTCTTCCAGCAGCCCGGAGTTCTGTGTAAAGGGTTTCGGCGGCCTCGACCTGGGCGGCGTCTTTCATGTCCACCACGGTCAGGATGACCTCGTGGGGGGCGATGACAGCGGGCCAGACCAGACCACGTTCGTCTGCATATTGCTCGGCCAGCGCCGCCGCCAGCCGGGTCACGCCCAGGCCGTAGCAGCCCATCGTGGGCGTCTGCGAGCTGCCGTCCGCCGCCGCGTAGGTCATCCCCAGCGCCCCCGTGTAGCGCGTGCCGAGCTGAAAGATGTGGCCCACTTCGATGCCCCGCGCCGACAGGAGCGGCTGGGCCGGATCGTGGGTGGACATTTCGCCCGCCTGCGCCTGCCGCAGATCAGCCACTTCGGGCAGCCGGAACTGCTCGTCCCAGTTCGCGCCCAACACATGCCAGTCGGTCTCGTTCGCGCCCGTGGTGAAGTTGTTCGATTCTGCTGCCGCCCCGTCGCACAGGCGCAAAAAAGTGCGATTCGGGCTGTCTGGCAAGTGGGGGGCGATGTAGCCGAGCGGCAGACTTGTGGCCCAGTTTGCCGTGTCCGCCACCTCCAGCGCGGTCAGTGTTCCATCTACCCGCGCGGATACGGCGTTCCATAGTTTGACCCGATTGACGCTGTGATCGCCGCGCAGGCTGACCAGGATGGGCCGGGTAGAGGTCTGATCGCCGTTCAGATATTCGGCCTCGTACAGCACGTTTTTAATCATGTGTGCGGGTTCGCAGCTCAGGACGGCGCAGGCGCTCGCCACGGTAGGCGTGCCGGGGGTGTGGCGGCGCCCAAAAGTCGTGAACGGACTGGCCGGGGCCGGATGGGCGTGTGAGACAGCCTGTTCCGCGTTCGCCGTGTACAACCCGTCGGCGGTGTACAGCACCTCGTCTTCCCCCACATCCGACAGCAGCAGGTATTCGCGGCTCCCGATCCCGCCGATCATTCCGCTGTCGGCCTGTGCGGCGCGCCAGTCCGCGCCCAGCCGGGTCAGAATGCGGGCGTAAGCGTCGCCCATGACCTCGAAGGTCCGGGCCAGATCCTCGGACGTGGTGTGGAAGCTGTAGCCATCCTTCATCACGAATTCGCGTGTCCGCAGCAACCCAGCGCGGGGCCGCAGCTCGTCGCGGAATTTGCGCCCGATCTGGTACACGCTTAGGGGCAGATCGCGGTAACTGCCCACCAGCTCGCGGGCCACGGCCACGGCGGCTTCCTCGTGGGTGGGGGCCAGCGCCAGTTCACGTCCTGCACGGTCTGTCACGGCGAACATGATCTGCTCGGCGCGGGTGTAGGTGTCCCAGCGCCCGGACTTCCGCCACAGCGCGGCGGGTTGCAGCAGCGGAAAGCTGACCTCCTGCGCCGCGCCTTCCAGCTCATGGCGAATAAGTGCTTCCAACTTGTGCAGCACGCGGGTCATGGGCGGCAGCATGGCGTACAGGCCGCTGCCCAGTTGTCGGATAAATCCGGCGCGCAGCAGCATTTCGGTGCCGCGCGTGTCCGCCTCCGAAGGCGTTTCCCGCCGCGTGACGAACGAACCTTGTGATAGGCGCATCTCTCTTCTCCCTTCTGAGTTGTAAAAACGACGGGTCAGGCGCGACAGATGCGCGCGTCCGGCAAAATGACGTCTTTACACCCCAGAGGGCGGCGGGCGCACGGGCAGGCCCGCACCAATACGCAGCAGGTCGCTGGACCGCTGCATCTGGGGGATCGTCTGCTCGCTCATGGTTATGAGGTTAGATGAGGTCTGGCAGCAGGTCAAGCCCCTCACCCCGCCGTCCCGCCACCGGAGGTTTCCATGCGTCTACCCGTTTTCCTTGCCTTTCGCCTGCTGTTGCTGGCGCTGCTGTTTTGCCCGGCTTCTGCGGCCCAGACATCTGCGGCCCAGAACGTCACCATTGCCACGCCTCCTGGCTGGACGCTGGAGGCGGCAGAGGGCGGCAGTCTGTACTTTCCCGCCGTCCCTGGAGGCAGGGAGCAGGCCACTGTGCTGGTGTTCCCGGAGCTGAAATACCAGCCAGATCCAAAGCAGTACGTGGAATCGTTGGCGGCTACCTTCGGCAAAACGTCCACCATCGTGAGCCAGGAACCCGTGCAGGCGCAGGGGATGCCGTCCGGGGCCACGCTGGCCTTGAAGAGTCTGCTGGTACGGAGCCAGGACGGCAGCGCCCTGTCGGTAGTTGTGGCGCTGGTGCAGGGACAGGATTCCGCTGTGGCGCTTGTTATGTTTACCCCCAGCGAGGCGGCGGCGCAAAAGGCTCTGCCTGCCTTGACCGGGATGCTGACTTCCGTGCGCTTCGCGCCGCGTCCAGTGACCGCCCAGCCCAGCGCAGGTGGCAAGGGTGGGCCGCTGGGCCTGGGAGTCAAGGGGGCACTGCCCGACGTGAAACCCACCACCGCCGCGCAGTTCGTGGGGACGGGCGGCAATCCTGAAGACGCCGTGATTCCCGAGGAATTCCGCTGCTATCAGAAGAAGGCGGGCGATAGCCTGACGCCAGAGCTGACCGTGCAAATCCTGCCCGGCGGCAAATACCGCACGGCGTATGGCGGCGGCACGTTGCAGGTGGTCAAGAACGGCAGCCTCCGCAAGATGCAGTGGACGGGCGGCCCGCTGAATGGGGCAGACGGGTATCTGGATTTTGGCAACTTCGGCCAGGATTTTTCGCTCAAGGGTGTGGGCAGCGACGTGTTGGAGCGTTCTATCAACTTCGAGTGCTACCAGCGCGGCCCGCGCGAGAACCAGGCGCTGTTTGAATTCAAGCTCAAGACGCCCAAGCCTGCCAACTATCCCTGTGTGATCAGCGACGGCACTGGAACGCCGGGCGGCATGCTGGAGCTGCTCTCGGGTGGGCAGTACCGCGTGGGCAAGGCGGGCGGGCGCTTCACGGTGGACTTCCGCAGCGATCAGAACTACAGCTTCAGCGATCTGAACTTTATCGGTGGCCCGCTGGGGGGCGAGGGCGGCACCTACACCGAGGACGGGTATGGACGCCGCGAAGTGAGCCTGCGCCGTGTTCGGGGCGGCATTTTCAGTTCCAAAAGTACCAATGTGGATTGCCGCATGGTGGTCAAACCCACACCGCCGCCCAGCATCTACGGTGCAGCACAAGCGCCTGCGCCGCCCAGGAGCGGCGGCGGACTGAGTGGCAACTGGGTTCACAGCCGCGCCGGGAACCTGATTCCGGGTCTGCAACTGGGGCCGGATTTTAGCTCTACGATGGTCATGAATTCCGAGTGTCCTGGCAATATCTGCTGGGAATTTGCCTTTTTTAACGAGAACGGCTACGTGTACACGGGTGAGCCGGGCGTGAGCCTGGCCGAAGCCGATTGCTCCCGCACCCACCCCAACGGTCTGCCCCGCTGCGAAATCTACCGCGTGCAGGGTGGCAAGATCACCTTTGGTAAGGGCGAGCCGGAGACTTTCAAGCAATCGGGCAACACCGTGACCATCGGGGGCCGCAAGTACACCCGGCTGCTGCCACTCACTGGCCTCAAGTTAGGCGGCGAGTACACTTCCACCGTTGTCTCTAACGTCAGTGTCTCGCTCGGCGGCACGGTCAGTAACAGGTCGCTGGCGTTCAGTCCTCAGGGGCAGTTCTCGTCTGACCGCAGCTCATCTACCAATCTGGCGGGCAGCGGCTACGTGCTGGGGGCGTCGAACACGGCGGCCACGGCGGGCGGAAAATATACCTTTGCGGACAACACCATCACCCTGACCTATGGCGATGGGCGCACCGTCAAACTGTTTGCGGCCGCCGACGCGCTGGACAACAGCAAACCGTCGCTGACGCTGCTGCGGCTGGGCGGCGTCAGCTACTTTCTGGACGATGGTAAAAAATAGCGGAGGGGCCGCAGGCGTTTGCCCTGGCCCCCACACCTGACCAACAGGTTTACGCTTTCAGGTACTTGTCAAACCAGGCCAGCGTCTGCGCCCAGGCGTCGTCGGCAGCGGCCTTGACATAACTGCCGCCGGTGTCGTTGTTAAAGGCGTGGCCCGCGCCGTCGTAGATCTTGATCCCGTAGGTGGTTCCCGCCGCCTTGAGGGCCGTTTCCAGCGCTGGAATGCCCGCGTTGATGCGGGTGTCGTTGCCGCCGTAAATGCCCAGCACCGCTGCCTTGATGTCCGGCACCTTTGCTGCGTCAGGCGCAGGACCGTAAAACGGCACGGCGGCTTTCAGTTCCGGGAGCGCCGTGGAGAGACTCCAGGTCAGGCCGCCGCCGAAGCAGAAGCCCACGGCGCCGATGCCCTGCACGCCCGGCTGGGTTTTCAGGACCTTGGCCGCCTCCAGCAGATTCGCCACATGCTCGTCGCCCGAGGTCTGCGCCAGATAGCTGGAAATCTGCGCGGTGTCGATGTACTGCTGGGTGCCGCCAATTTTAGACACCAGATCCGGGGCCATCGCAATGTATCCGGCCTTGGCCAGACGGCGTGCGATGTCCTGGATGTGCGGCTGGAGGCCCTTGTTCTCGTGAATGACGATCACGCCGGGGGCGGGAGTATTGCCTGCCGGGCGGGCCAGATACGCCAGATTGGTAAACCCGTTGGCTTCGTAAGTGACGGGCTTAACAGAAATGGCGGGATCACGCGGATCAACCATCCCTGCACCCTTGGCCGGGTCAGGCTGGGGCGGCGCAGTCTGGGCGCTGGCCAGTTCCGAGGCCGTAATCCCGGCGATGCCCAGCGAGGTCAGCAGCACGCGTGCGCCGATCACGCCGCCGCCCAGCAGGGTCATGCGGCGCAGGAACTCGCGGCGCTGCAACTCGCCCTCGTGGTAGTCCTCTGCAAATTCCTCGACAACGTAACGGAACAGATCCTGACGGTCTTCAGCCATGTGCAAGTCCTCCTGACGGTGGGTGGGCCACAGCCCTGGGCGGGGGTAAAAGAACGCCCTCAGTCCATACCAGACAGACGGGGGGCGAAAAGCCGTGATGTTAAACGATCTGACCTGAAGTTAACACGTCGGACCAGCCTCGATCTGTGTGCGGCGCTCAGGTTTCAGAGTTCAGATGATTGGGGCGCACCGTGGCGCTCATCTGACATGCAACGCAAAGCCCCTCTCCGCTGTGGAAAGGGGTTGGGAATATGGGTTGTCTTATACGGGTTCCGGGCGTGGAGTGGAGGGATCGAAACCCGTTTTTCTCCCTCTCGCTCCGCTCGGATTTTCAGGTGTTTTCAACACCTTCTAATCGGAGTCCGTATTAAACTCGCTGCTTTTCTTTCAACGCACCATGTTCCTGCAAATACTCCGCGATCTGCACGGCGTTCAGGGCCGCGCCCTTGAGCAGTTGATCCCCGGCCACGAACAGGTCGATGCCGCCGTCGAACACCAGACTTGCGCGGATGCGGCCCACCTCCACGTCGTATTTGCCGCTGGCAGTCAGGGGCATCGGGTACAGCCCTTCCCCTGGGTTGTCGCGCACTTCTACACCGGCAGAGCGGGACAGCAGTTCGCGCACGGCTTCCGGTGTGGCGGGGCGCTCCAGCTCCAGCGTGATCGCCTCGCTGTGCGTCCGCAGGGTGGGAATCCGCACCGCCGTGCAACTGATCTTCAGAGACTCGTCCCCGATGATCTTGCGCGTTTCCCAGGCCACCTTCATCTCTTCTTTGGTGTAACCATTGTCCTGAAAGGCATCGATGTGCGGAATCACGTTGAAGGGAATCGGGTGCGAGAAGACCTCGTGCCCGGCCTCCTTGCCGTGCAGGACCATATGGGTCTGGGTCAGCAGTTCGTCCATGCCCTTCTGGCCCGCGCCGCTGGTGGCCTGATAGGTAGAGACGATCATGCGCTTGACGCCGTATTCGCGGTGGATGGGGGCCACGGCCAGCACGGCGACGGCGGTGGTGCAGTTCGGGTTGGCGATGATGCCTTTGTGGTGCAGCGCGGCCTCGCCGTTCACTTCCGGCACCACCAACGGCACCTGCGGGTCATAGCGGAAGGCGCTGGAATTGTCGATGACCACCGCGCCCCCGGCCACCCACGCCGGGGCCTTTTCCTTGCTGATCGCGCCGCCTGCCGAGGCCAGGATCACGTCGGCGTCGATTGCGCCTTCCGGGGTGATCTGCACGGTCAATTCCTGGCCCTTGAAGGTCAGTTTGCTGCCTGCCGAACGCGGCGAGGCGAACAGCAGCAGCTCGTCAAACTTCAGGCTGCTCTTTTCCAGCACCTGCATCAACTCGTGTCCGACGGCTCCGGTGGCTCCCACAATGGCTACGCGCATGATCGTTCTCCTTGAGACAAAAAATCCGCCACGCGGTCTGCGGGCGGCTGAGTGACACAGGCCGCCGCTACGGAGTCATCGTGGTGAAAACGGCGCGGCTCATAGACGCAAGGTAGAGGCTGAGGGCGGACGGGTCAAGCGGGCTGGCTAGGCCGGAAGAGAAGTGCGGCTACTCGGTACTTGGGCGTCCTCGGCAGCGCTGCCCTGTGCTGGCCTCTTCTGGATGGCGGACAGGTGCGAGAATGAAGTTGCCGGAAGTCTATTTTCTGGTCACCTGTCTGGACCCTTCCCCCACCCATGACCCCCCTGCCCCCCACCCTCGCCGCTGCCCAGACTGCCCGCGCTTTTGCCTCGGCGCTGGCGGAGTACGCCTGCCAGGTCACGGCGGCGCACGGCGTTCAGGTCTGGGTGGCCGAGGGGGAGGCGGGCCGCCTGGAAGCTCTGGCCCAGGAAGGACGCGGCCTGGGCCTCAGCGACGGCACGCTGGCCCGGCGGGCGCTGGACGGCGGCGCTGTGTCGGAAAACGGAATGCTGGAGGAAGGCATGCTGGTCTGCCTCCCCTTCGGCTACGGAGTGCTGGAATTCGTGGGAGCCAGTTCGGAAGGAGTGGCGGAACTCTCGGCGCTGGTGCCGCTGCTGGCGCTGGCCCTGGAAGGCGTGCAGGCCCGCGAGGCCCGGCGCGGACGCGGACGCGTGGCCGAAACGGTGGAAGCCCTGGTGCGCCGTTTGGCGGGCAGTCTGGATCTGGCCGAGGTGCTGACCCGCACGGCCCAGAGTGCGGCCCAGGCGCTGGGATTCTCGCGCGCGTTCGTGGCCCTGTTCAATGAGTTCGGCGAGGGCGGGGCCAGAACGGGGGACGTGTTCTCGCACGGCTTTGATGAGACGTTCACCGGAGGCGTGGGTGTCGGCCCGGTCAGTCTGGAAACGCTGATCCGCCGGGGTGAGGCGATCCGCTTTGAACGCGCCAGGGACGCTGATTCACCGATGGCCCAGGGCCTGCTGGAATTGAATCCCGAAGCGGCGGTGATCGCTCCCCTCAGCGCACGCGGGCAGCCGCTGGGGGTGCTGTACGTGGACAGCCGCAGGCCCGGTGCAACGGCCACCGAAGACGACGCCCGGCTGGTGCTGGCGCTGGCCGAGCAGGCATCTCTGGCGATTGACAACGCCCGCCTGTACGGCATTGAGACCCGCAAACGCGAGGCCGCCGAGGCGCTGCGCGAGGCTGGGGCAGCGCTGGCGGGCAGCCTGCACCTGGGAGACACACTCGCCCGCGTGCTGGAGCGGGCCATGCCTCTTTTCCGCGCCGACGCCGCCGCCATCTACGAGGCCCAGCCGGATGGGCGCACCCTGAGCATCCGTAGCGCCGTGGGCCTGCCCAGCGAATACGTGTTGCGCGTGCGGGCCAAGATGGGCGCGGGCGTGACCGGACGGGCGGCCCAGCGCCGCGAACCGGTGGCCGCCCACGATCTGGCGAACGCCAATTCCGGCGGTGGCAGCCGCTACACCCGCCAGTTGCTGGCCCAGAACCGCTACCCCTACAAGGGCGTGCTGGGCCTGCCGTTGATTACCCGCGCCGGGGTCTTCGGTACCCTGACGCTGTACTGGGAAGCGCCGTTGCCGCTGGACGACGATGATCTGGCGCTGGCCGGGGTCTTCGCCGCGCAGGCATCGCTGGCCGTGGAAAATGCCCGCCTGTACGAGGAAGAACTGCGCCGCGAGCGCGAGGCCGCCGTGCTGCTGAACGTGGGCCGCGTGCTGGGCGAGAGTCAGGACGATGACGCGCTGGCCGGGGCGGTGCGCCTGACCACCCTGGCCCTGAACGCGGGGCGCGGTCTGATCGCCCTGACTGACGACGCGGGCGAGGTGCTGCGTTGCGCCACGTTCAACCTGTATCCGCCCACACCGGAAGAACTGGCCTCGTTGAAGGCCCAACTGGGACGCGGCCCCCGCCCCCTGCCCCGCCGCGCCTGCCTTCCAGTGGCGGGCAGCGGGCTGATCGTGCCCCTGGGCGACGACGTCCACCCGCTGGGATTCTTATACGCCGATGATCCTAGCCCGGAAGCTCCCGGCGATCACGTTCTGCAACTGGCCCGCAGCGTGGCCGATCAGATGGCCCAGACGCTGACCCGTGTGCGCCTGCTGTCTGCCCTGGAGCGAGAGGAAGCCCGTTACCGCCAACTGGCCGAGGGCGCACATGACCTGATCCTCAGCGCGGATGCGGGCGGGACCGTGACTTACGCCAACCCCGCCGCCTCCCGCCTGCTGGAACCGCTGACCGGGCCGCTGGTGGGGGAGAGGCTGCTTTCATTGCCCACTCCCGCCACCCGTGACGCCCTGAGCGCCGCCTGGGACGCTGCCCGCACCCGCAATGCCGGGGGCCGCGCCGAGATTGGAATTGGTCCTTACCGCCTAGAGGTGCGCCTGAGCGCCGTTGAGGCTGGCCCGGATTCCGGCGTGTTGCTCGTCGCCCGTGACCTCTCCGAACTCCAGACCCTGGCGGACGAGATCACCCGGCGCGGGCAGGCGCTAGAGGCCGCCACCTCCCGCCAGTCCGAACTCCGCACCTATCTCTCCCTGTTCACCCAGGCGCAGGAGGAAGAGCGCAAACGCATCAGCCGCGAGCTGCACGACGACACCGCGCAGGTGTTGACCGCCTCTGGCCGCCGGGTGGCAAGGCTGGCGCGCGAGCTGAGCGGCGAGCAGCGGGAACGCGCCGACGACATCCTGGCGGACCTGAACGCCGCGTTGGACAGCGTGCGCCGCTTTGCCCGCAACCTGCGTCCCAGTGTGCTGGACGATTTGGGGCTGCTGCCCGCGCTGGAATGGCTGGCGGGGCAGGCGCAGACGCCCACCCGTCTGGAAGTCGGGGGCCATGACCGCCGTCTGAACGCGGCCACCGAACTCACCATCTTTCGGCTGGCGCAGGAGGCACTGAACAACGTGGACAAGCACGCTGGGGCGAGCAGCGCCGCCATTCGTGTGATCTTTGGAGAAGGCGGCGTGGACGTGGTCATCAGCGACGACGGCCAGGGTTTCACCCCGCAGCAGGCCGAGGCCCGCGCCCAGGAGGGCCACTTGGGACTGACGGGCCTGCGCGAGCGCGTCGCTCTGGCCGGGGGAGAATTGAATGTGGACAGCGGGCCGGGGCAGGGAACGAAGTTGAGATTTAGTTTGCCGGGATAGGGCTAAGCAGGCCCGAGAGATGTCTAATTTATTTACCTGTATTGATGCTCTTGCAGGATCATAGGTCAGCGCGCTGACTCCCCCTCAAAACGAGGAACGGCCAGACGACTAACGAATGGAAAGGGGAGAGCAGACTCGCGCCTGGAAGGGGAATTGCAGCAGGAGAAATTTCTTGGCGCAGGTTTGTGCGCGAACTCTGTGCCGCTTCCTGATCAGCCGTTTTGCATATGGATTCTCTGGGCCAACCGTGTTCTCCTACGGTAGTGCCCACCGATCTCTATCCGCCACTGAGCCTCAAAGTCACCACGCCCAAGCTGGAGCTTCATGGAGCCACGGACGAACTGCTGGCCCAGCTCCTTCCCATTGTTCGTGATGGTGTGGGCGCGCAACAACCTTACCCATTCGATGATCCCATGTCTTTGTATGAAGACAATCCAGTACGCGAAAGGAAGTGGCTTCAGTCCATCTGGCGGGGGCGGGGCAACGTTCGCCCCGATTTCTGGCGTCTGTACTTTGTGGTCATGCTGGGCGAGCAGGCCGTGGGAATGCAGGACTTGATCGGCGTGGATTTCGATACTTGCCGGACCGTCACCAGCTTTTCCTGGCTGGCTCCGAGCGCCTGGCAACAAGGTCTGGGACGTGAGATGCGTGCCGCTATCCTGCACCTTGCCTTCGAAGGATTTGGGGCGGCGGAAGCGGCCAGTGAGGCTTTTTTTGACAATCTGCCGTCTAACCGTGTGTCCGAGAGCATGGGCTACCAACCGAACGGGAGCAACTGGGCCACGCGGCGGGGCGAGCCAGCCGTGTTGAATCGCTGGCGTCTCAAGCGTGATGACTGGGAGTTGAGTCGTCGGAGCGATATTGAGTTGATCGGCATGAATGGGGTTAAAGACGTTTTGCACATCAAGTGAGTACCGCTATGACCCTCATCACTTCTCAACTGGAGGGCGATTTTGGGAAAGGGGCTTCATCGTAGAAAAAACCTGTGAGAGCCGACTTTCTGTTTCAGGTCAGAAGTTTTGAGGGGTGGTCAGGTCAGCGCGAGCGTAACGCCTGACCCTCATTGCTCATCCTGCCCGACCTCCACCCCACCCGGCAAAAATCCCCGCCCCCTGAGCGCCTCCAGCACCTTCTGTGACGTTGCCGCGTAAGCGTCCGGGTCATATTTGTAGGGACTGGTGTACATCTGCGCCAGCGAGGTGATGCCGCCCTCCTCGCACATGGCCTTCAGATGCGGCATGGACATGTACCGCTGCCAGCCACTTTCCTCCCGCGCCGCATACAGCTCCTCCAGATCAGATGGCCCAAGCTCCTGATAGGTTTCGTCGTGGATATAGGCCCGCATCGGCAGGCGCTCACGCCGTTCTGGCTGCTCATCTGGGACACCCACCACGATGGTGGTGATGGGCAGGCAGGTCTCGGGAAGGTTCAGGTAGTCGGCGATGTCCTGCATGGCCTGCAACGTGGTCCCCATGTAACAGATGCCGTAGCCCCGCGCCTCAAAGCCCAGCGTCACGCTCTGCGAAATCAGCATCGCCTCGTTCGCGGCCACCTGATAGCCCAGGAAGTTGTTGAAATTGTCCCGCGCCCCACGAAGCTTCAGCCACTGCCGCGTGCGGTGCCAGTCGGCGCAAAAGGTGATCACCAGCGGGGCCTGAAGGACAAACTCCTGCTCGCTGTGCAATTCGTACAGCCGCCGTTTTCGCGCCGGGTCACGGGTCACGATTATGGAGTAACTATTGAGGTTCCCCGACGAAGATGTGCCCATGATGGCCTCTTGCAGCACCTCGTCAATAACATTTTGAGGAATTTCATCAGGTTTGAACTGTCGGATGGAGCGGTGTGCGGTCAGCGTCTGGGCCACGGTTTTCATGTTGGAGATTGTAGTGAGGCTGAGTGGCAGTGCAACGTCTCTGGCCCGTTCAGTGCGCCTCTAGCCCCTCACCCGTACTTCGCTAGAAATGCCTCCCGCGTCATCCAGGCCATCTTCGGTTGCGGCTCGCTGGGCGGGCGGGCGGTGCCGTAAACGATCCGCAGCACGCGAAAGCCCAGGCCATAGATGCGGGCGCGGGCGGGCGGCAGGGGCAACAGCTCAAAGCCGCCCTGTTCCAGTTGTGCGTGAAACAGCGTCACGGCGAACACCGCCCGCGAGCCTTGCAATTCGGGCAGCGTCTGCATGGCGGCGGCCACGTCCCGCAGGCTGCGGAGATAGGCGCGGTAGGCGGTCAGCGCACTTCGCCCGGCCAGCCCCACGATGCGCGGCGAGTGCAGGTGCAGCTCGGCGGTGGGGGTGTCTCGCGGCAAGGGCAGCGGCTCCGGCGCGTGGTCCAGCGCGGCCACCCGCATCACGGCGTCGGCCCGCTGCGCCAGATCGATCACGCCGTGGTTGCGGGCAAAATTGGCCTCTACGGTATGGGTGTAAAGGTGCAGCAGCAGGTCACGCGGTCCGGCCAGCCGTAAGCCCGGAATGTCGCGTACAGGGACGGGGCGGTAACCCAGCGCCCGCATCTTCGGCAGCCTCTGTTCCAGTTCTCCCGGCAACACGCGCACTGTCTGCCCCGGCTGAGGCTTCTCCAGCGGCAGGGGCAGCGGATGAACGCCCTGTGCGGCCAGCAGGCGCAGGCTGGCGCGGCTCGGATATTCCGAATCCCAGCTTTGAACGGCCTGAGCGGCAGCCACCTCGAACGCGCTGATCTGCTCTGACTCACCCATTCCGGCGATCTCATGCCCGGCCTGTGTGGCAGCGTAAAGGGCGTCTGGTGCGTGCCGGGCGAGGGTCGGAGAGACCAGCAGGGTGACTTCTGCCTTCAGCTTCAGCAGCACTTCCACAACGGCCCGGATTTCACTTTCATCCTGAACGGGCACCGTCACGCCGACTTCGGGTGCGCCGGGGTGGCCGCCTGCCCACGCGCCGTAGGCCCCGGCGCGGAGCTGGGCAGACAGCATGAAAGAGGGTGCGGCACTCATGGAGGGACTGTAGCGGGTTTTGCCGTCCCCGGCGAAGTGGCCCGACTTGTACCTGCTCAGGAGGGCCACAACATGAGACCAAAGGTGGACGACTCTCTCATGTTCGGCGTCGTATTCTCCTGTCTAGCGATGCATCAGACTCCCCCTTCTCCAGCAGGATGGCCCCTCCCGGAATGGAACTCCGCTGGTGAGAACGGATGAAACCGCTCCGTATCGGCCTGTTTACCGACACCTTTCTGCCGGATCAGAACGGCATTGTGACCAGTGTGGGTTTGCTGAGTGACGAGTTAAGGGCGCTGGGGCATCACGTCGAAGTGGTGGCCCCCGACTTTCCGGGCAACGTGGATACCCGCACCGATGTGCGGCGCGTGCCCAGCATCAGCTACACGTTCCTGCCCACTTACCGGCTGGCGTGGCCCACGCGCAAGGACTTTCCGCAGAAATACGATGTGGTGCATACCCATACGCCGCTGACATTGGGGCTGGCGGGGGCGCGGCTGGCCCGCAAGTGGAATGTGCCGCATGTGGCGACATACCACACCCATATCGAGGCGTACACCCATTACGTGCCGGGCGTCACGGCCTTGCAGCGCTACACCGGGGCCGTGACCCGTGTCATGGGCCTGCTGTATGGCCGGGCCGACGCCGTGATTACCCCCACCGCCGGGGTGCTGGACGTGCTGCACGCCATGCGCGTTCGCAATCCGGTGGTCATTCCCACCAGCATTGACGCGCGGGTACTGCACGCCGCCCCGCCGATTGAGAATCCCTGGCCTGCTGGCAAACGCCGCCTGCTGAGCGTGGGACGGCTGGCCCGCGAGAAACGTTTCGATCATGTGCTGGACACCTTGGCGCAATTGCCCGACACGCATCTGGTGCTGCTGGGCGAGGGGCCGGAGCGCGTGCATCTGGAAGCCCACGCCCGCCGCCTGGGCATTGAGGGCCGCGTGAGCTTTCTGGGCGTCAAGCCCTGGACCGAGATCGGCGCGTATTACCGCTTAGCCGAATTGTTCCTGTTCGCCAGCGACACCGAGACGCAGGGTCTGGTCTTGCAGGAGGCCGAGCTGATGGGCGTGCCGGTGGTGGCAGTGGGTGCGCGCGGCACGTTAAGCAGCGTGGCGCACGAGCGCAGCGGCTATCTGGTGGCCCCGGCGGACGTGAACGCCATGATCCGCCATTCCCAGGCCATCCTGGGAGACCCGGCGCTGTGGGCAAGGCTGTCCGCCGGTGCGCGCGAGTTCGCCTCGGGGACCACCCCAGCGGGCGTGGCGGCACGGGTGCTGGACGTGTACGCCGCCGCGCTGGGCATGCCGCGCGAGATGCCGTTTCCCGCGGAACCCGGCCTCAGCGCTTCTGTTGCGGCTCCTTCTGGTCAAAGTATCCTCGCGTATGACCCGTGATGTTGCGCAGGTGCTGCCACGCGAAGGGCAGCGCGCCCCGCTCCATGCGGCGGGCACTGGTCTGCACCAGCGCGTCCGGCACGTAGGCCACCGTGCCCAGCGCTGCGATGGCCTGCCCCAGCATCACGTCCTCGTAGGCTTCCACTTCGGGGTAGCCCCCGGCCAGCAACGCGGCCCGGCGCGAGAAGGCCATGTTGGCCCCGGCCAGATTGGGTTTGCCCACCACCCGGCAGGCGTGCAGAAAGGCGCTGTAGGCCACCTGGGACGTCCAGGCCCAGTGCGGGGCCACCCCGCAAAAGCCCATCGGGCCGTAGAGACCCACCCGGTCCGGCGTGGCCGCGTCCAGCAGCTCCAACCACTGCGGGCTGGGCAGCGAATCGGCGTCGGTGGTGGCGATCCAGTCGCTGTGGGCGGCCTCCAGACCACATTGGCGGGCGCGGGCCACGCCGGGCTGGGTGCAGTGCAGCACCCGCGCGCCCCAGGCCCGTGCCAGGGCCACGGTGTCGTCGGTACTGCCGTTGTCCACCACGATCACCTCGGCGGGGGGCTTGCGCTGCGCCTCCAGCGCCCGCAGGGTCAGGGGCAGATACGCCGCCTCGTTGCGGGCGGGAATGATCACGGAGAACTCGGGCACGGGCACAGGCTAGCAGGCGTGGCCTGCTTTCCCGCCGGGGGGAGAAGGAAGGGGGGCCAACCGTGAGCGCCGCCTCCGCCCTGCGAGAACGCCTGCCTGTCAAGCCCGGCACGCTGCCCGGCGTGCTGATGGCCGCGCTGGTGCTGGCCTGCTCGGAATTTGTGCGGAGTGGACTGTACGGGGCTTACCTGCCGCAGGCCACTGGCACGCTGCTGGGGCTGCCCAAGGCGGATGCGGTGGCGGTGGCGGCCACGGCCTTTACGGTCCACTTCATCAGCGACACCGTGATGCGCGGGCCGTCGGGCGCCCTGATCAGCCGCTTTGGCGTGCGGACCGTGATGCTCTCGGGCGCGGCCCTGTCGCTGCTGGCAGTGGGTCTGATGGCTGAAACGCACACCGCCTGGGTGCTGCTGCTGGCGGCGGCGCTGCACGGCATTGGCTTCAGTGCCATGTGGCCGGGGGCCATGAACCTGACCGCCGACGCCACCAAAGACAGCCACAAGGGCCGCGCGGTCACCCTGATCAGTCTGGGCGTGATGCCGCTGATTGGCGCGGGCTTTCTGCTGCTGGGCGCGCTGGCCGAACGCCCCCGCGCACTGGTCTTCGCCATTGTTCTGTCTGTGCTGGCGGTGGCGCTGTTCAGCGCTCTGTTCGTTCCGGATCGTCTGCGCCGCGCCATTACCGCCGAGACCCCGCCGGACCGCCGTGCCCGCCTGAAAACGGCGGTGGGCGCGCTGGCCCCGCTGTTCCCAGCAGCCTTTATGCAGACCCTGACCATGACCCTGCTGGGACCGCTGCTGTTCACGCTGTACCGCGATCTGGGCCTGACCTACTGGGGCATGGTGGCGCTGCTGGGCACCGGGGGCGCGGTGGCCTTTGGCAGCCTGCCCCTGACTGGCAAGGTGGCCGATGGAGGCCGCGCCCGGCTGGCCGTGACCCTGGGTTTCGCGCTGCTGGGCCTGGGCCTGGGATTGATTGCCACCACGCCGCCTATGTGGGCGCTTTTTGTGCTGGCCGCGCTGGTGGGCGTGGGCTACGCCTTTATCATGCCCGGCTGGGCTGCGCTGGTCACGGGCCGCCTGCCTGAAGCCGAGCGCCCCGCCGCCTGGGGCGCGCTGATGACCGTGGAAAATGTGGGCACCTCGCTGGGGCCGCTGGTGGGGGCCTTCGCCTACCGCACGCTGGGGCCGACTGGACCGTTCATCACGGGGGCCGCACTGGCCCTGCTGACTGCGCTGGGTTACGTGGTCTTCCGCCGCATGCTGACCACCCGGCAGGAGACGGGGCCGGAGGGTGGGGCGTAGGCGGTGGGAAAGATTGCCAGGACGAAAGCACGCTTGATCAGTGGCTCCGCTCCACCAAAGTCCACTTTTCTACTGCTGCTCTCTGCTCTCGGACTCCTTGCCACTGCTGCTGTCTTGGCCGATGTGCTGGGCCGCGCGGCAGGCTGGGGCGCGCTGGGGGGTGGTCCACAGGATTCAGACCGGGTGGCGCTGACCTTCGATGACGGTCCCTCGCCGCGCACCCCCGAACTGCTGGAGATTCTGGCGCAGCACACCGCCCGCGCCACCTTTTTCGTCACCGCGCCTGCCTGCGAGGCCCATCCTGAACTCCTGCAAAAGCTGCTGGACAGCCCGCATCAGGTCGAGGCGCACGGGCGCTGGCACCGGCACGCGATGCTGCTGACGCCCTGGCAGGAGTGGGCGCAGATCGGGTGGCATCCACGCGCCGGGCAGACTGGGCCGCTGCTGTACCGCCCCCCCTACGGGGGCCACAGCCCGCTGACCCTCCCCCTGACGTGGCTGGCCGGACGTCAAATTGCCCTTTGGGACGTGGAGGGCCGCGACTGGACCGACGCCGACGCGCCCACCCTGGCCCAGCAGACCCTGGCCCGCATTCGCCCCGGCAGCGTGGTCCTGCTACACGACGGCCCGGCGGTCACGCCTGAACTGCTGACGCTTTTGCTGGAGGGCTTAAAAGCGCGCGGGCTGCAAGCCAGCACTCTGGCCGAACTCCCCATGCAACGCATTCGGCTGCGGCAGGGGTTAAAGAGAGTCTGGGCGAGCTACGGAGGGTAAGTTGCCCCGTCTACAGTGCCGCTACACGGACATTCTTCGCACGCCGGTACAACTGTGCGGGCCGTCCGACACCACTTCTGCGCTCGCCGCTGGGGGTCAGGATGCTCTGGGCCAGCAAACGTTTGCGGAAATTGCGCTTGTCCAGTTGGCGGTCCAGAATCGCCTCGTAGACGCCCTGAAGTTCGGGCAGTGTAAAGGTGTCGGGCAGGAATTCCAGCGCCAGATTGGCGTATTCCAGCCGCAATTGCAGCCGCAGCAGGGCGCGGGTCAGGATCGCCTGATGATCGAAGGCCAGCCGGGGCGGGCGGTGGGCGCTGAGCCACTCTGCTTCCAGCGTATGGCCGCCCCCGCTGACGCTGACCGTGCCGTGGGGTAGCACCGCCAGATGCGCCACGCTCACGATGCGTCCGCGCGGATCGCGGCCCACCTCGCCAAAGGTATAGAACTGTTCCAGGTGGCGCGGTTCCAGTTGCACGGTGGTCTCGGTCCGCAATTCGCGCAACGCGGCCTCGTGCAGTTCCTCGCCGGGCTGTACGAAACCGCCGGGCAGCGCCCAGTCGCGGGCGTGCGGCAACTGGCCACGCTGCACCAGCAGAACATTCAATTCGCCGCCGTGCATGGCAAAGGCCGCGATGTCCACCGCCAGCCCCACCTGTGTGGCCTGAGGTGGAAGGGCGAGGCCAGTCATAGCCGTGATCCTAGGGTTAGTGTCAGGTGTACGTCAAGTGGGGGTGTCTAGCCATAAGTGTGATGTGGTCTCGGGAGAAATCAGCTCTGAGACACGTTTTAACCTGACTTTTGGGCGGCCTCTTTCTTCTCGGCCCGCGACACCAGCACCTGCCCGCGCAGCAGTTCGGCCACGCTCCACGCCTGGAAGGGGCAGCCGCCGGGCAGCAGCGCATCCCCACTAAACACCTCCGAAACGTGGCCGACGCCCGCCTCCCAGACATGACCGCTCAGGCCGTCCAGTGCTGCGCGGGCCTGGGTGACCTCGCCGCGTGAGAGCAGCAGTTCCAGGTACGCGGTCAGCGGCCAGGGCCACACGGTTCCCTGGTGGTAGGCCGCGTCGCGCAGCACCTGTGGGCCGCCATAGTTGCCCCGGTAACGCGGGTCATGCGGCGAGAGGGTGTGCAGCCCCAGTGGCGTCAGCAGTTCGTTTTCGGTCTGGCGGACGGCGGCCTCCACCTGTTCAGGCGTGGCAGGGGTGTCGGGCAGGGCCAGCGCCAGCGCGGCGTTGGGGCGCACGCTGAGGTCCAGAACGCCGTCCGTGTCCAGAACGTCGGCGAACGCCTGCCCATCCCAGAACTGCCCGAAGCTGCCGCGCGCCTGCGCCCATGCCTCCGCAAGTTCTGGCGGCTCTCCCAGCGCCTCCGAGAGCCGTGTTTCCGCTCCCAGCGCCGCGATCCATAGGCCCTGAATCTCAATCGGTTTACCGTGGCGCGGCGTGACCACCCAGTCCTCGATCTTCACGTCCATCCAGGTCAGTTGCACGCCTGCTTCCCCAGCCAGTAGCAGGCCGTCCACCGGATCGGCGCGGATGCCATGATCGGTGCCGCGCAGATGCCACTGCAAAAGCCTGCGCAACTGCGGCAAGGCTCCCCGCGCGAAGTCCAGATCGTTGCTGGCAGTCACGTAGCGTTCAAGCGCCGCCGCCAGCCACAAAGCCCCATCCACCGTGTTGTAGCCCGCGCCCTGCCCGTCTTCGTGGAAGTGGTTGGGGATCAGGCCACGTTGCAGGGTGCTTAAAAAGGTGTGCAGCAAGTCGCGGGCCTCAGCAAAACGCCCGGTCAACAGGGTCAGGCCGGTCAGCGAGATCATGGCGTCGCGGCCCCAGTCGGCAAACCACGGATAGCCCGCGATGACGCTGGTTCCCGCTGGACTGTTGCGCCGGACCAGATAGGCGTCCGCTGCCACCGCCAGCGTCGCCACCAGATCGTCGGTCACTCCACACGTCTGCTGGGCCAGCGTTGCGAGTTCACGTCGCCGCGTGGCCTCCTGCTCGTAGGCCAGCCAGGGATCGGGAATGTCGGGGGTGGTGTCGGTCAGACCCTGGACCACCAGCGCCACCTGACCGCCGCCCGCTGGAAAGCGGACCTCCCACAACGCCGCGCCGCGCACGTACTCGTGATCGGGTTCGCCGCGCGCCGCGTCGTGGCGGTAGTAGACGCGCTGGGGGAAAGGGTCTGGGTCAAGTCCTGTGACCTCCACCCCCGATGCGTGCAGCCTGACCCGCGTGGTCCGTTCGCCGCGCACCAGCACGTTCTCACCGTTCGCCTCAAATTTCAGTTCGGGGGCCTGCATGTGGACGTGGTGCATGTCGCGGTCCACAAAATAGCCGCCCAGCGTCAGCGTCACTGACTCGCGCGAGTCCACCGAGTACAGGTAAACAGCCGCGCCCGCGTGGGCCGGGCTGACGGTTCTCCGGGAAATCCGCACGCCGCCCACCATCTGCACCCGTTCGGGCAGCAGGTCATGCAGGGTCGCGCCGCCCAGGATCTCCAGTCCGCGTCCCTCAAAGACGCCCGGCGCGAGTTCCAGGGCGTGCAGACTGTGCCTCTGGCTGCCCACTTGCAGAATCTCCAGCGGCGAGACCAAATGCGTGAAGCGCTGCACCGGCGGCGACTGACTCACCACCAGACCCGAGTAGCAGCGCGTCGGCACTCCGGCCGCACTGCTGAGGGCAAAGCCGCCCAGGCCATCGGTCAGGAGGACTTCCAGATCGGGATTGCGGGCAGACAGGGGGCCGTAACGGTGGATGTGGGCGGGGGCCACAGGGGGGAAGGAACGGTCCATAGGCGAAGCATGGCAGAAGATGCGGGCTGTCCGGCACATGTGGCGCTGCTGTTGACAGAAAGTTCATCCCCACAAAGAGACGGCAGACCTGCGTGGTAAACTGACATGTTTACCCGTCACAGCTTTCAACGTGAATGCGGGTTCAGCCGCCCTAACCCGTCAGAAATGACGCTGCCAGCGTGCAGGGGGCGCGCGGAGGTGATGAATATAGCGAAAGATCATAAGGTCAACGAGCAGATTCGCGTCCGTCAGATTCGTCTGATTGGCGGGGAAGGTGAGCAGGTGGGCATTATCGACACGCGCGACGCGATGAACATGGCGCGTGAGGCGGGGCTGGATCTGGTCATGGTCAGTCCCCAGGCCGTGCCGCCCGTCTGCCGTCTGCTCGACTATGGCCGCTTCCGCTTCGAGCAGCAGCAGAACGAACGAGAAAACCGCAAGCGGGCGCGTGGTCAGGAAGTCAAGGCCATCAAGTTCCGGGTCAAGATCGACGGGCACGATTTCAACACCAAGACCGGGCATGTGCGCCGCTTTCTGGAAGAGGGCCACAAGGTCAAGGTCACCATCATGTTCCGTGGCCGTGAACGCACCCACCCGGAACTGGGCGAACGCATTCTGGTGCGCGTGGCCGAGACGCTGGCCGACATCGGTGTGCCGGAAAGCAACCCCAGCATGATGGGCATGGACATGAACATGATCATGACCCCCCGAGTTGCGCCCGCCCCCAAGAAAGAGCGTGAAGACGACGGCGAGATGGCCGCGTCTGCACCTTCCGGCGCTGCGGCTGTTCCTGCCGAGGCTGTTGCTCAGCCAGAAGCACAGGCCCCCAAAGCAGACGCTCCCGCCGAAGCCTCCACTCCGGCGTAACGCTGGCGGCATCTGATTCCAAAGGCGAAAGGCGGCCTGCCCCTGCGGTGGGCCGTTCGCCTTTACTGAACTGGCCTACTTTTCGTTTCCGCTTTATTTTGTAAACTACAGTACCGGGCAGAGGTGATTCCTGCCTCTCGTCCGCATCACTCACAGGAGGAATCTTCCATGATCAAGATGTACACCACCAGTTGGTGCCCCGATTGCACCGCTACCAAGCGCGCCCTGACCAGCAAGGGCCTGGACTTCGAGGAAATCAACATCGAGCAGGACGACAAGGCCGCCGAGTACGTCATGAGCGTCAACGGTGGCCGCCGCAGCGTGCCCACCCTGGTCAGCGGCGACGTGGCCCACAGCCTGAGCGGCTTTCGCCCGCAGAAGCTGGACGCGTTCCTGGCGGAAGCCGGACTGTAAGCTCAACCCTCGCAAAACGAACGGTGCGGCCTATTGCAGGGCCGCACCGTTTTTGCTGGGCACTGCTGTTGGGCGCTACTTTTTGA
This sequence comes from Deinococcus sp. AJ005, assembly GCF_009017495.1. Lineage (NCBI taxonomy): Bacteria > Thermotogati > Deinococcota > Deinococci > Deinococcales > Deinococcaceae > Deinococcus > Deinococcus sp. AJ005. The sequence goes on along the minus strand of NZ_CP044990.1, from coordinate 3,022,056 downwards.
GGGTCATCAGCTCCGTGACGCTGTAGCTGCTGCTGGATTTCACCAGCCCCACGCCCTCGGCGTACCATTCTTCGAACTCGCCCAGATCGCGGTTGAGGGGCACGGGTCCCAGCTTGCCCACCACGCGCAGGTTGCCCCTGACCTTCCAGGCATCGAATGTTCCGGCAGGAACCGTGACCTTCTCGCGGTTGATCACCTGCCGCCGCACCGTGATGGTGGCCTTGCCACTCAACAGGCTCTGCCGTCCTTCCAGATCCCAGATCAGACTCCATGTCGCGCCCGGTTTCCAGTCCGGCGCAGCGGCGATGCCCAGCCCCCTGACCGCTGCTCGGGTCAGTTTAATATCGCCCAGTTGCGGGGGCGTCAGGCTGGTCTGCGCGCCTGCAGCGCAACTGAATCTGGTGGTGTTGACTGGCTTTCCAGCGCTCATGGACTGTTCCTGAAACTCCGCGCCCGCCCCTGTCCGGCTCAGGGCATAACTGGAGGTGGGCTTTTTGATGTCGCCCGGCGTGACCCGGTAGGTCCAGACCCAGCCCGCCTGCACCGGATTCAGTGCGTTGTCGCAGGTGGCGGCGGGGGCTGCCCACGCTGCGCCACAACTCCAGATCAGCAGGCCGCAGAAGGCTGGTTTCCAGCCCGGTCTGAAGAGGGGGCGGCTCAATTGGCCTTCTTCCTGATCTCCTGCATCGCGGCCAGTGTCGGCACGCCATCGGTGGCCACCGTGTAAATGTTGATCGTGAGCATCTGTGGTGTCATGTCCAGCCACATAAAACCGGGCTGTCCGAAGAATTCGGCGACGGCTTTCCGGGTGCCGATTTTGCCGCCCCCGATCTCACCCGCCGCCCCTGAAACGGCGGTCCAGGTGCCGGGGCATTCGGGTTGCGGCGCGAAGACCTCCAGCGCGTGGACATGGCCGCTGAGCAGCACGTCCACCTTGCCGCAGGCCAGTCCGTACAGGTCCCGCACCGCGTCCCCGCGCTGGAAGGCGAAGGGCAGACCGTCGTAGCGCCCGGCGTCCCCATGCTTGCCGTTGGAGAACAGCGGGTGATGGCCCAGTACCAGTTTCCAGCGCGCGGAACTGTTCTGGATCGCCCCGGTCAGCCACGCGCGCTGGGCGGCGTCCCACGGGCCTCCGGGCCGCTCATTGGCACGGCGCACAGGTAGGTAGGCGGCCAGCGGCGTGGTGTCCACCGCGAAGAACTCGGCCAGCATTCCCCCCTGTCCCGCACCCACGGGCGCGCGGTAGGTGCGCCCCGGCATGACCCACTGCGGGTTCAGTTTGCTGTAAGCGACTTCGGCCTCCGCGCCGCGTGCGTCGGTGCCGTCGCCGCCCAAAAGACCGCTCTCGTCGTGGTTGCCGGGCACCATCAGAAAGGGAATATTCAGCGGGCCGTAGATGTCCGCAAATCTAGTTTTAAACAGGGGAGAGCTGGCCTCCCTCGGCCCTGCCGGGTAGAAGTTGTCGCCCAGGCCCACGCCCAGATCGCAGCCCTGCTGTTTACAGACCGCCTGCATGGCCGCCCCCACCCGCCGCTGAACCCCGTCCCCGGTACCCTGATCGCCCATGACCACCACCCGCAGGTGTTCGGGATCGGGGACGCCCAGCGTGGCGGTCACGTCTGGGAGGAGACCCACCGGGCCGCTGATAGCGGGAGCGCAGGCAGACAGGAGCAGGCCCAGGAGGGGCAGAAGGCGGCGTGACATGCCCGCATGCTACAGATGGCGGATGCGTGTGGGCGGGCGCGGCGTTACGGTGTGGCGTCAAAGTTTCAAGAGGTGGGTTTGCCTCACCCCTTGCGGTACGCTTGGGCTGGAGGTTCCCATGCAACCCATCCTGAAAGTCGCGCTCTTTCTCGGCACTGCGCTGGCCCTGACATCCCAGGCGGGCGCTCAGAACAACTGTGACCGCCCGAATGGCTCCTTCGATCAGGTCTACTGTCAGATGAAGGTGCTGACGCGGGCCGACGCCGATCTGAACGTGGCCTACACGCTGTTGCTGAAGAAACTGGCCCCGGCGGCGCAGGGACGGCTGCGCGAAACCCAGCGGGCATGGCTGGTCCGTCGAGACCGTGACTGTGTGGAGTACGACGCCAGTCGGGGCGACGTGGTGTATACCGGCTGTGCCGTGGACACCACCACCGAGCGCCTGAATTTCCTGAATGACCGCCTGCGCGAATGCAACAGCAGTGGGTGCCAGCCCAGCCGCCTGCGCTGAGCGCGCCACTTTGCAATAAGCCCGTCCCTTCCGGTAAGCTAGTTGACCGACGCGCCCCAGGCCACCGCACGTCAAGCTACGGCCATGCATGTGCGCCCCGCCGTCCCCGCCGACTTCCCAGCCCTGAAACCCATGCTGGTGGACATGGGCTTCGTGGAGGATGAGGTGGCGCTGGAAGCCCGTTTTCCCTCGTTTTGCGGCGATCCGCTGCGGCCCCTGCTGGTGGCCGAGACGGACGGCGGAGAGGTGATCGGTTACGCCCTGCTGCACGATTATGGCCCGCACCTGCGTTCCGGCCAGTCGCACCGCACGGCCAAGCTTGAGGACCTGTACACCGCTCCGGCATGGCGGCGGCGCGGCGTGGCCCGTCTATTGATGCGTGCCGTGGAGGACTGGGCGCGGGCGCGGCCCCTACGTCACGTCTTCTGGTATGCCAACACCCACGAGGCTGGCCCCGCCTACGTCCGCATGGGCTACCGCCCCGACGACGCCGGACAGGAGGGCTTCCTGTTCTTCGAGATCGACTTTGGAAACCCGGCAGACCGTCTGCCTCACCCGCAGCGCGGTTCGTGAAAGGCGGCTAGCACCGCGTGCGCTCCAGTCCGTCCTCTGTTGCCAGCCACGCCACCGGGCAGTCGTGGGCATCGGCAGGCAGGCGGGGGACAATCAGGGCGCGCTGAATAACGCCCACGGTCAGGCCACCGAAACCAGGAAGGAGACGGTCATAGAACCCGCCGCCGTACCCCAGTCGGACACCCTGTATGTCGAAGGCAAGGCCAGGAAGCAAAATGGCGTCCACATCGCTCAGAGGGACTTCGGGCGCGTTGGCGGGCGGCTGCAAGGCCCCGAAGCGGCTCATCTCGGTGGCGGTGTCCCAGGGGTGCAGCGTCAGGCGCGGCGTGGGCTTAAAGCGGGCGCGTGAGGCCAGCAGCTCGAACCCTTGGGCCAGCGCGGACACGTCTAGTTCACCGGGCAGGGCGCGGTAAGCCAGCACCCGCCGCGCGCCCGTCTGCCGCAGAAATGCGCCGAGGTGGGCGGTGACCGCTGCCGAATGATTTGGGAGTGCCTGCCGCTCCTCACGCGCCCAGGTGCGCCACCCGGCTTTGTTGGAAGGCATCAACGCAGACAAGATGGATTTATTTTAAGCTCGCGGCGGACCAGAGCCAAAAAAAGGGGAACGCATGCCTCCCCAGGTGGACACGCGCTCCTGAACAGCCATATGCAGCGGCGGCGGCTTTGGATCATGTCGGGGCTTCATCTTCTTTTCATGGCGCAGTTTTTCATGGTGCAGGCGCCAGCAGAAATGCGAAGCAGGACAGGCCACGCTTTTCAGCCATGACCTGTCCTGTGTTCACGTTCAATTCAGCCTGCCCGCCCGACTGGAAGTTTAGTTGGTGGGCAGGGTCACGGCCAGATTCTTGATGGTGCCGGGGAAAGTGGTCTTGACGGTGGCCGCGCCGCTGGTCAGGTTGACGGTGTACAGCGTGACCGTGTTGCCGACATTCACCGTGGCGTAGGCTTCGGTGAGTCCTGCAATGTCGAAACCGGTGGCTCCGGCCACGGCGTCGAAGCCCAGCTTGCCGACGGTGTTCAGGGTGCTGAACGCCGCACCAACCGTATGCAGCACGAGCTGATCGGTGTCGGCATCCATGCTGTACAGCGCAGTTGCGGTGGCGTCGGGCCTCTGGCCGTTCACCGAGTTGGTGTAGGCCGCTGCCACCAGATTGGGGTTTTTGCCTGCGTTGACGTCGCCAGCAACGTAGGCCAGCTTGCCGTCAGAGGTCAGCAGATTGGGACTCTCGCCCGTGGAGGGGGTCAGGCGGAAGTTGTCGTCGGTGGTGTTGAACACGCGCAGGCGGAAGGCCGCCGGGTTGAAGTCGATGGCGGCGGGGGTTCCCACGATGCTGGGGGTGTCCAGGGTCAGTGCGCCAGTCGCCGTGTTGACGCGGTACAGCGCGCCCGTGTTGGACATGGTGTATAGCGCTCCGTCCTTGTTCCAGAAATCCAGGTCCACCAGCGTCTGCCCTGCGCCCAGGCCGGTCAGGGTCAGGGTCTTGTAGCTCGTGGCGGGGTTGTCCAGCCCGAAGGAGGCCAGCTTGCCGCCAGCATCCAGGCCATACGCGGTGCGGCCCAGGGGTGCGTCCGAACCCGCAGGGCCGGTGGGGCCAGACGGTCCAGTTGGGCCAGTGGGTCCCGCCGGGCCAGCAGGACCCGCCGGACCAACCGGTCCCTGGCTACAGGCGCTGAGCAGAAGGGCGGAAACGGCGGCCAGAGCAATCATTTTCTTCATGGTAAATCCTCCAAAAGAGATAGAAAAAGTCCCACATGATCTGGACGAACATGTGGCACAGCGTCGGGACGGGGGCTTCAGACAGGGATAAGCAGGATCTGGTCAGGTGGATCACCTCCCGGTCTTGGCCCAATCTTTAGGCCCGCCTCATCAGAGGTTGGTGGTTTGGTCAACCCGCTTCTTTTGGCCCCTTCAAACCACTTTTTCCCTCGCGCATCTGCAAGACGGCGGCCACGTCCCCCGGCGAGACGCCCACCTCGGCCATCGCGAACAGGGTGTGGAACAGCAGATCGGCCACCTCCGTTGCCAGTTCGGCGCGGTCATTGTTCTTGGCGGCCAGCAGCACCTCGCCGCTTTCCTCGCTGATTTTCTTCAGCACCCGGTCCAAACCCCCGGCGTGCAGGCGCGCCACATAACTGCCCTCCGGCAGCGTGGCGAGGCGTTCGGTGATGGTGGCGTACACGCGTTCCAGCGTGCCGTCCAGACCAGTTGTGGATGTCTGTTCCTCCAGCAGCGGCGTGTAAAAGCAGGAGTATTCCCCGGTGTGGCAGGCGGCCCCGGTCTGCTCCACGCGGTACAGCACGCTGTCGCCGTCGCAGTCCACAGACACGCCCACGATGCGCTGGGTGTGCCCGCTGGTTTTCCCCTTGATCCACTGTTCGCCGCGTGAACGGCTGTAATAGGTGGCCTCGCGGGTGGTCAGGGTCCGTTCCAGCGCGTCCCGGTCCGCATAGGCCTGCATCAGCACCGCCCCCGTGCGTGCGTCCTGCGTGACCACCGGAATCAGCCCATCTGCGCCGAATTTCAGGGCCGAGAGGTCCGGCAATGGTGCCCCGCTCATCGGGTGCCGCCTTGCAGCGCGGCTTCCTGGAGGGCCGTGTCCTGCCACTCGGGCCTCACAGCCACATTCCGCCCGTGCAGGTACGCCTTGACCTGCGGCACGGTCAGTTCTCCGAAGTGAAAGACGCTGGCGGCCAGCGCGGCGTCGGCCTGCCCGGCAGTCAGCACGTCATAGAAGTCTGAAAGTTGCCCTGCTCCGCCGGAAGCGATCACGGGCAGGTCCACGGCGCGTGCCACGGTGTGGGTGGCTTCCAGATCGAAGCCCGCCCGCGTGCCGTCGGCGTCCATGATATTCAGGCAGATCTCGCCCGCGCCCAGCGTCTGCCCGCGCACGGCCCATTCCAGCAGATCCAACCCGGTATCCACCCTTCCACCTGCGCGGAACACGTTCCAGCCGCTGCCGTCTGGGCGGCGTTTGGCGTCAATGGACAGCATCACGCACTGTGCGCCGTGGTGGTCACTGGCCTCACGGATCAGTTCGGGGCGCGACAGTGCGCCGCTGTTCACACTGATCTTGTCGGCCCCAGCCATCAGCAGTTGCCGGAAGTCTGAGAGCGCGTTCACGCCGCCGCCCACGGTCAGCGGCATCATGACCTGCTCGGCCACGCGCGCGGCCACGTCCAGCATCAGGCCCCGGCCCTCGTGCGTGGCGGTGATGTCATAAAAGACCAGTTCATCGGCCTGCTGCTGCTCGTACGCCTGCGCCAGCACGAGGGGATCGCCCGCATCGCGGTGGTCCTCGAAAAAACGGACGTTCTTGACCACCCGGCCATTTTGCACGTCCAGACAGGGAATGATGCGCTTGGTCAACATGCCCAGAAGTTTACGCGAGGGCCGGGTGTGGGATGGTGCAGGCGTTGACCGGGGCAGGGCTGTTTCATTTCGATGCTTCAGCCCAGGCCCTCGTTGAAGGGCGTCTGCGTGCTTTCTGGAATCCAGATTTAGCCTTTTCCTATGCTGCCCGAAAAACCCATTTACTATCGTAAAGATGAGAGTCGCTCTGTACTAAAAAGTCCACATTGTGGCCTTATGCACACAGTATTTGTCTACTGCACACTATCTCACAATGCCATCCAACCTTTAAGTTCCCTTCATTCTTTATGCTAAACTCGGGTCATCTGGTGGCTTCCCCAGGCCAAGCCAGTCACCTCTGATCGACCTCTTTTTTAAAGGGCGGTCTTCCGGCCATGCCTGACTGGAGAATGCCGTGATCACCCACCGAATTCTGCTCGTAGACGACAACCCCAATGATCTGGAACTGGCCCTGTCCGCCATCGGCGGCGAGAAGGTGGGCGAGTCCATGCCTGAAGTCGTGGTGGCCGGGGGCGGTCAGGAAGCGCTCCGGCTGCTGCGCTGCGCGGTCAAGTGTGGGCGGCCCCTGCCGGACCTGATCCTGCTGGACCTGAAAATGCCGCAGATGGACGGTCTGGGCGTACTGGACGCCGTGCGCGCCGATGGGGACCTGCGCGATATCCCGGTGGTGATGCTGACCACCAGCGGTGAGGACCGCGATATCCGTGACGCCTACGCGCACGGCGCAAGCGCCTACGTGATCAAGCCACTGGATTTTGCCCAGTTCAGCGAGGCGATGCACACCATCCAGGCGTTCTGGACCAACCTGAATCGGCATCCGCGCCTGTACTGACAGGTTCACTGGAAAGAGAGGCGTGGACGGTGTTCCGCGCCTCTTCTTTTGCCTTCCGCCTTGAACCCGCCTTCATCCCCGCCCCTTTGGTCTGGGCCACGCTTTACCCTGAAGCCATGCGCGTGTATATCGGCTGCGGCGGCTACAGCAACGACGACTGGACGGCCCCTGGCCTGATCTACGAAGGCGTGAAAAAAGACGGCTATCTGGACGCCTATGCCCGGCATTTCGACGCCGTGGAACTCAACAGCTCTTTCTATGCTATTCCCGGCCTGAAAGCCTTTGAGGGCATGGCACGCAAGTCGGGCGGGCGCACGCGTTTTGCCGTCAAGCTGAACAAGGCGTTCACGCATGACCGCGCCCCCACCGATGCCGACTATGACCGGATGCTGCAAAGCCCTGAGCCTCTGCGCGACGCCGGATTGATGGGGCCGTATCTGGCGCAGTTTCCGTACTCGTTTCACCGCACCGCCGACAACCGCAAATACCTGCTGGCGCTGTCTGAACGCTTTGCTGGACATGAACTGGCCGTGGAGTTGCGCCACGGCAGTTGGGACAAGCCTGAGGTGCGCGAGGGCATGGGGGAATTTGGCCTGCTCTGGGTCAGTCCCGATTACCCCCCGGTGGGCGGCATGCCCGAACCGCAGGTGCATGTCACCGGGGACGTGGGCTACCTGCGCCTGCACGGGCGCAACGAGGGAAGCTGGTGGGAGGGCAAAAGCGCCGCCGAACGCCACGATTACCTGTACAACCGCGCCGAGATGGACGAGTGGGCCGAGAAAATTGCGCTGGTGGCCGAGGATTTATCGGAAATCTATATCTTTTTTGAAAATACGACTAAAGGCCACGCCCTCAAGAATATCCCCATGCTGCGCGAGGCCCTGAATGCGCGCGGCGTGCCCGTGCAGACGCCGGACGCTGGGGATGACGGGCGGTTGCTGTAAGGAAAATCCCTCTTGCGCTTCTGGCACGGCATTCTCCCGCTGTATTGAGGGATGGGGGTTGAGTTCCCTAACCTGCCCGCAAAAGCCGCCGCTTCTCAATAATGCCCGGCGCGTGTTGGGCGGCCAGACGCACCAGAATCCCCATCTTGTGGGGGTTGGCTTCCAGGTCGATTCGCAGGCCCAGATCGGCGGCGGCCTCGCTGCACGCTGGGCCGATGCTGACGATCATCAGACGGTTCAGCGCATCGCGGGCGTGCGAGAGCAGCCCCAGCCCCTCAGCGTATTTCAGGAAGTGCAGGGCCTGGGTGCCGCTGGACAGCAGCAGCACGTCCGGGCCGCCCAGAATGCAGTCGCGCACCGCTGCGTCCAGTGGGCCAGTGTCCAGCGGAAAGGCGCAGCGGTAGACCGGCAGGCTGGTCACGCGCAGGCCCGCAAAAGACAGTTCGCGTAGCATCGGGGCGGGCATGGCCTCGCCGTATTCCAGCAGAACCGCGTGCTGCCCGGCTTCCAACGTGGTCAGCAGGTGGGCCTGAACCTCGTGCCAGGTGTGGGGTTTGGCGACATTCACGCCCAGCAGACCGAATTCCTTGAGCGCCTGCATAGGTTTGTTGCCGCGCGCCACCAGTTGAATGCCGCGCAAGGTGTCCAGATGGCGCGGGTCACGGGCGGCCAGTTCGCGCAGGAACATGCGGGTGCCCACGCCGGTCATGCAGGCCAGCGCATGAATGTCCCCGGCGGCCAACGCCCGCTCAAAGGCGTCCAGCGCGCGGGTCAGGTCCAGTTTCTGCTCACGCATGCTGGGGGCCACCACGGGCACGCCGCCGTACTTGCCGATGAGCGTTCCCATTTCCTCGGCGCGGCGCGATTCCAGACTCAGCACCTTCAGTCCACCAAACCAATCCATACCTCACCTCCCTCAACCCGCGCAGAGTAGGTGGGCAGGGTCATGTCCGCGTGGTCCAGCGCCTGCTCCGTTGCCAGATCAAAGGTGTGTTTCAGCAGCGGCGAGGCCACCTTAGGCCGTTCCTCTGCATCTCCGCTGCGGTAACTCCCGGTCAGCCCGCGCGAGATCACGTCCGCCCCGGTGAAGGGATTGCGGTTGCCCACGGCGCAGACCCGCCCGGCCACATGAAAGACGGCGATCTGCCGCCCCTCCACCAGCGCGCAGACGCCCAGGCCCGGCAGAATGTCCGCCAGTCCGCACACGCGCTGCCAGGAGGGAAGGGAAGGGGTGGAATGGGTGTTGAGGTTGAGGGTTATGGGAACTCCTTGGAGTGGTCTGAGAGTTAAAAAGGCTGAAGGGCTGGAGGTCTGAAGGCTGTTTGCTAGTCGTCCCCGCCCGCCATCGGCAGCGGCGTCAGACCTTGCGTCATCTCATGGACGAACGCTGGGCGCAACTGGCCGCGTTCCTCCACCCACTGCAATCCGGTGTCGCGGGTGTCGGCATTCACGAAGGTGCGAAACCGGGCGGGCGTGGCGGGATCGGCCAGGGCGGCGGCCCACTCGTCCTCGTAGCTGAGGGCGTGCTGATCCATCGCAGCGTCCACATCGGCGCCCAGGCCCAGCGAGTCGTCCAATCGCCCCGCGCAGATAATCCAGGCCGCCTTCCAGCCACGCGCTGGTGCGCTGGAGGCGGTCTGCGGTGCGGATATAGAACATCAGGTAGCGGTCAACCGTGCGGGTCAGCGTTGGCTCATCCAGTCCCTCGGCCAGCAGCAGGGCATGTTTGGGGGTCACGCCGCCGTTGCCGCCCACGTACAGGTTCCAGCCCGCCTCGGTGGCGATGATGCCGAAGTCCTTGCTGCGGGCCTCGGCACACTCGCGGATGCAGCCGGAAACGCCGCTTTTCAGCTTGTGCGGGCTGCGAAGGCCCCGGTAGCGCAGTTCCAGTCGGATCGCCAGCGTGGTGCTGTCCTGCATGCCGTAGCGGCACCACGTTGAATCCATACAACTCTTGATTGTCCGCAGGCTCTTGCCGTAGGCGTGACCGCTCTCAAAGCCCGCCGCGATCAGCTCGGCCCAGATGGCGGGCAAGTCGTCGCGCTGTGCGCCCAGCAGATCAATGCGTTGCCCGCCCGTGATCTTGCAGTACAGGCTGTATCTGCGCGCCACCTCGCCAATGGCGATCAGCCCGTCTGCCGTGACTTCCCCGCCTGGCACGCGCGGCATCACCGAATACGTGCCGTTCTTCTGGATGTTGGCCAGAAAGGCGTCGTTGGTGTCCTGAGGGGGGGCGTGCTGCGGCTTCAGCACGTATTCGTTGTGCAGGCTGGCAAGGATGCTGCCCACGGCGGGCTTGCAGACCTCGCAGCCCAGACCCGTGCCGTGCGCGGCCAGCACGTCGTCCCAGGCGCGGTATCCCCTGCCCCGGATCAGATCAAACAGTTCCTGGCGCGAGTACGCAAAGTGTTCGTACAGGTGGTTGCTGACCGTCTCACCCAGCCGCTGCAACTCGCTTTGCAGCAGGCCGTGCAGGCTGGGCACGCAGCCGCCGCAGCCTGTCCCGGCCCCGGTGCAACTTTTCAGCGCCTTGATATCGCGCGCCCCATCCCCAATCGTGGCGCATACGGCGTCGGCGCGCAAGTTCTCGCATGAGCAGATCAGGGCGTTGGTGTGGGCGGGCAGAGCAGTGCCGCCCGGTAACGGGGGCGGGTGTGCTGAGGCGGGCAGAGTTGAAGGTTGGTTGTGTGGTTGAGGCATAGCAAGGCTCCTGAAACGTCCTCCACGGTTGGGGGCGGGGGAGTCGGGCTGGCGTGGGGCCAGACCTGCTGCCCATTTGGACCGATCTTATACAATTTGTCAAGAGATATTTAAACAGATTGCAAAAAATCTAAATATAATCTGCAATATGATCCAAAATTAGCGCCGTTTAGTCAAATATATCCTTGACAGATCGCAAGCTCTCCTGCAGGCTCAGACCCATGACTGCGCCCTCCCTTCCATCATCCGGCCCACGCGTCGTCCGCACCACTGTCCGCACTGCGCAGTGCAGTGCAACTTCGATGTTCATGTCGAAAACGGGCTGGCTGTGAAGCTGATGCCCACCAGGGAATGCCCGGTGGCGCGCGGCATGGTCTGTAAGAAGGGACTGGCGGCCCTGAACGATCTGCGTCACCCCGAACGCCTGACCGATCCGCTGCTCCGCAAGAACGGTCAACTGGTGCCCGTGTCCTGGGCCGAGGCGTTGGCCTACGTGCGGGACGCGCTGACGCCTTTGCTGGACAGCAATCCGGCGGCGGTAGGTGTCTTCGGCAGCGGTAGCCTGACCAACAAGAAGACGTATCTGCTGGGCAAATTCGCGCCGCTGGCCTTGAAGACGCCCAACATTGACTACAACGGGCGCTACTGCATGGCCTCGGCCTCGGCGGCGCTGAACCGCACGGTGGACTATGACCGGGGGCCGGGCTTTCCGCTGGGGGACATGGCGGGCAGTGACCTGATCCTGCTGGTGGGCGCGGATATCGCCGTAACCCTGCCGCCGATCATGCATTACCTGAAAGCCGCCAAGGACCGGGGCGGCGTGGTGTACAGCATTGATCCGCGCGCCACCGTCACCGCCAGAGCTGGGGCTGCAGGCTGCGTTTGTCGTCCTGTTGGCCCTCCTCGGCCTGACCACCGCCGTCTATATCAGCAGCATGATTTGCCTGCGGGCGCTGGGACGGCAGCCGAAGTTCGCCTGAAGTGCTAGGGGTCAAAGGGTCTGCGGGGGCACGCAAGACCCACCAGACCCTTTTTCAATCAATGGTCAGAAAGGGCCGCGCCGCCCTGCTACGGAACACACGGATGCGCTGAGTGGCCTGCCCTCTGGTGGCGTCCAGCCGCCCACTGCTGGAACTGCTCTAGACTCGCAGCAATGAGCGCAGCGACGAGCAGTGAGCGGGTCCGGGTGGGTCCAGAAGCCGAGATGCCCGAAGGCCACCAGACCGCCGTGGACATGGACGGCATCAGCGTGCTGGTGGTGAATTACGAGGGCGTGTTCTATGCCCTGCGAAACAACTGCACCCACCAGGATTACCCCCTGCTGGGCGGCGAGGTCCAGATGGGCCGGATCACCTGCCAGAAACACGGCGCGAAGTTCGAGCTGGCGACGGGCAAGGCCAAATCGCTGCCCGCCGTAAAGCCTGTCAGGCTGTTCAGAACTGAAGTCGAGGACGGCGTGGTGTACGTTTCCCCTCTCTAGAACTGCCCAACTGAAAAGGCCGCCGGATCAGCTCCGTGCGGCCTCTTCAGTTGGGCAGTCAGTTCAGGACAGGCAGGTCAGCGCTGGTTACCGCTGATCTCGTCTTCCAGTTCCTCGGATTGACCGGGCAGCAGATCGCCGGGCTGCTCGCGGACGTGCGGCACGACCTTCTCGCTGGGGGGCGTGTAGCCGGGGTTCTGGTCGGCGCGGCCCACCACGGGGCCACGGCTCAGCGCCGCCGCCGGATTCACGCCCAGGCCCGCCGTGGGAATGACCTCATCCAGCGCCTCGCCGCCCAGGCCCGCCACCGTCTGCGCCCCGGCAAATTCGGGGGCTTCGGGCGTGTGTTCCATCGCTTCTACGTCCCGCGTGGCCAGATGGTCATATTTGCCGGTGGTCTCGTGTGCGGACTCCATTGCTGGCGGCGCATTCTCGCCGTGGTCCGCGCTGCCCACCCGGTCATCCCCAGGTGTGGTGGTGTAAACAACCGTGTGGTGGTCCTTGGGGTCCGGCGTGCTGAACCCTGTCACTGCGCCCGTTTTCCCATCGGTTTCGGGGCCGATCACGTTGGGGTTGGGAACGTCTGTTCTGCGCTCGTCACTCATATCTCAGTGTGTGCCGTGGCAGGCTGAGGCGGATACGGCCCGCCTTCCCAGTTTCTTGAGGGTCTATGAACGCCTGTTCAGGGCGGCCCCGCCAGCAGGATCAGCACCTCGCCGTGGCCCTCCTCCTGCGCCAGATCGGCGGCGCTGAATCCGTCCTCATTCACGGCCCCGGTTCCCGCCCCGTGCGAGAGCAGCAGCCTGACTAGTTCGGCGTTGCCGTTCTGTGCCGCGCCCATCAGCGGGGTAAAACCGCTATTCTGGACGGCATTCACATCCGCCCCAGCTTCCAGCAACTTCCGAACGAGGTTGGTGTGGTTCCCCGTCACCGCCGAATGCAGCGGCCCAACTTGCATGGCATTCTGGCTGACCGTATTCGCGTCTGCCCCAAGCGAAAGGAGCAGCGCCGCCACCTCCTCCTGACCGAAGAAAGCAGACAGGCCCAGCGGGGAAAAGCCGTCTGAGTTGACGTTATTGAGCAGCGCGGAATCGGCGTCCAGCAACTCGCGCACATGCGCTGTTTCCCCAATTGCCGCTGCCTCAAAAATATCCAGCGCCGCGCCCTCCTGCACCAGCACGCGGGCCATCTCGGGATGTCGGTAATAGGCGGCGAACAGCACCGGGGACACGCCCATCGGGCTGAGTGCTGTCAGCAGTGCGCGGTCCTCGCCCACCAACTCGCGCACAGCTCCGGCGTCGTTGGCGCGGATCGCCAGGAACAGTTCCTTCTCGGCTTCGGTGGTCACGTCAGTTCCTGGCCCGGATCACCACAGCGATGCCCATGCCGCCGCCGATGCACAGGCTGGCCACTCCGATTTCCTTCTCGGTGCGCCGCAGCGCGTGAATCAGCGTGACCAGCACCCGCGCCCCACTTGCGCCGATGGGGTGGCCCAGCGCAATCGCGCCCCCGGTGATGTTCACCTTTGCCGGGTCCGCCCCCAGATCGCGCAGCACGGCCAGCGACTGGGCGGCGAACGCCTCGTTCAGCTCCAGTAGATCCACGTCAGCCAGGGTTAGCCCGGCCCGCTCCAGCGCGATAGGAACGGCTTTTGCTGGGCCGATGCCCATGACTTTGGGGTCCACGCCAATCGCCGCGTAACCGCTGATCTCGGCCAGAATGCTCAGGCCATTGGCTCTGGCGTAGTCCTCGGTGGTCACGGCCAGCATGGCTGCCCCATCGTTCAGGCCGCTGGCGTTGCCCGCCGTCACGGTGCCGTCTTTCTTGAAGGCCGGGCGCAATTTCGCCAGGGCTTCGGCAGAGGTGGCGCGCGGGTACTCGTCGGTGTCAAAGGTGGTGGGGCCTTTCTTGCCGGGCACTTCTATCGCCACCAGTTCGTCGGCAAAGTGTCCGCCAGCCAGCGCGGCAGCGGCGCGGTTCTGGCTTTCCAGCGCGAAGGCGTCCTGTTCTTCGCGTGTAATGCCCCACTGGGCGGCAATATTTTCTGCCGTGATGCCCATATGGTAATCGTTGAACACGTCGGTCAGCCCTTCGCTGAGGATGCTGTCCAGTGCCGTTGCGTGGCCCAGACGGTAGCCCTCGCGGGCGCGCGGCAGCAGGTATGGGGCGCGGCTCATGGACTCGGTGCCGCCCGCCAGATACAGTCTGCCATCGCCAGATTTCAACCCCTGTGCGGCGCTGATCACCGACTGCAAGCCGCTGCCGCACACGCGGTTGACCGTCAATCCCGGCACATGGTCCGCCAGCCCAGTGCCCAGCGCCACCTGCCGGGCCACGTTCATGCCATTCCCGGCCTGAAGCACGTTGCCCACGATCACGTCGGCAATATCGTCGCCGGGCAGCCCTTCGGCCACCGCCCGCGCCGCCGCCACGCCCAGTTCAGCGGCGGATACGTCCTTCAATCCGCCCATGAAGCTGCCAATCGGCGTGCGCCGCGCCGCCACGATCACGATTTTCGGGTTGTTCTGAGCTGCGTTTTGAGTCATGGCCCAAGTCTAGCGGGCGGCTTTACTCTGGCTCTATGACCCGTCCCACGCCTCAGCCCCGCGCCGCCTATCCGTACCATCACCCGATCCAGACCCGCTGGGCCGACAACGACGTGTATGGCCATGTCAACAACGTGACCTACTACGCCTACTTTGATACGGCGGTCAACGCTTATCTGGCCGCCCAGGGCGCGCTGGACATCCGTGGGGGAGAGGTGATCGGTCTGGTGGTAGAGACAGGCTGCGCCTTCTTCGCGCCTGTCTCTTTTCCTGAACCGCTGAGTGTGGGTGTGCGGGTGGCAAAACTGGGCCGCAGCAGCGTGCGCTACGAGCTGGCAGTGTTTCAAGAAGGGGCAGAAGAAGCTGCCGCACAGGGTCATTTCGTGCATGTCTACGTGGACCGGGCCTCGCGGCGTCCGGTGGACCTGCCCCCGGTTCTACGGGCGGCGCTGGAAGCCTTGACCATCGGTTGAGACCGGGCTGATCCTCTGTATGAAGTGCAGATCGGGATTGCCCGTTATACTGCCGCCATCTTCAACCAGAAAAAACGTCGTGTGCCATAAGGTTCAGGGGCGTTCACAGGAGGGTATTCATGGGAATTGACCGCCGTAAGTTCTTGAAAGGAGCTGCCGCCACCGCTGCGGCCAGCACCGTTTTCTCGCCCCACAGCTTCGCCCAGACCGGCAACGTGCGCTGGAAATGCGCCACGAGCTGGCCCAAGAGCCTGGACGTTCTGTTCGGCGGCGCGCAGATGATCGCGGACCGTGTGAGCGCCATGACCGACGGCAAGTTCACCATCCGGGCCTACGAGGCGGGCGAACTGGTCCCCGGTTTGCAGGTGCTGGACGCCGTGCAGCAGGGCACCGTGGAATGCGGCCACAGCGCCGGGTACTACTACGTGGGCAAGAACCCCACCCTGGGTTTTGCCACTGGCGTTCCCTTCGGCCTGACCGCCTCCGAGCAGAACGCCTGGATTTACAGCGCGGGCGGCCTGGAGCTGATGCGCGCCGTCTATGACGACTTCGGGATCATCCAGTTTCCGGCGGGCAACACCACCGCGCAGATGGGTGGCTGGTTCAAGAAGGAAGTCAAGACAGCGGCGGACTTCAAGGGCCTCAAGATGCGCATTCCCGGCATCGGCGGGCAGGTCATGGCCAAGCTGGGCGTGAACGTGCAGGTGCTGCCCGGCGGCGAGATCTATCTGGCGCTGGACCGTGGCGCGATTGACGCCGCCGAGTGGGTCGGGCCATACGACGACGAGAAACTGGGGCTGCAAAAAGCTGCCAAGTTCTACTACGCTCCCGGCTGGTGGGAACCCAGCGCGGCCTTTGATCTGATGGTGGGGAAGAAAGCCTACGCCGCGCTGCCCAAGGCGTACAAGGAAATTCTGGCGAGTGCCTGTGCCGAGGCCAACCTGGCCGTCGCCGCCGACTACGACGCCAAGAACCAGGCTGCGCTGCAACGCCTCAAGAAGGGCGGCACCCTGATCCGCCGTTACTCCAGCGACATCCTCAAGGCGGGCAACAAGGCCACCCAGGAACTGCACGCCGAGAACTCGGCCAAGAATGCCGATTACAAGAAGGTGTACACGCCCTGGAACGCCTTCCGCCGCGATGTGCGCGCCTGGCATCAGGTCAATGACCGCCCCATGATTGACTTCACCAGCTAAAGCCCCTCAACAGAACAGAGGCCCGCACTGAATTTGTGCGGGCCTCTGTTCTATAGCAATCTGGAAGCGAGGCAATCTGGGAAAGAGGTGGAGCCTTTTGTGCGCTCCACCTCTGCCATTTTTTCACGGCCCCGCTGCCCGCAGTCCGGTCAGGCCGGGGAAGGCCACGCACAGCACCAGTACGAAAATCTGGATGAAGATGAACGGCACCACCCCCCGGTAAATGTCGGTGGTGGCCAGATATTTGCCCGCGATACCGCGCAGGTAGAACAGCGAGAACCCAAACGGCGGCGTCAGGAAACTGGTCTGGAGGTTGATCCCCAGCAGGATGCCGTACCAGATCATGTCCACGCCCAGATCACGGGCAACGGGCGCGAAGATCGGCAGCAGGATAAAGGCGATTTCAAAGAAATCCAGAAAGAAGCCCAGGATGAAGATGGCCAGATTGGTCACGATCAGGAAGCCCAGCACCCCGCCTGGCAGGTTGGCCAGGATATTCTGCATGTACAGATCGCCGTCCAGCGCCCGGAACACCAGCGAGAACGACGTGGAGCCGATCAGGATGAAGATGACGAAGGTGGTCAGGCGGGCGGTGGAGAGGGTCACTTCCCACAACGCCGCGCGCGTCATCTTGCGGTTGGCGAGGGCCAGCAGCACCGCGCCCAGCGCCCCGACGGCCCCGGCTTCGGTGGCTGTTGCAAGGCCGAAGAAGATGGACCCTAGCACCGCGAAGATCAGCAGCAGCGGCGGGATCATGGCCCGCAGCACTTGCAGCGCCATCGCGGCGGGCTTGATGTTCAGCTCGGCGGCGGGCATGGCCGGGGCCAGCTTGGGATTCATGGCCGAACGCACGATCACGTACACGATGTACAGCGCCGCCAGCATCAGCCCCGGCACCAGCGAACCCAGGAACAGATCGCCTACCGACACGCCCAGTTCGCTTCCCAGCACCACCAGCACCACGCTGGGCGGAATCACCTGCCCCAGCGTGCCCGACGCCGCGATCACGCCGCTGGCCAGCCCCTTGTCGTAGCCGTAGCGCAGCATGATCGGCAGGCTGATCAGACCCATCGTGACCACCGTGGCGGCCACCACCCCCGTCGTGGCGGCCAGCAGCAGGCCCACCAGCACCACGGCCACCGCAATGCCGCCGCGCAGCCGCCCGAACAGCAGGCCCGCCGTTCGCAGCAGGTCCTCGGCCAGCCCGCTCTTGCCCAGAATGCCGCCCATAAACACGAAATACGGAATCGCCAGCAGGGTGAAGTTGCTCATGGTGCCGAAGATGCGGTCTGGAATGGCGCGCAGCAGCAGCGCGTCGAAGTGGCCGGTCCCCAGCCCGATCAACCCAAAAATAATGGCGGTTCCGGCCAGCGAGAAGGCCACTGGGAAACCGCTGAAAATGAGAATGAACGCCCCGAAAAACATCCACAGGCCGATGGCGTCCACTATTTTTTCCTCTGGTTTTCATTCATCTGTTTCTCGGCCTCGTCGGGGAGGCCCACCAGCAACCCGTCCAGCCCAGCGCGGTCCAGTTGTACGTCGGCAGCCAGGGCCGCCAGCTCGTCCAGCTCGTCCTGGGTGCGGTACTCGTAGTGGCCAGTCAGCGCGCCTGCCGCCTTAATGGCCTCGCTGACGCCCTGAATGAACAGGAATACGAAGCCGATGGGCAGCAGCAGCTTGATCGGCCAGCGCAGCAGCCCACCCGGATCGGAGCTGGTTTCCTGAATGCCGTAACTGAGCTGGAACCACGGAATCGCCACCCACAGCACGATCACGCAGAACGGCAGCAGAAACAGCAGCGTGCCCAGCAGATTGATCAGCGCCCGGCGTTTGGGGGCCAGCCGCCCGTACAGCACGTCCACCCGCACATGCTCGTCCAGGCTCAGCACGTATGCGCCGCCCAGCAGAAAGATCACGCTGAACAGGTACCACTGGAGTTCCAGCAGGGAATTGCTGGAAAACGCGGTGCCCAGATACCGGTCCGCGAAACGCCCGAACACGTTGAAGAGGCCGACGCCGATCATCAGCAGCGTCACTCCGCCGATCAGGATGCCCAGCCAGGATGAAAAACGGTCTATTGCGCGTGCAAGTCCCAGCAGTGCTGGCATCCCTACCTCTCTTTGAACGGTCTGCCTTGCGACTCGTGCCAGAACCGCTCCTTTAGAATTTGTTTACCTGCGGAGTATACGTGTCCTGGTCGGTAGAGAGATCAGTCCCCTCTGCGCCCCGCCCGCCAGACCAGCCACATCAGCAGCGGCTGGAGCGGCAATCTGCCCCAGGCCACCCACGCGGGAACGCCGAATTTCTGCGGTTCCTGCGCCATGTAGATGTTGGCGGGGAAGACTGCCAGCAGCAGGGCCAGCAGGCCCAGGCGGGCGGCGGGCCGGGTGGCGGGGTGCAGCAGCCCCAGCCCGCCTGCCAACTCTGCCGCGCCGCTGATCAGCGTGGCCGTGCGCGCCGACATGGGCAGGCCCGGCGGCACGATCCGGTCAAAAAACTGTGGCGCAACAAAATGCGTGATACCTGCGGCTGCGAACAGGGCGGCCAGGGCCAGCACGCCGGGGCCAGGGCGGTCAGCTTTGGAATGAGCAGTTTCGGACATGGCCCACTGTAGCGGCGCAGACACGGCAAGGGGGCCAGGAAGTCTCGCCTCCTGGCCCCGCTCGTTTTGCTGTGTTCTCTTTCTGCTGTGTTCAGCCCTGCTTGGTGGCTGGCACTGAACGCGCTTCCTCCACGTCTTTCTTTTCCTTCAGGCTGTCGTGTTCGGTGTTGCGGCCCGCAGTCGCCTCACGGTCATTGTTGCCCTTGAAAGAGGGCTTGTGGCCGTCTTCGATCTCCTTGACCTCATCCTTGCTGCGCTCGTACTGCTCGGGCAGGCTGGTGTGGCCGCTGTTCTTATCGTCTTTGTCTGGCATGGGGCAAGGCTGACAGCTCATTGGCCCACTGGGGAGAGAGAAGTCTCAAGCCGCGTTCAGAGATGAAGACGGGACCAAGCAAACTCAGGCGGGCGAGACGTAGACATAAATCTGCGGATGACGGCCATCGGCCCCGGTCCAGGGTGCGGGCAGGGTGGCCACCCGCGCCCAGCCCTCGCTGTCGTACAGGGCAATGGGGGCAGGGGCGTCGGCCTGAACATCCAGGATGGCCCGCCGATTCAGCCGCCGCGCCTCTGCCCAGGCAGCGCGGAAGAGTTGACGTGCCAGCCCCTGTCCCTGAGATTCCGGTGCGACGAGCAGCCGTGAGAGGAAGGCGACTTTCCGCGCTGGTAACCCGGTGGCCGCAATCCATTCCGGCACCGGCTCCGGCGCGGCCCGCAGGACCACCTGACCCACAGGCACACCCCTGACCTCGGCCACCCAGGCCCCCAGCGTCAGTGGCGGCGCAAGGAATGCGGCGGGATCGGCAGGCCACACCGAGGGGTAGGCATCGGCGTGGTGTGTTCCGCGCAGGGCTTCTGCCAGCGCGGGAAAGTCGGCATCGGTGCGCGGGCGAACGCTCACGGCGCTCAAAGCTTGGGCAGCGTCACGCCCCGCTGGCCCTGGTACTTGCCCTTGCGGTCCCCGTAAGTCACTTCCGGGCGTTCGCCTTCAAAGAAGAGAAGCTGAACACAGCCCTCGAAGGCGTACATCTTGGCAGGCAGCGGCGTGGTGTTGGAGAATTCGAGGGTGACGTGTCCCTCCCAGCCGGGTTCCAGAGGAGTTACGTTTGCGACCAACCCGCAACGCGCATACGTCGATTTTCCCAGCGCCACCACCATCACGTTATCGGGAATTTTCAGGTATTCCAGGCTGCGGGCCAGCGCAAACGAGTTCGGCGGAATGATAATCTCGCTGGCCGTGATGTCCACGAAACTGCGCTCATCGAAATGTTTGGGGTCCACGATGGCGCTGTTGACGTTGGTAAAGATCTTCCACTCGTCGGCGCAGCGCAGGTCATAGCCAAAGCTGCTCAGGCCGTAGCTGATCACCTGCTGATTCTCGGCAGTGCGGACCAGACGGTCCTCGAAGGGGTCGATCATGCCCGCGAGGGCCAGTTCGCGGATACGCCAGTCGGGCAGAATACTCACGCCCGCCATGCTAAGGCAAACGGCCCCAGCTCAGGCTTTCGACAGGGCGTCCGCCGTATGCGCGACATGCTTGCCGCCCTCCACCTCGATGATGTAGCGGGGATCGTCCTGAGTGGCGCAGTACTGAAAGCCGCTGACCTCGCCGTCCTCGTGCGCCACGCGGACCACCCGGCCCCTGGCCTCGCCGCCGTGGCTGTTCCAGCTCACCTGATCGCCTTTCTTAAAGGTCATGGGGCCAGCGTGGCATCCGTCAGACGCGCCGCCCGTTGCCGTCCCTACAGTGTGGATGCCGGGTGAAGGCCGTCCAAACGGCAGTTGACCCCCCGTGCCCGCCGCCGTTATACTTTTAACCGCCGCACTGTGAAGGCGGAACAACCCATAGGGATATGGTGTAATGGCAGCACAACAGATTTTGGATCTGTTTGTTCAGGTTCGAATCCTGGTATCCCTGCCACAGCCAAGAGAGAACAAAGAGAGGCAGCCCCCACATCACTGGGAGGCTGCTTTTTTGATTTGTTGAGTGGTGGGCACGCCTCATGAAACTGAACGTCAGCTTCCTCACCTTCAGTCAGCCTGCATTCACCGGGCGTCAGATGCGGGGGCGTAGCGTATGGACACAAGCAAAGACGCACCGAAAGCGCGCGCTGGGAGGCTCCCTGCGTGACCGGCGACGCCTGCTTCTCCCCGGAGGCTCCAACATGACTGCATTCCCTAAAACAGCGTCCCTCAAGAAGTCCGCCCTGCTGCTCGCCGTTTCTGCCGCCCTGCTGGGCCTAGCCGCGCCCGCTTTCGCCGCGCCGAAGATCAGCGCCCAGAGCATCATCGTCAATCCAGTGGCCACCAACCTCAGCGCCCGCGTGTGGGTGAATCGCGATCCCAGCGGCACGCAGAATCCCAGCTACCGCATCGGCGAACACATCACGCTGTACACCAGCGTCAATGAGAACGCCTACGTCTACCTGTTCAACGTCAACCCGGACGGCAGTACTGATCAGATTCTGCCCAACCGCATCAGCTCCAGCAATTATGTGCGCGCCGGACAGACCCGCGCCTTCCCGGCCAGCGGTGATCAGTTCACCTTCGACGTGGCCGGTCCCTACGGCCTGAACCGGGTGCTGGTCATCGCCAGCCGCCGCGCCCTGAACCTGAACGAGCTGAGCAGCTATCAGAACGGCGGCAACTTTGCCGTCGTCAAGCCCAAGACCAGCCAGGGTCTGGCGCAGGCGCTGAGCATCGTGGTGGACCCGGTCCCCAGCCCCGTGACGCAGCCCGTGGCCCAGACCGACTGGATCAGCGACACGGCGTATTACACAGTCGGCTACTGATCGTCTGAGGTAAAAGCGCACAGTCTGACCTCTCCACCCCGAAAGTGATCCAGAGCTTTCAGGATGTGGAGGTTCGATTTTTAGATGTCTCAGTGCAGGGGAACGTGGCCGGGAAAGCCTATAACCCAATCTAAAAGATCGCCCACCATCGCGCTGGCGGTGATCATGCCGCCCGCGCCGCCCCCGGCAAAGATCAGCATTCCGCATTCCTCACCCTCGTACATCAGTGCGTTGCGGCCAGCCCCGGCGGTACACAGCGGATGGCTCTCGGGCAGGCGCTGCGGCGCAACCGTAGCCCGCCAGCCTGTCCCGTCGCGTTCCAGTTCGGCCACCAACTTGATGCGTTCGCCTGCCGCGCGGGCGTCCTGAATGTCCTTCTGGGTGATGTCCTCGATGCCCTGCACCTGCACGGCGCTGTACGGAAAATTGCCGTCGGCGCAGAAGCGGGCCAGCACCGCCAGCTTGTGCGCGGTGTCGAAGCCGCCGACATCCAGCGTGGGCGGGGTCTCGGCGTAACCCAGCGCTTGCGCCCCGGCCAGCGCGTCGGCGTAGTCTCTGCCTTCTTCCATCTGGTTCAGGATGTACAGGCACGTTCCGTTCAGCACGGCTTGCAGGCGGGTGAAGGTGCTGGCGCGCAGGACGGTACTCATCGGGCCGATCACCGGGGTTCCGGCCATCACGCTGGCCTCGTAATACAGGCTTCCAGCCAGGGCGTACTCGCGCAGCACGTCCCAGCGTTCGGCCAATAGCGCCTTGTTGGCGGTAATGACCGGGCGGCCTGAACGTAGGTACGGCAGCAGCATTTCCAGCGGGCGGTCCACCCCGCCCATCGCCTCGATGACCACCCCGCATTCCTGCAAAAAGCCCGGATCGGTGGTCACGCGCGTTCCGGGCGGCACGTCGCGCACCTTGTTCACGTCGCGCACCAGCACCCCAGAAATCTCGATCTTCACGCTCATATCGCTAAACACGCTTTCCCGGCGTTCGATCAGGTTCAGCACGTCCTGGCCGACAGTGCCGCTGCCCAGAACGCCCACGGTAACAGTTCTCATGCCCCCAACCTTAACGCGGTATCGGAAGGGGGGCCGGGGCCGGGTTAGGTGTGGGCCGCACCTCCCCAGGTCCGGCCCTGTGACCTCGCTCCAAGTCGTCTAGCCGGGGGAACGCTAGACTGCGCCGCATGTTACCTGTGTCTAAATTCTGTCTGTTGTTGGATTGTCCAACGGCTGAAAGTCCGCCGCGCCTCTGTGCGCCGCGTGCTGCGTCTGTCTTATGAGACGGATTCCGTCTATTTCGTGCAGGAATCGGTGCTGTCCCGATTCCTGCACTCCATGCCCGGAACCCGTCTTTCTCCTGCTCACTCCGTTCGGATTTCCAGGTGTCTCCAACACCTTTCAATCGGAGTCCGTATGAGTTCGCGTCTTCAGGAACTCCAGTCTGAATTTGGGCTGGTGGAGCGTCGCCTGGGTGATCCGGCGGCCCTGGCCGATGGCCGCGAATACGGCAAGCTGACCCGCCGTCACCGCGAACTGCTGCCCCTGGTCACGCTGCTGCGCGAGCGCGATGGCCTGGAAACCGATCTGGCCGGGGCGCGTGAACTGCTTGCTGATCCCGACATGAAAGAGCTGGCGACAGGCGAGGTCAAGACCATCAACGCTCGCCTCGCAGAAATCGAGTCCGAGCTGGAAGTCCTGCTGCTGCCCACCGATCCCGACGACGCCAAGGACGTGATTCTGGAACTGCGCGCGGGCGCGGGCGGCGCGGAGGCCGGGCTGTTCGTCACCGACCTGCTGCGGATGTACACCCGTTACGCCGAGGGTCTGAATCTCAAAGTCAATGTCATGGACGCCAACGAGAGTGATCTGGGCGGGGCCAGCAAGGTGGTGGCGGAAGTGACGGGCGACTCTGCCTTCCGCGCCTTCAAGTGGGAGCGGGGCGTCCACCGCGTCCAGCGCGTGCCAGCCACCGAATCGGCGGGCCGCATCCACACCAGCACCGTCACGGTGGCCGTGCTGCCGGAAGTCGAGCAGGACGAGATTCATCTGGACCTCTCGGAAGTTCGCATTGACGTGTACCGTTCGCAGGGTGCGGGTGGGCAGAGCGTCAACACCACCGACAGCGCTGTACGCGCCGTGTACCGTGCCGGAACCCCGGACGAGATCATGGTGATCTGCCAGGACGGGCGTTCGCAGATCAAGAACCGCGAGAAGGCGCTGGTGGTCCTGGCCTCGCGTCTGGCCGAACGCGAACGCGCCGCCCGCGACGAGTTGGAACGCAACGAGCGCGCCTCGCAGGTGGGCAGCGGGGACCGCAGCGAGAAGATCCGCACCTACAACTATCCCCAGAACCGTGTCACCGATCATCGGCTGGAAGGCGATGACAAGAACCACCCGCTGGACAGCGTGATCAACGGCGCGCTTGGGCCAGTGGTGGCGGGACTGGCCCGCGCCGAGAAGGAACGGCAGTTGATGGAGCTGGCAGATCAGGACGGGACCGATCAAGACGAGGGCACAGGCCGGGGCGGGCAGTATGGCGCGGCGTGACCTGCTGGTGGCGGCAGGCATCCTGCGGGACCGGTTTGGGCGGGTGCTGCTGGTGGGCAACGACTGGCAGGGCCACGGGCGCGTGCGTCACACCCTGCCCGGCGGCGTCGTGGAGAACGGCGAAACGCTGCCCGAGGCCCTGTACCGTGAAATCTTCGAGGAAACCGGACTGCGCCTGACTGGCATTCTGCACATGGCCTACACCGTGCATATCGAGGACGAGCGCCGGGGCGAACGCGCCATCGCCGTGGCCTTTGAAGCCACCTGGGAGGGTCTTCTGAACCCCGCCGATCCTGATGGCTTCATCGTCGAGGCCCGCTTCTGCACCACCGAGGAGGCGCTGGAAAAACTGGAATCCCCGCCCATGCGCGAACCCCTCAGCGACTTTCTGAAAACCGGGGAGCCGGGCCGCTTTTACGCCTTCAAGGGCTGGGACGGACGCGGCGGCCTGCGGATTCCCGCCCTGAAGCCTCGCCCGTGACCTGCCTGTGATCTGCCCATGAAAGGGGAGAAATTCGTCACCTCCTGGAGCGGCGGCAAGGACAGTGCCCTGGCGTTTCACCGTGCTAGACGGGCCGGAGGCATTCCCCTCGCCGTCATCAACATGCTGGATGAGGCGGGGCGGCGTTCACGCTCACACGGTCTGCGCCCGGAAGTCCTGGAGGCGCAGGCTTCGGCGCTGGGGGTGCCGCTCAGAACGGCGCGCGCCTCCTGGGCCACCTACGAGAGCGAATTCACGGCGCTGCTGGCAGGTGCGGCGGTGGACGGCGCAACCGCTGCGGTCTTCGGAGACATCGATCTGGCCGCCCACCGCGAGTGGGAGGAAAAGGTCTGCGCGGCGGCGGGCCTACGGGTCAGTTTGCCCCTGTGGCTCGAACCGCGCCGCACGCTGGTGGACGAACTGCTGGGCCTGGGCTTCCGCGCCCTGATCGTTGCCGTGAAAGAGGACGCCCTGCCTGCACGGTTGCTGGGCAGGATGCTGGACGCCGAACTGGTGGCTGAGATCGAGGGTCTGGGGGCCGACGCCTGCGGCGAGAACGGCGAGTATCACACCGTTGTGGTGGACGGGCCAGATTTTGCCCAGCCGCTCAGTCTTGTGCCTGGCCCGGCGGGAATCCATCACACGGGCGAGGGCTTTTTAAGGGTGGCGACGCTGGATCTGGTGCTGGCCTGAAGCTCTCGCCCTCAACTGTTTCTCAGTCGTAGGTCACGGCCAGCACTTCAAACTTGGCCGTTCCCTTGGGCAGTTGCACCGTCACCTTGTCACCCTCGCGCTTGCCCGCCAGGGCCTGACCGAAGGGGCTGGCGTCGCTGACGCGGCCATTGGGCACGTCCACCTCGTAGGTGCCGACAAGCTCGAACTGGCGCTCGTTGCCCTTCTCGTCGCGCACCTTGATCTTTGCGCCCAGGCCCGCGCCCTTGCTGGCGTCGCCCGCGATGATCTCGGCGCGTTCCAGTTGGTTCTCGATCTCGACGATGCGGGTCTCGTTCTCGCTCTGCTGCATGCGGGCCTCGTCGTAGGCCGCGCTCTCGCTCAGGTCTCCGTCGGCGATGGCGATGCCCATGTACTCCGAAATCTGCTCGCGGCGCACGGTTTTCAGGTGGTGCAGGGTTTCGGCCAGCTTGTCGTAGCCGCGCTGGGTCATGGTGATGCGTTCCTGAGTCATAGAACTTTCAGTATAGGCCGCTTTGGGCAAAACCTGCCATCCGGGTTTCGGAAAGTGTCGGCGTTCGGTAAAGACCCGGTGTTTCGTAAAGGCCCGGTTCAGCGCCGGGCCATCCCGCGCGCCTAGGCTGCCGGACATGACCCGATACGACGATGACCGTGAAATTAGAGGCGAGGTGCAGGACGAGGGCGTGGACCGCGAGATCCTGCAAGACAAGATGGTGGCCGAGGACCTGCTAAGGCAGGACACCAAGGCGGACCGCCGCAACCCCAACGACCAGCCTGGCTTCATGGACGGCATCCAGGGTGACTGGGACGGCGAGGTGCGCCAGGGCGATCCCAACAACCTGACCGGCGGCGATCTGGAAGGCGATGAGCGCGGCGGCGAGGGCACTGCTCACAGCGGCGGTGTGGACGGTGGCCCGGCGCGCAGCAAACCGCTGCCGGGCGACAAGAAGTAGAGATCAACAAAGCAGCGGCCCCGACGTCTAAATCGGGGCCGCTTTCCTGACTGTCCTCATTTATCGCCGCTCCACCCCGGTATCCAGCGCGGAGGCGAGCGCCTCCTGCGCCCGTTTCTGACTGTCGTCCACCTCCACAGCCACCTGCTGGCCGTTTTCCAGGTCCATCACGAAATGATCTCCGTCCAGCCGCACGCGCGACAGGATCTGTTCCTCGCCTTCCGGGCGGGTGGCGGCGCGCAGTTCCACGTACCGGCGCATCGGGGTGCGGATGACTTTGGGGGCCAGGATTTCTTCGACCTGAAAGATACCGCCGGAATTGTTCATGGTCACGCTGATCAGCACCGGGGCATTGCGGCCCCGCTCGATCACCACTTCATCCACGGCCAGCGCGCTGATCGAGTGGATGTCCACGCTGCCCAGGCTGAACGCCTTGCGCCCGCGCCCCTTGGTGATGTCGGTGCCGTCGGCCACGGCGGTGATGCCGCCTTCCAGCGTCAGCGGCGGCGGGTTCAGATCGTGACAGTTGATGGATCCCAGGATGAACGAGCGCACCTTGGCCCGCTTGAACGGATCGGCGTACAGCGGTCCCATGATCCGGTCCAGAATCGGCAGCGCCAGCGCCACGCCGTGCTGCTCGTGACTGGCACGGTGAATCTGGTTGCCGATGTCGTGCAGCATGGTGCCCAGAATCACGGCCAGATACACGTCGTCGGCGTCGCCCACCCCCGAATCCATGATGTCGGGTTTGACGCCGCCTTCCAGCAGCAATTCGGTGATGGCGAGGCTGGCCGCCCCGGTGATGAAGGAATGCACCCGCCCGTGATCGTTGTAGCCCAGCTTACGCATGGTGATGTAGTTCGCCATGTCCCAGCAGGCCAGCGCTTCAGGGTCCGTGGCCAGGGCGGTGTAGGCGGCCAGCGCACGCGGAAAATGCTCCAGATCGTCACGGATGGCGGCGTCGGCCTCCTGAATGATCTTGGAGCGTGGGGTGGTGAACTCGACGACGCGGCCCGGCTGCCCAGCGCTGAGCGAAGGCTCGGTCTGCACCCCAACCACATCCTGCACGTTGCCTGCCTGCACGCTCAGTTTAAATTTCTGATCTGGCCTGCGCGACAGTTTCTGGTTGGGGCGGGTGTGGTCACTCACCCTGGAAATCTGCCTTGCGCTTGTTCAGGAAGGCGTCCACACCCTCGCCAAAGTCTTTGGTGGCCACCAGCAGCCCGAACAGATCGGCCTCGACCTCCAGCCCGGCTTCCAGCGTGGTGTCCAGTCCCCGGCGCACCGCCTCCTTGACCAGCGATAGGGCAATCGGCGCGTTCTTCAGGATCTGTTCGGCCACCTCGCGCGATTTGCTCAGGGCGTCGTCGGCCACGTAGTTGACCAGGCCCATGCCAAAAGCCTCGGCGGCCTCCACCTGGCGAGCTGTGAGCATCATGTCCAGGGCGCGCCCCGCCCCGATCAGTCGGGCCAGACGCTGCGTGCCGCCGAAACCGGGCAGCAGGCCCAGCGTCACTTCGGGCAGACCCATTTTGGCGTGGGTGGAAGCCACACGGATGTCGCAGGCCAGCGCCAGTTCCAGCCCGCCGCCCAGCGCAAAGCCGTTGATGGCCGCGATCACCGGAATGGGCAGCGTAGCGATCTGGTGCATCACGTCCTGCCCGGCCAGCGAAAGCTCGCGGCCCGCGTACACGCCGTCCAGCGACTTGAACTCGGCAATATCGGCCCCGGCCACAAAGGCCCGGTCCCCGCCCCCGGTGATGATCAGCGCACCGATCTCTGCGTCCTCCACGATCATATCCACTGCCGCGCTGATCTCGCCCAGGGTCTCGGCGTTCAGGGCATTCAGCGCCCGGGGCCGATTGACCGTCAGGACCGCAATCGGGCCGTGGCGGTCGATCTGCACATTCTCGAATTCCATTTCATCCAACTGCGTATCCGGCTGCGTCATGGCCCCACTTTGACACGGCAGGCTGGGTGAAGACCGCGCTTCAGGTCTGCTTTTCCTGATGGAAGTGGCTGGGAAAGGGACCGCGATCTGGAAAGTTGCGGGAAATCTGAAGAGTTGATGGAGAGTCGGAAGTCTGAAATGACGGTAATCCTGGGAAGACGGTCCCAACGTGCCGGAACTCAGGGGTTGACAGGCTGAGCCGTATTCTTGCGCGCCAGCATTCTCTCATGAGATAGATTCTGTTTCTATATTTTGACTGGTCGATTGTGGTTGGACACAAACTTCTTAAAAAGAGTGTGAGACGGTGTTCCTGGTGAATATGAATGGTGATTGATTGCTCACCCATCACTCATGTAAGATGTTAGAATCCTTATCTAACTCACTTCTGATGAAAAGGGCAAGAGGGAAAGTTGCCGATTTCACAATCTACTCACGTCCTGTGCCTACGGTAGTCGTAGGAAACAGGAGGACTGCTCTGTATTCAGAACCTCAGCTCTGCCCAGTTTCAAGGAGATCCTCACATGCGTAAACCCCTTATTTTGATCACCACCCTTGCCCTGAGCCTCGGCGTTGCCGGCGCGCAGACCGCTGCGCCCGCCACCAGCCCCGTCCCCGTGACCATTACCGACGTTCCCGCCGGGCACTGGGCCAAGGACGCCGTGGACCGGATTGTCCAGTGCGGACTGATCCAGGGCTTCCCCGACGGTACCTTCCGTGGCAACGAGAACCTGACGCGCTACCAGGCCGCCCTGATTTTCTACCGTCTTCTCCAGACCGGCGCGCTGAGCAACTGCGGCATGGATCAGGAAGGCATGGCTGCTGTTGCCAACGGCATGCAGGAAGTCAGCACCGAGATGGCCGCCATCGCTGGCCGCGTGACCGACCTGGAAAAGCTGAACGCTGACCAGCAGGCCCGTATCGACGCGCTGGAAGCCAAGATCAACGAGATGGGCAACATGAGCGCCGGTGCCGACACTGCCGCCCTGACGGCCCGTATCGATGCGCTGGAAGCCGCTGTGCAGAACATTCCTGCCGGTCCTGCTGGCGCAACCGGTCCTGCTGGCCCTGTCGGTCCTGCTGGCCCCGCCGGTCCTGCGGGTCCTGCCGGAGCCGCTGGTGCTGCGGGCACGACCACCACGGTCACCCCTGCACCCACCCCCACGCCTGCTCCCGGCACCACTGTCGTGATCGGCGAACCCAGCACCGACATGAGCATGGCCAGCGCCAAGACGCTGTACGCCGGGATCAGCGGCGGCGCGAACTTCGTGGACGGTTCCAGCAACTGCCTCAACAAGTTGCAGAAGAACAGCCCCCAGATCAACCTGTGCGTCACTGCCGGCGCGATGATCGGCTCCACCAGCGTGATCGGCCCGGTCGGCGCGCGTGTGGCCGCCCAGTACCAGCCTGGCTACAACGCCATTCACGCCGACGTGAACGCGACCTACAACCTGAGTGCGGGCAACCTTCACCCCTACGTGGGCGCGGGCCTGGGTCTGACGAGCAGCCAGTCGCGCACCTCCACCGCCAAGACCAACGCGACTGACACCTACATCAACGCGCTGGTGGGTGTGGACTTCCGCGTCACCGACAGTATTGCTGCTTTCGTGGAAGGCAACGGGCGCTACTACCTGACCAACAAGGGCTTTGGCACAGGTCTGAGCAACGTCCGTACGGACAACACCGGCACCGACTTCAACAACGGCAGCACTGCTGCTGCCAAGACCACCAAGGGCTTCGGCGGCGCAGTCAAGGCCGGCCTGAAGTTCTACTTCTAAGCCCTTCCCTGAGTTCCTGAAGCTGGCCTCCTATGTGGGGGCCAGTTTTTTCGTGTTTCTTTTTTCGTGCCTGTGTCTTGGCCTGGCTGGGCAGCTCAGTCTCTACCTGCCCATGCCCATTCAATCCCTTCAGCGGCGCTAGACTGTTTCCCATGCGCCTCGTCTCCTTTCTCCAGGTGCTGCTGCTACTGGCGATCCTGGCTTACCTGACCCTATTCACGCTGGAAAACCCGGCGCTGGTGCGTCTGCCGCTGCCGTTTGGGCGGGGCGAACTGTCGCTGTCAGTGGGTGTGACGGTGGCCTTGTTCGCGCTGATCGGCGCGGCCTATGCGGCGCTGTTGCTGTTTCCCCCGGTCTGGCAGGAGCGTCTGCGCCGCCGCCATGAACGCCGCGAGCGCCGTGCGGTAGAGGAACGGCTGACCGCTACCCTGCAAGCGCGGCTGGGGGCCATGCCATCGGCACTTCTGACCAACAGTCCTGTGCCCGGTTCGGACGAGAGGCAGCCTCTATGAAGGCCGTTTCCCCGACTGCTGTGCCTGCGGCCCGCTGGCTGCTGGCCCCCCCTGCCAGCCGCGAGGAACTGCTCTCGACCATGCGGCAATGGCGTGTCTCGCCGCCGCTGGCGCAGGTGCTGCACGGACGCGGCCTGACCCCGGCGCTGCTGGATCCGCCGCTGGTTCTGACCCCCAATCCGGCGCTGCGTGAGGCGGCCCGGCGCATCGTGGGCGCGGTACGTGGCAAGAAACGCATCCGCATCCACGGCGATTACGACGCAGACGGTGTGAGTGCCACCGCCGTGCTGGTGCTGGGCCTGCGGGCGCTGGGCGCGAATGTCCACGGCTTCATCCCCCACCGTCTGAACGAGGGTTACGGCGTCCATCCCGACAAGGTTACTGAACACGCAGAGAGCTGCGATCTGCTGGTCACGGTGGACTGCGGCGTCAGCAACGTGGACGAGGTGGCCGCCCTGCTCAAGCTGGGAACCGAGGTGATTGTCACCGATCATCACACGCCGGGCGACAATTTCCCGGCGGCGCTGGTGGTTCACCCCAGCCTCACGGGCGGCTATGACCCGGCCCTGCACAACCTGACCGGCGCGGGGGTGGCCTACCATCTGCTGTGGGCCATCCATGCTGAGCTGGGCTTGGCCGAGCCGAGAGCGCTGTCCGCCCTAGCGACGCTGGGCACCGTGGCCGACGTGGCCCCGCTGATCGGCGAGAACCGCGCTCTGGTGCGCGCTGGTCTGGAGGCGTTGCGGGAGACCGAACTGCCCGGTCTGCGCGCCCTGCTGGATTCCGGGCGGGTGCAGCGGCCCACGGCGCGGGATGTGGCCTTTGTCCTCGCCCCCAGAATCAACGCTGCCGGGCGGCTGGGCGAGGCGGATGTCGCGCTGGACCTGCTGACCACGCCCAGCCGCCACGAGGCCACGCGACTGGCCGAGTATCTGGAAATTCGCAACGTAGAACGGCGCAAGTTGCAGGACGAGATGTTCGCGCAGGCGTTGCAGATCGCCGATCCCAGTGACCCGGCCCTGGTGGTCACGCACCCGGAGTGGCACGCGGGCGTGATGGGCATCGTGGCCAGCAAGCTGGTGGAGACCTACCACAAGCCCGTGTTTATCGTGGCGCAGGGCAAGGGTTCGGTTCGCAGCACCCCCGGCATCAGCGCCGTGAATGGGCTGACGTACAGCAGGGATCTGCTCAAGCGCTACGGCGGCCATACCGGAGCAGCGGGTTTCTCGCTGGACGAGGCGCAGTTCGGGGCTTTCCGCGAGCGCATCCACGCCTACGTGCAGCAGTTTCCGTCGCCCGTGCCGCGTGTGCGGCTGGACGCGGCGCTGCCCACGCTGGGCGCCACGCTTGAGCTGGTGGACGGGGCCAGCACCTTCGAGCCGTTCGGCGAGGGCCATCTGCCCCCGCTGTGGCACGTGCGGGACGAATTGACCGAGACGCGGCTGGTGGGCAAACGCGGAGACAGCCTGCAATTTCGCGTCGGGGCACTGCGCGGCATTAAATACGGCGAACACGACGCCACGCCAGGAGAACGTGATCTGGCAACCGGTCTGGTGGTCAGCGAGTGGCGCGGTCAGACCCGGCTGGAATACCATGCGCAGGCGCTGCGTCCACCCGCTCAGGTGTCTCTGGACCTCTTCGTTCCTGATGGTCTGGACCTGCCCCGCCTGAATCCCAAGGCCGCCATGCAGCGCCTGACTGCCGGGGCCAGCGCCTACGCCACGCCAGCCGTGGCCGATTACCTGCGCGACAATGTGCCGGGCGTGCGGCTGGTAGAGGCGGGGGACCTCTGGTCTGGGGACGAACTGATCCTGTACGCCCTGCCCACCGAGGACGATCTGCGGCGTTGGTTGACCTCGGGCGGCGCAGTGCCTCCAGGGAAGGTGGCCTTCGCGCTGGGGCCGAAGACCCTATCGGAACTGGAAGGCGCGTTGACCCGCCACCACCTGAGCGCCCCCCCCGCCAACCCGCTGGCCGACGCCACCGCAGACGAGGCCCACATGGCCCGTGCCGCCGATGCCTACCGTCACTGGCAGTGGGCACACCATTACCGCACGCTGGACAATGGGGGTTGGACGGCCTCGGTCCACGCCATGCTGGGGCTGGACCTGCCGCTTGAAGGGCCGAATGTGCAGACGGCAGAGCTAGCGCTGGGAGACTAGGTTTCAGGGCAGGACCGTTACCCGTCCCGCCGCTGGATCCAACCTTACCTGTGCCCCGAAAGGCAGCGTGAGTTGCGGGCTGGTGTGGCCGAAGTCCACGTTCGCCACCACGGGCATCCCCTCGCGTCCAGCCTCGCACAGCACGCGGCGAACCCAGCCGTATAACTCCTGCACCATATTCGGCGTGTAGCCCCTGGGGCGGGCCAGCATCAATCCAGCAGCTTGCGTCAGAATGCCCTGCGCGGCGTAATTTCTGAGCCAGTAGCCCACCTGATTCGGCGCGGGAACATCCTCGCTGGTTTCCAGCGCCAGCACCGCGCCGTGCCACAACTCCGGGACAGGCCAGCCCGGGGTGCCGTTCAGCATGTCCAGCACTTCCAGGCAGCCGCCGATCAGGTGGCCCTGCGCGGGCGCGTCGCCCTGAAGCCACTTCCAGCCGTCGCCGGGTTGGAAGGGATGGCGAATCTCCTGCAAGGTTTCATCCCCCCAATCGCTGAAATGTTCGCTCCACTCCGGGGCGGGGCAGAGGTCAAAAGTCTGGGGTTCATCTATCAGTGTCCGGCGGACGCCCTGCACGGTGAAAGGGTGCATGCCGCCGTTTTCAGCCAGATCGGTCAGCAGCGCGGGGCCGTGGTAGGCCATCACCCCGGCCCGCAAGAAGGCCAACAGCGTGACCGTGTTGTCGCTGAAGCCCAGAAACGGCTTGGGATGGGCGCGGATCACGTCCAGATTCAGGAAGGGCAGCAGGCGCACGCTGTCGTCGCCGCCGATCATGCTCAGCAGGCCATCCATCTCAGGATTTTCCAGCGCCCAGTGCAAGTCGTCGGCGCGGGCCTGCGGATGGGCGTACAGATAGTTCTCGCCTCGCAAGGCATTCGGCGCGGGCGTGATCTCCCAGCCGAATTCGTCGGCCACCTGACGCACTCCTGCGCGGTAGCGGCCCATCACCTCGGTCACGAAACCGCTGGACAGGCTCAGGGCCGCGATACGGGAGCCGGGGGGAAGGCGGGCAGGGCGCAGGAAGGTGGGCGACATCGGCTCAGGGTAGAGCAGCGCTCAGCCCAAGACCCGGATCTCCAGTTCCCCGGCTCCGGCGCGGTCTGTGGCGATGGCCTGCGCCACTTCCTGCGGCGAGATGGAACCCTTGGGAGCCTTACCTACCTGCGCCCACAATTCGGTATCCACGGCGGGGGGCAGCACCAGCGCTACTGTGACTCCGCGCGCCTCCATGCGGGCGATCTCGGCGGCGCGGGCCAGGGCGGCCTTGCTGGCAGCGTACTGCGAGAAGCCGCGCGCCGTGACCAGCTCTGGGCGTGCGCCTAGCAGGTAGACCCGCCCGCCCTTGTTCATGCGCCCCAGCCCGTGCTTCAGCACCCACAGCGCCCCAAAGTAGTTGGCGTTCCACACGGCGCGCACCTTGCCGGGGTCCGCGTCCTTGAGGGGTTCGGGCATGGCCGCCCCCGCCGCATAGACCAGCGTGTCCAGTCCCTCCAGCCCATCGAATAGCGCCTTGACGTGGCTTTCGTAGCCCAGGTCTGCAACGTGAGATGTTGCGCCCAGTTCGGTGGCCAGGGCCAAGAGCTTGGCCTCGTCGCGCCCACTGAGGGTCAGGGTGGTGTCGGCCCCGGCCAGTGCCCGCGCCGTCGCTGCGCCGATGCCGCCGGTGGC
Organism: Deinococcus sp. AJ005; assembly: GCF_009017495.1. Taxonomy (NCBI): domain Bacteria; kingdom Thermotogati; phylum Deinococcota; class Deinococci; order Deinococcales; family Deinococcaceae; genus Deinococcus; species Deinococcus sp. AJ005. The sequence continues at coordinate 2,987,598 of NZ_CP044990.1, read as the reverse complement.
CCCGAGAATCAGAGTGTTCATACCTCACACTAGCCGAGGCGGGCGGGTCTGTCGGTACGGGGCGGTACGGATGCGCAGTTCATACGCGGAACCCATGTTCTTTCCCACTCGCATCCGCTCGGATTTCAAGGTTTCCGTAAATCTTTCAATCGGAATCCGTATCAGAACGCGTGGGCTGCTCAGGATGGCGGGGCGATGGCCTCAGCCTGCACCCGCCGGTTGCCCTGGCCCATCCAGGCCCGCAGTTCCTCCAGCCCATCGTCGCTCAGGTGGCCTGTGGCAGAGTCGCCCCCTTCCACCGTCCAGCCGCGTTTGTTGGCCTCGTGGGGCAGGCCGCGCAGCACGTACTGCCCCGGCCCCAGCGGCGAGGCGAGGTCCAGCGTGACCACGTTCGAGAAGTGTTCCAGCTCGAAGCGGCGTTCCAGTCGGGCCGCACGGCCATGATCGGTGCCGGAAACGCCGAAGAACATGAAAAACCCGCCCAGGTCCGGCAGCGCCATCCTTTTCCGTCTGGGACGGACGCTCAGGCCGTTCACTCTGATTTCTGGCATGCCGTTCTCTTGCATGCCCTATTGTCGGACACTTTTGTGCGCGCGGGGCGGGACGAACGGTTCCGGGCACCTTCGTGGCCCTCAGCCCAGCAGCGGCCACTCTTCCAACGGTGCGTAAATGCCACCCGGCCCCGGCTTGCGCATCAGGGTGATCCTTCGTGCCGTGAAAGCCAGCGGCTCGCGCTCCAGATCGGCGAATTCGGTCTGGGCCGCTGTGAGCAATTCTGATAACTCCACGCCGCGCCGTTTCAGCACCAGCGAGAGGTGAAGCTGAAGCCTCGGCCCCTCGTAACCGAAGAAACGCGCTGGCCTGAGGGCGTCCAGCAGGGTCAGATGCAGGTCCACGCCCTCCACGCTGGCCGCCTCCAGATACACGGCGGTCCCATTGCTGAACAGGCGCGGCCCGCCGACCGAGATGGGCAGGGGCGCGTGCCGGGCCACCACCTCACGCAAGTTCGCCTGCCAGTCCAGTTCCGGCAGGAGGCCGCTGCGGGCCTTGACAGTGATGTGCGGCACGGCAGCGGCGTCCCTGAGTTGGTGGGCAGCGCGGAAGGTCTGGATACGTGCGGCCAGTTCAGGGGGTGGCAGCGCGGCCAGTAGGTAGGAAGGGGCCATCTTCAGCCCGCTTAAACGGCGTTCGTCTCGGCCAGACGCTCCAGCACGCCGGGGTCTTCCAGGGTGCTGGTGTCGCCCTCAATGGCCTTGCCCGCTGCGATCTGGCGCAGAAAACGGCGCATGATCTTGCCGCTGCGGGTCTTGGGCAGCGCGTCAGCGATGTAGATGGCGTCCGGGCGGGCCAGCGCGCCGATCTCGCGGGTCACATAGGCCCGCAGTTCCTTGGGATCAATGGTCTGATCGCCTTGCGGCAGCACGAAGGCCACCACGCACTCGCCCTTGATGTCGTCGGGGCGGCCCACCACGGCAGCCTCGGAGACGCTGGGATGGGCCACCAGGGCCGATTCGATCTCCATCGTTCCCAGACGGTGTCCCGATACGTTCAGCACGTCATCCACGCGGCCCATCACGGTGATGTAGCCGTCGGCGTCGCGGCGCGCACCGTCCCCGGCAAAGTACACATGCGGAATCTCGCCCCAGTAGCTCTTGCGGTAGCGCTCGTCGTCGCCGTACACCGTTCGCAACATGCTGGGCCACGGGCGCTTGATGACCAGCAGGCCGCCGTCGTCCGGCCCCAGTTCCTGGCCGTCACGGGTCATGATGGCGGGTTCGATGCCGTACATAGGCAGGCCCGCGCTGCCGGGTTTGGCAGCGTGTGCGCCGGGCAGGGTGGTCAGCATGATGCTGCCAGTTTCGGTCTGCCACCACGTGTCGATGACCGGGCAGCGGTCCCCGCCGATCACACGGGCATACCACATCCACGCCTCCGGGTTGATCGGCTCGCCCACCGAACCCAGCAGGCGCAGGCTGCTTAGGTCATACCTGCCGGGGATCTCGTCACCTTGGCGCATCAGCGCGCGGATGGCGGTGGGCGCGGTGTACAGGATGGTGACCTTGTGTTTCTGCACGATGTCCCAGAAGCGGCCCCAGTCCGGGTGGTTGGGTGCGCCCTCGTACAGCACCACGGTCGCGCCGTTCAGTAGCGGGCCGTAGACGCTGTAGCTGTGGCCGGTGACCCAGCCCACGTCGGCGGTACACCAGAACACGTCATCATCCTTGAGGTCAAACACGGTCTCCATCGTCAGGTAGGTGCTGACCATGTAACCGCCGGTGGTATGCAGCACGCCCTTGGGCTTGCCCGTGCTGCCGGAGGTGTACAGCACGAACAGCGGATGTTCGCTGTCCAGCGCCACGGCCTCGTGTTCGTCAGAGGCGGCGGCCAGCGCCTCGTGCCACCACACGTCGCGGCCCTCCTGCATGGATGGATTGCTGCCCGCGCGATTGACTACCAGCATGTGTTGCAGGCCGGGGGCCTTTGCGGCAGCGTCGTCCGCGTTGGCTTTCAGGTTCACCAGTCCGCCGCGCCGCAGCCCCGCATCGGCGGTGATCAGCAGCTTGCTCTGGCAGTCGTTGATGCGGTCTGCCAGCGCCGAAACGCTGAAGCCCCCAAAGACCACGCTATGCACGGCCCCGATCCGGGCGCAGGCCAGCATGGCAATCGCGGCCTCCGGGATCAGCGGCAGGTACAGGGTCACGCGGTCCCCGCTCTGCACGTCCAGCGCCAGCAGGGCGTTGGCGGCCCGCTTGACCTGTGAGAGCAACTCCGAATAGGTGAAGGTGCGAACCTCGCCGTCCTCGCCCTCCCAGATAAAGGCGCGCTTATCGCCCAGACCGCGCTCCACCTGCCGGTCCAGCGCGTTGTAGGCCAGGTTGGTCTGCCCGCCCACGAACCAGCGGGCGTGCGGCTCCTGCCAGTCCAGCACCTGATCCCAGGGCTTCATCCACGTCAGTTCCCCGGCCACCTCGCCCCAGAAGGTATCGGGGTCATCCAGGCTCTGGCGGTAGCGGCGGTCGTATTCCTCGCGCGTGACCTTCGCCTGGGCCGCGAAATCGGCGGGCGGCTGGATCACTCGGGTCTCGTGCAGCACGTTGTCGATGTGGTCGCTGGATGTGGGATGCGTCATCGGGAAAAACCTCCGGGGCAAAAAAAATGCGGGAACGTGGCCCGGCAGGGCGGGCGGTGGAGTGTGGCTGCCGTTCACTGTAGCGCCGCCTGCCGGGCGAGCCGAAAAATTGTCTCCGGGGCAGTGGTACACGGACTCCGATTGAATCGTTTGCAAAAACGATGAAATCCGAGCGGGACTCGCAGAGCTGCGTTAGCAGGGGAAGAGCGTCCTCATGGGGAGGAGTAGCCCCATACGGGTGCTCTTCCACGACGACAGTCTGTTCATGACGAATGCGAGAAGGAGAAGAACGGGTTCCGGGCGTGGAGTGAACGAACCGGAGCTGTCCCGGTTTGAGAGCGTTACAGACGGAATCCGTATCACACGACATCCATGACAGGCCGATGATTTCCAACGCCAGAGAAGCGGCGCGGCTGCTGGCCGGGCGATCACGGTGGCCGGGCTGTTGCTGGGCCTGGGCTTCACGCTGATCTACATCATCAACTTCACCCCAAGCCTGGGCGGCACAGGCGCGCCCGCCGACCTGTTCCTGGGTATCAGCACTACCTGTATCGGTACGGTGGGTATGGTCATCAACTTCGTGGTGGCCTTCGCGGTCAGCCGCCTGACCCCTGCCCCCAGCCAGCATGTGTAGGATCTGGTGGAAAGCGTGCGCTATCCCTCGGGCACCCTGACCGAAACGCAGAGCCACTGAGCGCAGACCAACTGGGCGCAGATCCATTGAAAAGGAGGGAGAGGCGGGCAGCGATGTCCTCTCTCCCTCTCTTTTTGATGTGTTCAGTTGGATGTGACTGGAGGGCATCGAACCGACAGCAGATCAGTCTGCTAGAGAGAAAAACAGATTCCGGGTGTGGAGTGTCGGAAGCGGCGCTGCCCCGAATTCTGCCGCTGTCCGACGGGATCATCGAAACCCAGCTCAGTCCAGCGTTTCGAGGTTGTCCGGCAAGACTCCGCCCAGTGCTATCCAGGCGCTCAACAGATCGTCCGGCGCGGGTGCGTGCAGATGCAGCGTCTCGCCTGTCATCGGGTGCGGCAGTTCCAGAAACTGCGCGTGCAGGGCTTGCCGGGAGATCACCTCGCTGGCGCGGCCATAGACCGTATCGCCCAGGATCGGGCTGCCCAGGTGCGCCAGATGCACCCGGAGCTGGTGGGTGCGCCCTGTGCGCGGCTGGGCACGGACCAGCGCCAGCGTGCGCCCATGCCCGTCCGGGTGGGCAGAGAGCGGCGTGAACAGGGTCTGGGCATCGCGGGCGTTCGCGCCGCCCACGGTCATGCGCTGGCGCTGGACCGGATGGCGGCCCACGGGCGCGTCCACCTGGACCGGCTCGGTGGCTTTCCAGCTTCCGGCGGCAATCGCCAGATAGCTCTTGCGGGTGTCGCGGTCCTTGAAGGCGGCGGCCAGCCGGGCGTGGGCCTCTACCGTCTTGGCCACCACGATCACGCCGCTGGTGTCCTTGTCCAGCCGGTGGACGATGCCGGGGCGGTAGCCGCCCTCGCCGTCGAAGTCCAGTTGCCGGGGCAATTCCATGCGGCCCAGCAGGGCATTGACCAGCGTGCCGCTGCGGACCCCTGGCGCAGGGTGGGTGATCATGCCGGGGGGTTTGTTCACGGCGATCAGGGTCTCGTCCTCGAACAGCACGTCCAGCGGCACCTGTTCGGCCTCGACTGCCGCTTCGGGTGGGGGCGGTACCTGCACCGTCAATTGTTCGCCGCCGCGCAGTTTGAGGCTGGATTTAAGGGCAGCGCCGCCGTCCACCTGCACATGGCCGCCCGCGATCCAGCCCGCCACCTGCGAGCGGCTGTGATCTGTGAGTGCGGCCAGTACGGCGTCCAGACGCCCCGGCGTGGCCTCCAGATGCAGTGGGGAAGGGGGAGAAGAAGCGTTCACGCCTGACAGTCTAGGCGCTGCCCTGGACCGTGCCCTGAATTGCCGGGCCGATCTTCATGTGGCCTTTAGGCTCCTGGGCTGGGTGATCCAATCCCCGTAGGCGTGCATATACCCCATTGAGCAAAGTTCATGCGGAAGGCCCCAGCGGTCATCTGCGAGAGCTGGACCCCTTCTAGACTGCCAAGGTCTGGGAGGACGAAGAGGCGATCAACGCCGCTCAAGGGAGGAGTTTCATGCCGGAGAAAGTGGAAATGACGAACGCAGAGATCAGTGGGGGCCAGGCAACGTCACGCCGCAAGTTCATGGGTTATATCGGTCTCGCTGGTGCAGGCGCAGCGCTGGTGGCGTGCAGCCCCCAGGATCAGCCCACGCCGCCCAAGGAACTGACGCCTGCCGAGAAAGCCGCCAAGCAGGATCTCGAAATCCTGAACTACGCGCTGACCCTGGAGTACCTGGAAGCCGAGTTCTACAACATGTTCGCGGTGGGCGGCAAGTATGCAACCAATCTGAAGGACGCTCAGGTCAAGCAGTATGCCGCTGAAATCGCGGGACATGAGAATTCTCACGTCAAGGTTCTGACCGATACCATCGTCAGCCTGAAGGGTACGCCGGTTACGAAGCCTACCTTTGATTTCGGCCCGCTGATCGGCAACAAGCCCATCAATGACGAGCTGTTCCTGGCATTGGCCGCCACCTTCGAGCCGGTAGGCGTGCGCGCTTACCTGGGTCAGGTGGCCCGCCTGAGCAACCCCGCGCTGATCGTGGCTGCTGGGAAAATCCACGCTGTTGAGGCCAACCATGTGTCTGCCGTGCAGGAACTGCGCGTGAAGCTGGGCTACAACAAGACCCCTCTTCGTCAGACCGATATTGCCCCTCAGAGCGCTGCAAAGCCCACCAGCCTCATCGCGGGTGACTTTGACGCTGATTACTCCCCCACCCCCACGTTCCTCTGGAAAGAGCTGAGCATGGATCAGGTTCTGGCAATCGTCAAGCCTGTCATCAAGTAAACGGCTTGACCCAAAGCCATCTGTTACCCGTTCCCATGAAATCAGAGGAGAATTCCACATGACTACCCCCACCCCCAACCGCCGTTCGTTCCTGAAAATCGCCGGAGCCGGTGCTGGCGCTGTGATGCTCGGCGGAATCAACATGACCGCCCTGGCTGAAACCAGCGTGGCCACCAAGAGCAAGGCACAGGATCTCGAAATCCTGAATTACGCCCTGCTGCTGGAATACCTGGAAGAAGATTTCTACCTGAAGTTTGCCGCCAGCGGTGCATTGCGGACCAAATTGACCGATGCCCGCGTCAAGCAGTATGCCGACCAGATCGCGGCGCACGAATCCGCCCATGTCTCCTTCCTTCAGAAGACCATCACGGACGCGGGCGGAAAGGCGATTCCCAAGCCCAAGATCGACTTCACCCCGCTGCTGACCAATCCCGACAAGTCGCCCAAGACCATTGACGACAAGCTGTTCCTGGCGCTGGCCGCCAGCTTCGAGCCGATCGGTGTTCGCGCTTACCTGGGTCAGGCCGACAAGATCCTGACCGCTGGCTACCTGACTGCCGCCGCCAGTGTGCTGGCCGTTGAGGCCAACCACGCCAGCGGTATTCAGGAACTGCGCCGCCAGTTGGGCTACACCCCGGCCAACTTGCAGACCGACATGGCCCCCCAGCCCAAGGGCGGTGACAACGTCGTTGATGCCAGTATGTTCAACCTCGATTACTCGCCCACGCCCACCGACTTCTGGAAGCCTCTGGACATGGCCACCGTGACCAAGATCGTCGGGCCACTGCTGCCTGCCTAAGCTTTAAAGAACACGTTCATCCGTCCTCAGGGGACGCAGGTCAGCCTTCGGGCGACCCGTCCCCTGTTCTGTTTCCCCGCCCGCCCACCTGAATGGAGGTTTTCACCATGCCCAACATCGGCCCCGCAGAACTGATCGTGATTTTACTGGTTGCCTTGGTGGTCTTCGGCCCCCGCAAACTGCCCGAACTGGGCAAGAGCATAGGCCACGGCCTGCGCGAGTTCCGCAAGAGTACCCAGGGTCTCAAGGACGAACTGGACGGCGCGAACATCGTCGCCACGCCCGTGATCCAGCAGCCCGTGACCGTGGCCCAGTCTGCCGCCCAGGTAGCCGCCGCCCCGATCAGCGCCGCCGCCGTGACCCCCCGGAGCGTGGAAGCCTGAGATAGGGTTTTTCACCTCAGCGCTTACCCCAGCGCCCCCGATCAATAAAGTTATGCCAATCTGGGTGACAGTGGAGGGTAGTTCACGTTTGCTAGTGTGATCCTCATTCCATGAATCAACCCACCCTTCCCCCCGATTTTCCCGACGAGGCATTGATGCAGGCCATGGCGGGCGGGCAGGAAGACGCCCTGCGCGAGCTTCATGAACGGTATGCCCGCCTACTCTACGCATTGGGTTACCGGATGCTTCGCCAGACCGATGATGTGGAAAGTTGTGTGCAGGACGCTTTCATGAACGCCTGGAAGCATGCAGCACGTTTCGATCCGGCGCGGGCCAGCGTCAAGACTTGGCTGGTCAGCATCGCGCACCACCGTTTTTTGCAGGAACTGCGAGACCGTCCTGATACATCCCTGGAGATCGAAGACTGGGACGCGCCCACTGCCGCCGCCGATCCCACTGACCGTTTAATGGCAGAGCAAGCGGTGCAGGGGCTGGAGCCGGAACACCGCAAGTTGGTCGAACTGGCCTACTATCGGGGCTACACCCACAGCGAACTGGCTGTGTTGCTGGGACTGCCCGTGGGCACCGTCAAATCACGCCTCCGCTCGGCCCTGGGCCGCATGAAGACCCTGCTGGGATCATCCGGCACCCTCTGACCCTTCGCCCTCTCTTTACGATTTCTCATCCCATATGCTCAAATTGGAACGCACACGCTTTATTGTGGCGGCGCTGAGCAGAAGGCAGGTGAACACGCATGTCCATTCAAACAGACGAACTGATCGCCCTGGCATTGGGAACCCTGTCGCCGCAGGACGAGGCGCGTGTTCAGGCGGCCCTTCAGGCTGACCCTGCCCTGCTGGCCGAGTACCGCAGCGATATGGCGGCCCTGCACGCTCTGCCGGAGCGCCTGCCGCCCGGTCAGGTGCCGCAGGGAGCGGCTGACCGATTGATGGCCCGTTTGAGCGCCGAGAAGCCCTCGCAACTGGCCCAAATCACTGCTCCCAGTGGCAATGTGTCCTTCTCTGAGGCTCGGCCACCATCCGGCCCAGGGAATGCCCCCGTCACGGACCGGAAAAGCTGGATCCTGGGTCTGGGCACGCTGGGCCTAGCTGCTGCGATGGCGCTGTTCTTCGCATTGCGCCCTCCCAGCGATCCGCTGACCCGTTACGCGGGCATGCCCGGCGCAGTGAGCCAGCCCCTGACTGGCGCGGACAAATCCCAGATCGGCCAGGTGGTGCGTTTGCGTGATGGCACCGCCTTTCTGTATCTGACCGCCGCGCCGCCGCAGGGGCAGGTCTACCAGCTCTGGAAGATTGAGGGCAAAACTCCGGTGTCGCTGGGCGTGATTGATGGGCAGGGCAAGCTGGTGCAGGATGCCCCCAACGGCCTGACCCTGGCGGTCAGCGTGGAACCGCCCGGCGGAAGTGAGCAGCCCACCACCACGCCGATTCTGGTGCAGCAGTTGTAACAAGAAGGCATGAGCGATCCCTCTGGTTGACCGCTCATGTCCTCCTGTATGCCAATGTCACTCACAGCATTGATGACGCCCGGAAGGGCACTTTTTTATGCCCAGCTCAGTGGAGCCAGTCCTCGCCCACTTCCACCACGTCACGCCCGCCCAGATCGTCCACCTCGTCGCCGCGCGTGGCCCAGGCCGGGAAGGGATAGTTGACCAGCACGGGGTTGGGCACGTCTGGCTGAGACACCAGCATGGTGCCGGGTTGCAAAATTCCGGCGCGGGCGCGGAAGCTTTGGGGCAGGAAACGGTATTCGGGGCGCTCGGCCTCGGCCAGATCCAAGCGGCCCACCACGCGAATGGCGGCGTTGGAGACGATGCGCCGCTCTACCTCTGAAGCGGTCTGCTGCGCGCCGATCAGGATGATGCCCAGCGAACGCCCCCGCTCGGCGATTTCCAGCAGGATGTCTTTAATAGGGCTGCCGTCGTCGCGCGGGGCGTACTTGTTTAGCTCGTCCAGCACGACAAACACGGTGTCCTGCCGCCCGTATTTTTCCTTGTGTTCAAAGACCTGCCGCAGCAGCACGCCCACCACGAACATTTGCGCCGGGCCGGACAGGTTGTGAATGTCCACCACGCTCAGTTGCGCCCCGCTCAGCAGGTTGGGGCGGTAGCGGGTGGCCTCGGCTTCCGTTAAGTCGCCACGAATCAGGGGCGTCAGGTGCTTTTGCACGCCGCGTAGCCGCCGGGTAAAGGCGCGCAGCGTTCCGGGGGCCTGTTTCAGCACCCACTTGGGATCGCCCTCGCCGTCGCGGTCCTCCAGCAGCTTGAATTCTATGTAGGAGATCAACTGGTCAAAGGTGCGGAGGTTAATGCCGCCCAGATCGCCAAATTCCAGGTCCTCGGGTGGCACCTCACTTAGCTCTACCTGCCAGTCGTCCACCTTCAAGCCGGTTCCCTTGTCGGTCTGTGCCGCAGCCAGTCGGAACAGTTTCTCCTCGATGTTGCCGATCACGAAGCCCAGATTCAGGCTGCTGCCCGCGTCCGAGAAGACGTATTGCAGCAGGCGGTTGGCGCAGAACTCGCGCAGGGTGAAGATGAAGGGCGTGATGCCCTCCGAGCGCTGATCGGTGTGGGGGACAATCGCGCTGCCAGTGGCTCCGGGGCGCGGCGGGGCCAGAAACTGGGTATCGCGGAAAGGGGTCATCGGCAGGCCCAGCATGGCGTAGCGGTCACGGCCAAAACCCTTGTTGGCCCCCGCCTCGGCTTCCTTCTTCACCACCTTGCTGTTCGGTTTGTCCAAGAAGAGCAAATCCTCGCCCTTGACGTTGAAGATGATTGCTCGCCCGCCCGCGCTGCCCGCCATGCGCCCGCCACTTTCCTGGGCGACGCGGTCCATCACCCCGCTACGGAAGATACTGTGCAGCAAAAAGAGGGCGTAACTGGTCTTGGTCGCCACGCCCGAAATGCCGGAGATGTTGATGTGACCGCCGCTCTCGCCGTTGACGAAGCGGAAGTTCAGGGGCAGGGGCTGACCATCTGCCAGGAGGCCACCGGGAAAGCTGGCCTGCCCCATCTTGTCGGCGCTGAGGGCCATGTTCAGGTCGTCGCCGCGTGCGTGCCGCACCGTGTCGCCGGGCTGCGGCGGAATGAAGTTCTCGGGGTCCACCCGCGTGACCAGCACCCGCGCCGCGTAGCTGACGCTGGCGGGCAGGATTCCGGCCACCACGTCCTCCACATCACTCTCGAAGGTGACGCCCTCATGCCGCTTGCGAACATTGTCCACCAGACCGTAGAAGCGCACCGGGCGGCCATCGGGCTTGAGGGTTTCCACCACGATCAGGTCATCCAGTTGCACGCTTGCGCCCGCACTGACGGCGAACCAGAAGACGGTGGGCGTCACGTCCTCGGTGCCCAGCACCATGCCAATCCGGGCCTCGGAGGTTCCGGTCATGCCACCGCCTCCTTGCCCAGTTCGCGGGCCAGATGCGAGCGGATGCGGCGCGTGACCAGTTCGGCGCTGCCCATCGCGCGGCCCATCGCCTGTTCCAGCGCGGCGGTGGGAATCAGGTTCTGCGGGGCGCGGGCGTCCTTGTGGGGCGCACTTGCCAGTTTGCACAGCAGTCGCCCCGACAGGTTGGCAATGTCCAGCACGCCACGCGGCACGAAGTCGCTGTCCTCCGGCGCGTGCATTTCCAGGCGCATCACCCCGGCCAGCGGGTGCTGATAGAACGGCGGATCGCATAGGCGGACATACCACGTAAAGCGCTGTTCACGGCCCTCGGAACCCTGACCATCGCCCTGATCGCCCACACGGAAGCGCAGGACCGGGGTGCGTTCGCCGGGCTTCAGCGTGCCCAGCAATCCAATCCGGTCCGCACCCAGGTAATCGGTGTGCAAGGTCTTGACGTAACCCAGCACCGCGCGGCCAGCTCCGCCGATCCGCACCGGGCCGTCCTGCAAGACCAGCGTGTCGGGCAGGGCGTTGGGATCATGCTCGTCCAGTGGCAGGGGGGAGGCCAGCCGGTGGCTCAACTCGGCCTCTGCATCCAGCATCAGGCGCTGCACCTTGCTTTTTGCGCCCTCCAACTGGCTGCCCGTGAAGACGTGCGGCGTGTATTCCAGCCGCCCGGTGTGTGGATTGCGCGGGCTGAGGCGCTCCGCCTTGACCGCCGCGCCGCTCTCGCTGCTGTAGGCCAGAATGCGCTGGGCAGCCACTTCCAGCAACTCGGCCTGACGCGTGCCGTGTGGGCAGAGGTCCACCGCTCCGGCCACGAACGCGCCGAATCCGGCCAGACTCATTCCACCTACCTCGTCGTCCAGCAGCAGGCGGGCTTCCATACGTGGTTTGCCGTCCACCACCAGCACGCGCCGCAGCCGCGCTGGAATATCACGCGGCGCAATGGCGGCCCACGCTTCCGTCTCTGCATTAAAAACCAGCCCGGCGAAGGGCTTCAAAGTAAGCTGGCCATCCTGGGTATCCACAGGCCAGGGGTCGAGACGAATCCTCATGGGGGGCATTGTAGGGCGGGGTGAGGAACCCAACAGGAGTTCTTACCGCCCGCTTGGAGAAACCAGTGCCAGCAAAGCGTCCAGACTCAGCGCCAGCAATCCGGCCAGCACCGCGCCGATCAATACCAGTCCCGTATTTTGCTGTGACAGTCCGTTGATGATCAGGCTGCCCAGACCGCCTGCCCCCAGCGCCGCACCAATCGTTGCCGTGCCGACGTTATAGACCGTGCTGGTGCGGATTCCAGCCATCAGCACAGGCAGGCTCAGGGGCAATTCCACCCGCATCAGGCGCTGCTGGGGCGTCATGCCCACGCCGCGCGCCGCGTCCAGCACGCCCTTATCTACCGCCAGCAGGCCCGCGATGCCGTTGGACAGCACCGGGACCAGCCCGTACAGCACCAGCCCCAGCACGGTGGGCGGCAACCCCAGCCCCAGTGTCGGCACGGCCAGGGCGAGAATGGCGATGGTGGGCACCGTCTGCCCCAGCCCGGTGATCGTCTCGGTCAGGCGCATTAAAGCGGCGCGGCCCGGACGGGTCACGAAGACCGCCAACGGGACGCCGATCAGCAGCACGATCAGTTCTGCGCCCAGCACCAGTTCCAGATGGATCAGGGTCAACCGCCACAGGGGGCGGTCTCCAGTTTCAGGGGGAATCCCCGCCGACAGTGGCGCGAACAGGCTCGACAGCACCCCCGGAATCAGGCAGATCAGCAGCAGCGCGGGCCACAGCAACGCCAGCAACAGCGTGGAGGCGGCGCGGCGCGTCCCAGTCGCGCGAGCTGTGGTCATCCCGCCTCTTCCAGCGCCTGCCAGGTCAGGACGCCCTCAATCTGCCCATCCGCGTCCAGCACGGCCAGGGCGTCCGAGCGCTGGCCCAGCATGACGCTCAGGGCACTGCGGACATTCAAAGAACCGCTGATCTGCGGCAGGCCCGTGGCGTCGCCGGGCTGGGCCAGTTGAGAGGCACGCAGACCCGCTAGTTGGCGCAGCAGCGCGTCCTCGCCCAGAAACTGCCTCACGAATTCGCTCTCGGGGTGGCGCACCAGATCATTGGGCGTGCCGAACTGGGCCAGTTCCCCGGCGTTCAGCAGGGCCACGCGGTCTCCCAGGCGCAGCGCCTCGTCGATGTCGTGGGTGACCAGCACAATCGTTTTTTGCAGGCGGCGCTGGATGTCCAGAAATGCTTCCTGTAACTTGTCGCGGGCCAGCGGGTCCAGCGCGCCGAAGGGTTCGTCCATCAGCAACACCGGGGGATCGGCGGCCAGTGCCCGCGCCACGCCCACCCGCTGGGCCTGTCCGCCGGACAGCTCGTGGGGATGCTTGCCCCCAAATTGCCCCGGTTCCAAGCCCACCAGCTCCAGCAGCTCGCGCGCCCGCTCCCGAGTTTGTGCCTTTGGGCGGCCCAGCAGGTCCGGCACGGTGGCGACGTTCTGCAACACGCTCAGGTGCGGAAACAGCCCGATCTGCTGGATCACGTAACCGATCTGCCTCCGCAGGTCTTCCGGGCGCTGGGCCATGATGTCCTGCCCGTCCAGCAAAATTTTGCCGCCCGTCGGTTCGGTCAGGCGGTTGATCATCCGCAGCGTGGTGGTCTTGCCACAGCCCGAAGGTCCCAGCAGCGCGGTAATTTTGCCGTCTGGGAACACAATGCTCAGGTCTCTGACGGCGTAGAAGGTCTCGCCGGAGGTCTCGTTGACGTACTTCTTTTCCAGATTCTTCAACTCAATCATGGTTGCTCCGGGGAGGTGGGAAGTGGCATGGGTGGTCTGTCTCTGGGGTTGTCCGCGGACGGTCTCACGCCTTCCCCCATTGCCGGGTCAGCAGGACTTCCAGGCCGCGCAGCAGGGTATCCACGCCAATCGCCAGCAGCGCGGCGGGAATCGCACCCAGCAAAATCAGGTCGCTGGCCGCCGTTTGCAGGCCGCTGAAGATGAAATAGCCCAGCCCCCCCGCGCCGATCAGTTGCGCGATGCTGGCGACGCCCACCAGCAGCACCGCCGCCTGCCGGATGCCAGACAGCCACACGGGCAGCGCCAGCGGCAACTGCACCCGCCAGAAGCGCTGGTTGTCGGTCATGCCCATGCCGCGTGCGGCGTCCAGCGCGCCAGGTGATACGCCACGCAGGGCCACCAGCCCGTTCCTCAACACCGGCAGCAGCGCGTACAGAGTCAGTGCAGTCAGCGCCGGGGCCGTGCCAATGCCGCTGACGCCCACCTCTCGCAGAAATGGGAACGCGTTCGCCAGTGCCCCCAGCGGCGCGATCAGCAGGCCCAGCAGCGCCAGACTGGGAATGGTCTGAATACCGTTGGCAAAGCCCAGCACCGCCTCCGCTGCACGGGGCCGCCGTGACACCCACACCGCCAGCGGCGCACCGATCAACACCGCCAGCCCCAGCCCGGTCAGCACCAGGCGTAGGTGCTGCCCTACCTCCTGAAGAAAACGCGACTTCTGGGCGTCCAGCTCGCGCAGCACGGACCAGTCAGCCAGTTGTCCGGTCAGGGCCAGCACAATCAGCACGGGCAGCCATAGCCACGCCAGCCAGCTCCAGAAGCGCTCCGGCAAAGCCAGTTGACTGGCCCCATACACGGCAATCCCCGCCCCCAGCAACCACACCCACAGCCCGCTGCTGGCGCTGGCCCGCGCGATTTCCGGCTGATCCAGCATGGCGGCGGTCATCTGTGACCCCAGCAGGTAAAAGCCCAGCGCCAGGGCTGCGCCGCTCAGCAGTGGAGTCAGGCGCGGCAGGAACCGGGCCGAGACTGGAACGGCCAGCGCCAGCAGCGCGTTCAGCACCATCCAGACCACAGGCAGATTCATATATATGCCAGATGCCAGACGGTTGGGCCGCAGCAGCGCCCACGGCAGGAAGCAGGCCACCAGCATCAGCGCGCCGCCCAGCCAAAAAATCAGTTGCACATCCGGCGAGGCGGCGAGGCGGCGAGGCTTGACCTGTGGACTCAGGGGAGAGGTGGTCATGTGTTCAGGACGGTCAAGATGAAGCTCCTCGGAATTGGGATCAGGGGCACGGTGGCAGGGGTGAGGGCAAGGGTAGGCGGAAAAACATTCCCATCATTGAGGACGACGGGATGCTTTACTGCCCAATCCGCTTTACTTCTTGTTGAAAGATGAAGAAGAGGCGATAGAAAAGGGGCGATGGAGTGCCGTTTGCTCCGGCCTCTCCACCGCCCGCTCTGAGAACCCTGGTTACTTGATCAGGTTCTTGGACTTCAGGTATTCCTCGGCCACGGCCTGCGGGGTGCGGCCTTCCAGCGCCACCTTGGCGTTCAGCCCTTGCAGGGTGCTGGCGTTCAGGCTGGCAAACACCTTGTTCAGCGCCGCTTCCACCTGCGGATTTTCCTTGAGGGTGCTGGTGCGGATGATCGGCGCGGGCTGGTACACGAACTGCGCGCCCTTGGGATCGGTCAGGGCCACCATGCTCAGGGCCGCCAGTGTGCCGTCGGTGCCGTAAGCCATCGCCGCGTTCACGCCGTTGGTGCCGTTAGAGGCGGCCTGCTGCGCCTGCGGAGGCGTCGCGCCTGCCAGCACCAGCTTCTGATCGGGCTTGAGCTTGAAACCGTAGGCGGCCTCGAAGGCCGGGAAGGTGTCGGAGCGGTTGAAGTACTCGGGGCTGCCCGCGATCTTGAACTTGCCACCGCCATTGACGTACTTGGCGAGGTCCGCCACGCTCTTGAGCTTCTGGGCCGTCGCCAGTTTCTGCGGCACCGAGATCACCCAGGTGTTGTTCACGTTGGCGGGCTTGAGCCACGAAATGCCGTTCTTGCTGTCCAGTTGCCGCGCCAGCCCGTAGATGGTGCCGGGATTGCCCGCCTGCTTGGGCGTGATCTTGGCCGCCGGGAACAGGTAGACCGCGTTGCCGGTGTATTCGGGATATACGTCGATTTCCCCGGCCAGGATGGCTTTGCGGTTCACACCGGTATCGCCCAGATTGGTCTTGTCGGTGGTTTCCAGGCCCGCGTTCTTGAGGGTCAGCAGGATCATCTGCCCCAGAATCTGCGCTTCGGGATCGAGCTTGCTTCCCACGATGATCGGCTTGGCAGAGGCGGCGGCCAGCAGAGACGCGGCCAGCACAGCCAGGGTGGAACGGGTCAGGGTGGATACTTTCATGGAAGACCTCCAGGTCAGATGCAGATGAGGTGTGGGGATGGTGCTGAGTGTATTTCTCTGGCTCAGTGACAAAAGAAAGGCTAACGCCAGACAGGGGCGTGACTTTGTGGCCCTGTTGCTCATATTTCTCAGAAGAAGCGGTGGAGGCTGATCCGTGTTTGCCACTTCGCTGAGCCAGTCTTTATTCAGGCGTGAAAGACGCTCCTCACCCCAGGTCGGTCTGGGTCTCAGGAGCACGTTTCAGCGCGTGACTGGATGAAGCTGAGGATCTTTTCCAGTCCGGGCTGATAGCCGCTCCCGGTCTCCACAACCAGTTTGGGGATGTCCAGCGCCACGGGCTGCTCAAAGTGTGCCCAGCGGGCTGGATTCTCCTCCATCTGCCGGAAGTTCTCGGCGTCGGTGTAAGCGGGATGGAGCCGCCGCCCTTTTCCTGCCCGTACCCGAAAACGCTCGTGGCTGACTGCTTTTGGGACCGTGCAATGGATGACCACCGCATCGGCTTTGGGTAGCAGCGCCGCGATCTCGCCCGCGCCGCGCGTGGTGTGGACGCTGCCCTCGGCCACTACGCTGACGCCCATATCCAGCAGGGCGTCCACCGTGGCGTAATACGCCGCCCAGTGCGCTCTGGAAACCTGTGGCAGCAGATCCGGCTGATCCTGCCACAGGTTCCACAGCCGCACCTGAAAGTCATCGCGGGAGAGCAGGGCGAATCTTAGTCGCTCGTTCAAGGCAGTGGCCAGCGTGGTCTTGCCGCTCCCCGGTACGCCCGTCACGAGGACGAGCAGCGGCTTCTGGCTCATTTCCCGACGAAGACCGCTGTCGTCAGCCCCGGCACGGTCACGCCGTTTCCGGCGTATTTGCTCGCCTTGACGATGGAATCCGTGCTGGCGGCCAGCGCAGGATGCAGGCTCAGATTCAGGCCCGCCAGCTTCGCGTCGGTTACAGTCACGTCTTTCCCGCTGCCGTTGAAGACCACCACGATGTTTTTATAGGGATTCGTGGCACTCACCGCCCCGCTGAGTTTCATGGCGATGACACCCGGAAGCTGTCTGGGGCCAGTGTTAAGGAAGGTTAGATTCTGCTGCACCTTCGCCGCCGTCTCCAGTCGGAACAGCTCAGAGGAATAGCGCACCCGCAGGAATTCGCGGTAGGAGTCGAAGGCCCGCGCAATGTCCGCCGGGCTGGGTTTCAGGGCCGCGTTGCCCAGAATCGGGCGGTACAGATTCCAGTTGTCGGCGTTCTTCTCGGCCAGTGGCAGGCCCCGGCCAAAGCCGTTGGTCTGGCCCGTCCAGTCGATGGTGTTGAACCAGTCGCCGCTGTTATAGCTGTCGGTGTCGAAGCTCTTGGAACGCAGCAGATCGTCGCCCGACGTGCTGAACGGCAGCCCTTGCCCCAGCAGAATGATGCTGTTGGCGAGGTTCTGCATCCGCGTGCGCTGCGCCCCCGTCGCATTCTGTGGTGCCTTGAGCAGCACGGCGTCGAACAGCGTCTGGTTGTCGTGGGCGCTGGCGTAGTTGATGGTTTCCTGCGGGCTGGCCGCGTACCCGGCGGGAGAATCGCCGTATTTGATGCCTGCCCCGGTTACGGTCTGCCCCGCCGCGTTGATCAGTTTGTAGTCGCGCAGGTTGCCCGTCAGGCCCACCCGGATCAGGTCCGAGAGTTGCAGCAATTTGGCCGTGTCGGTGTCGCCCTTCTGGCCGTTGGGCAGGCCCACCAGTCCGGTGGCGAAGCCCTGTTCCTGCAAGCCGCCGAAAGGATTGCCGCCGCGCACCGCATCCCGAATCCGGTCATTGAAGGTGCCGATGCCCTGCCCATACATATTGACCTGCGTGGCATTCACGCCGCGCTTGTTGCCCTGCACCTCGCCAAAGTCCCAGCCCTCGCCGTACAGGTAGATCTTCCTGCCGTCCACGCCGTCCTTTTGCACGGTCAGGGCGTCCAGCGCAGCCCGCGCCGCCTTCATGTCGGACACGAGGTGGTGGCCCATCAGATCGAAGCGGAAGCCATCCACCCTGTACTGTCGCGCCATCAGCACCAGCGTGTCGATCATCAGGCGGCGCATCATGCTGTGTTCGGTGGCGGTGTTGGAGCAGCAGGTGCTGTTCTCCACGCCGCCGTCCACGTTCAGGCGGTGGTAATAGCCGGGCACGATCTTGTCCAGTACGCTGCGCTCGGCCTGCCCATTGGCGTTGGTGTGGTTGAACACCACGTCCTGAATCACGCGCAGGCCCGACGCATTCAGCGCCATGACCATCTGGCGGTACTCTCTGGTGCGCTCGTCAGCCTTCACGGCGTAACTGCCCTCCGGCACCATGTAGTGGTAGGGGTCATAGCCCCAGTTGTAGGCGTCGGCGTCCTTGACGGCGTTCACCGCCTTCTGCTGCCCGTCGCTGTCGGGCGGAAATTTGCTCAGATCGCCCGGCGACTTCCACTGAGATTTGTCCTCGTTGATGGTGGCGATATCGAAGGTGGGCAGCAGGTGGATGGCCTTGAGGCCCGCGTCGGCCAGTGCCTTCAGGTGCTTCATGCCGTCGCTGCCGCCCTGAGTGAAGGCCAGATACGTACCGCGCTCTGCCGCCGGAACTGTCGTGTCAGCGGCGCTGAAGTCGCGCAGATGTAACTCGTAGAAGCTGAGGTCATTGACGGAGTTCAGGGCGGGCTTCTTGAGGGTGTCCCACCCGGCAGGCTTCTGCGCCGCGTCGTTCAGGTCAGTCAGGAGGCTGCGCGTGCTATTGGGCGTCAGGCCCACGGAATAAGGATCGGTGACGAGGTTGGTCTCGATCTTGCCTGTGCTGGGCGCGAACACTCTGGTTTCAAACAGGTAGGCGCGGTTCTTCCAGCTCGCGTCGCCCGCCACCGTCCACACGCCGCTCCTGTCACGGGTCATGGCCACGGTTTTCTCATTCTTGCCGTCCGCGTCGCTGATATGCAGCTTCACGTCCTGCGCGGTGGGTGCCCAGACGCGTACCGTCGGTTTATCGCCTGCCCAGGTCACGCCCAGCGGCCCGCTGTAGGCGTACAGGTCATCCAGCGCCCACGCGGTCTGCACCCCCGTCGCGTCCAGCACCGTGCCGTCGGGCATCACCGAGGACACGGCCAGCTGGCCTTTCAGCGCCGCCTCGATCCTGCTCCGGTCTTCCTCACGCACGCGCAGCAGCGTGTAATTGGCCAGATACGGAACCTTGGCCTTCAGTTCGGGGGTCAGGCCACCCTCCACCTCCTCCAGCGTCAGTGTCGTGCCGCCGTCCACCCCTGCCGGAGTCAGCTTCAGCGAGGCGTCGGGGGCGGTGTGCAGAGTCAGGAACGCGCCCGGCTGCGCGAATCCCGGCTTGACCGCCACGGTATCGCGCCCCAGCATGATCGCCTGTTGCTTCATCAGATCGCCCACCTGCCGCACCCCCGTATCGGGTCTGGTGGTGTTGACCGACGGGTTGCCGCTGACGATCCACGCCTGAGCGCCCTTCTCGGCAGGCAGCGTCATATCCGGGCCGGGGTCTTTCTCGTCGCCCTTGTGGATGATGAAATTCAGCTTCTTCCAGTCGGTTTTCATCGGCACATCCCAGTACACCCCGAAGTCGTTTTTCCCCGTCTGGTTCAGCGGCGCGGTCCATTCGGTGGGCTTGATGGTGTCCTCCCAGACGTGCAGGCCCCAGCCGTCGTATTTGCCGTCCGGGCGGTAATAGTTGATGCGGGCGGTGTCGGCGGGGACGGGCGGGGCGGCCACAGGACTGGCCTGGGCCAGCAGAGTGCGTGGGGTTGGCGGGGCGGCCTGCGCCGCTGCCGAGGCCGTCAGCGCGAGGGTCAGGAGTGCGGCCAGATTCTTCATCGCTGTGGGTTTCATGATTGCCGTCAGTGTAAAACGCTGTGGCTGAACCTGTCTTGGCCTTTGACACACCCAGCCGCCGCCCACGCCGCTTACCTTGAGAGGCATGACCGGACACACCAGCAACGAACATTTTGATGAAGTGCCAGAGAACCACAGCGACGCCGAGAGCCTGCGGAAGATTCCAGACCGTTACGAGAAAAACCCGAACGTGGTGCAGGACGGCCCCGGCAACCCCGACATCGGTTTTGAGGAGCCGGAGGACACCACCACTCTGCCGGGCCGGGTTTCGATTTAACGCGTCCTGAACAGCAGAGGGGAGGCTTCCAGACGGAATGCCTCCCCCTTTTCTGTCCAGCGGGTTACGGCACCACCACCAGCCCCAGCGTGCCGTAGTCGGCCAGCACCGCCGCGCCCACTGCCGCCGCCGTTCCTTCCCGTACCAGCGCCACCACTGCTCCGCCGAAACCCGCGCCCGTGATCCGCGCCCCGAACACGTCCGGCTGGGCCTGAAGCAGGGCCACAAGATCGTCCACCAGCGGGTGCGAAACCTCGTAATCGTCGCGCAGACTGGCGTGGGTGGCGTTCATCAACAGGCCAAACTGGGTGGCATCGGCCTCTAACCCTTCCAGCACGCGGGCGTTCTCGCTGACCACATGGCGGGCGCGTTCTTTCAGCGGTGAGGGGAGTGCCTCCACAACGCTGATATCGGTCACGTCGCGCAGTTCCTTGACGCCCAGCAGCCGGGCGGCTTCCTCCACCTGGGCGCGGCGCTCGTTGTAGCCGCTCTCGGCCAGACGGCGCGGCACGCCGGAATCCATCACCAGCACCTCGGCCCCCGCCGGAAAGGGGACGGCGCGGCGCTCCAGACTGCGGGTGTCTACCAGCAACATGGTGTGGGTGTCGGCCAGACTGCTGGCGAGCTGGTCCATCACGCCGCACTTGACGCCCACGAAGTCGTGTTCCACCTGCACGCCCCTCAACGCCAGCGCCACATCGTCCAGCTCCAGCCCGTACAACTCGCGCAAAGCCCGCAACGTCGCCACTTCCAGCGCCGCGCTGCTGCTCAGGCCGCCGCTGGGCACCTCGCTGGAAATGTGGACATTCAGCCCCTCATTCACGCCGCTGAGTTGAATGCAACCCGTCAGATACGGTGCGAACTCGGTGCCCACTTCGCCCATCGGGACGCGCAGGGTCTTCTCCAGATTGGCGCTGTACAGGACATGGGAATTGGAATTACTGCGCCCAATGCCCACCGTCGCCCGCTGTGGAATGGCCGTGGGCAGCACGAAGCCGCCCTGATAGTCCGTGTGTTCACCCAGCAGATTCACGCGGCCTGGCGCGGAGGCCGTGACCTCTGGCGCACTCCCGAACACGTCTTCAAACGTTTTCAAGATTCACCGCCCGCAATTCTGCAGCCGCCACTTCGGGGAACTTGTCGTTGGCAAATTCGCCCGCACCCTGCTCGGTTCCAGCCAGATATTTCATGCGGCCCGCCGCCCGCAGGTACGGATACAGCTCAATGTGCAGCGGAAATTCAGGATGCGGCCCGTCCAGCGGAGCCTGATGCACTGTCATCAGATAAGGCATCCGCACGCCGAACAGCGCGTCCAGACGCAGCAGCGCGTCTTTGAAGGTGCGGGCGAAGGCGTCGCGCTCATCGTCCGTCAACTCGGAGAGCAGGCCCACTGGACGCGTCGGGAGAATCCATGTTTCATAGGTGTAGCGGGCAAAGGGTGGCACGATGCTCAGCGCCGCGCCCTCGTCATGGACGATGCGTTCCCCCGCTTCTCGTTCGGCGTCTACGAAATCGGAAATCCAGGCGTTTCCCGTTTCTACATGGTGTTTCTGCGCCATCTCCAGCATCCGTGTCGCCACAGGGGGAAGGTGGTCATAGGCGTAAATCTGGCCGTGCGGGTGGTGAAGGGTGACGCCCACCTCCACGCCCCGGTTTTCAAAGGCCAGCACGCTTTTGATCACGCCGCCTGCCGCGAAGCGTGAGGTTCTGTCGGCCCACACGGATAAAAGCAAACTCATCTGCGCGTCGCTCAGGTCAGAGAGTCGGCCATCGGCGTTCTGGCTGAACACCACGACTTCACACGCGCCCACACCTGCCCGTGTCTGGGCCGGGCCGACTGGAGGCTCGGGAGCGTTCAGCGTCAGACTGGGAAAACGGTTGGCGAAAACGGCCAGATCGTAAATGCCGCGCGGCAACTCAGTGGGATGCGCCGGGTCAGAGGTGGGCGCGAGAGGATTGTATTCGGGCGGCGGCAGAAAAGTGCGGCCCAGACGGTGCGCGGCGTACATGACCCATTCGCCCCGTAAAGGATGCCAGCGCAGGACGGGGCGGGCGTCCACCGCCTCAGTGCTGGGGCTGGGAATCACGGACGTGACCACGATGGGGTTCAGGCCGTAAAGGGTGAGCGGGCGGCCATCGGGTTTGGTGAACTCCTGCTGGTAGGTCTGGCCGGTGGCGGTGGAGGTCATAACGGCCATTTTGCGCCATGCGCGGGAATGTCACCGACACCCGAGTCGGTCAGGTTGAATGTCGCGCGGCCAAAGTGGGTCACTGCGCCTCCAAGACTTTCGGTCAGGGTGAGGGGCCGGTCCGGCGTGCTGATCTCCAGACACTTTCGCAGCAGTGCCAGCCCATCGGCGTCCAGCATGGCAATCGGGTCACTGCTGGCGCGCAGGCCACCCACCACGTCCAGCATGGCGGCTATGGCGTGGCGTTCGGTGCTGTTCAGCAGGCTCAGTTCGCGGCGGCAGATCGCCACGTCCGGGTCCGGCTGATACCACGAGTGCTGATACCAGCGCGAAAGGGACGTGTGTAGCGCGTTGCGGGCGCTGGGGCCGGTGGCGTCGCCCAGCCACACCCGGCGCGATTCCTCATCCCACAGCGGGGCCACGTCCGGCCCGGTGCGCATGGCATCCACGATGCCGATGCTGCTGGCGAGTGGTGCGCCGCAGCCCAGCAGGAAGGCGTCTTCTCCCGCGCCGTCGCGCAATGCCTGAAGGCCGTTGCGGTACGCCGCCGCCCGGCCCACCGACGGATCATGCCGCACCCCAGGCAATGCCGCGCCGTACAGGAAGTCCAGCTTCAGGTAGGGGTAGCCCCAGCCGCGTGCGGTGGCGGCCAGATCGCGCAGCCACTCCAGCACTTCGGGATGCGTGGTATCCAGCGCGTGGTACGCCCCGCCCCAGTTGTAGCCGACGGCCAGAGGCTTATCGTCCCCGCCGCGCAGCATCCAGTCCGGGTGATCGCGGAACAGTTGCGAGGTGGGCGAGGCCAGAAAGGGGGCCAGCCACAGCCCCGCCGTGAAGCCCAGCTCTTTTAACCCTGCCGGAAGGTCCCGCGCATGGCCGCCAAAGTGGTCCGAGGCGGTGAACCAATCACCCAGATCGCTCTGAAAGCCGTCGTCCAGTTGGAAGACGTCAAAGGGCAACTTGTGTTCGCGGGCCAGCCGGGCGTTCTCCAGCATGGCGTCCAGCGTCACATCCCGGTAATAGCTGTACCAGCTACACCAGACCCGCTGCGGCGCGGGGGTGCGGGCATGCATAGTCTGTCCCAGTTTGGCGGCGCGGCGTTCCAGCGTGCCGATCACATCGCCCGTCTCATCCCAGGTCAGTTCCACCTCTGGCCCCTCCACCGTGCCGGACACGCGCACCCTGCCACTGTCTACTGAGTCGCCCTCGGCCCGCGCTTCCCAGTGGATAAAGCTGTGGGTGGCGTCCCTGGCTGCGCCCACCCAGCCGCCGCCGTCCGGGCGCACCAGCGCCAGCACGGTATGGCTGCGCCACACGCCCGCCTCGCCACTGGGAAGAAAGGCCGGATCGTGACCTTGCTCCTGCCGCCACTGCATCAGGGGCGTGGCCTGTACGTCGGTCAGCGGGCGCAGTTCGGCCTCGCTCCACGACTGGTAGCCGCTGATCAGCACGCGCACGGTGGCCGGATCAACCGTGAGGTTCCATTCAGGCATTTTTATTCTCCAGCACAGCGTTCTCCAGCACAGCGTGGTCTAACACGGTAAAACTCACTGGCTCCAGTGTCTGTCCGTTCCACTCCACCGCGTCCGGGTTCCAGTTCTGAAGCAGCGTTTTCCCGGCCCGCCGGCTCAGGCGCACGCCATCGGGAAGTGGCGTGACGGTTACGGACGCACCCGCCAGCACTTCAGCCAGCACGGTGCCAACGAGCTTCTCGCTGTGCGCGCCGATCACGGTCACGCTGCCGTTGCGAATCACCGCACTCTGGCCGTCCAGCGGGCCGCCGGAGTAGCTGTAAAGCGTTTCGGCCCCCTGTGGGCGATAGCTCTCGGCCCAAGCGTGTGCCTCAAAATCCCCGCCGTTTCCCGTGACCTTCTGGGAGAGGGTGGGGCGCAGAGAATCGTATTGCAGCAGCTTCGCGCCTACCAGCTCCGACAGTGGGCCAAATTGCCCGTCCGCCCAGGTCTCGCCGCCCGGTGTGCGAAAGGCGGTGCGCGGGCCGCAGACCAGCTTTGCCCCGGCTTCCACCGCCGCCGTCCAGTGCGCCGCCCGCTCCTGCGAGACGAGGGTGATAGCAGGCGCAACCACTACCGCATACCCGCTCAAATCGGCGTCGGCATGAATCACGTCCACATCCACGCCCAGGCCACGCAGCGCCATGTAGTAGGTCAGCGTCTGCGTCCAGTAGCTCAGGGACGCGCTGTGCTTCTGCTCGTCGTAGAGCCACAGGCTGTCGTAGTCGTGTAGCACGGCCACTTTCGCGGTGACCTCGCCCACCGGGAATTGCGTGGTGTCCAGTTCGGCCACCTCCGAAAAGCCCCGGTCCGGCGTCTCGTTGTGCCTCAGCAGGCCGGAATGCATGACCTCCTGCGCCATCGTGGCGGCCCGCCAGCGGAAGTAGCTGACGACATCCGCGCCGTGCGCCCACGCCTGCGCCGTCCACAGTTGCACCGCGCCGTCGGCGGGCAGCGGATTAAAGGGTGCCCAGTTGACCTGCCCGCACTGCTGCTCCATGACCCAGGGGCCGTTGGGTGTGCCCTGGCCATCGCGTCCCAGCGCATTCTTGCCTCCTAACAAACCCCGGTACAGATCGTGGTTGAAGGCGATCAGATCGGGCTGCCCGGTCCGTGCAAAATGCGTCTTCACGTCCTCGCCGCTGCCGGGTGGGGCAAAGAATTCCAGCATCCCCAGCGGGTAATTGTCCCAGGTCACGAAATCCAGGCCCTTTGCCACCTCGTAGTGGTCAAAGCCCATCTCAAAAATCATGAAATTGTGCGTGACGAAACGCCCCGGCGACAGTTCGCGCAGAATCGCCACCTGCTCGGCCTGAAACTCGGCAATCATGTCCGAGGCGAAGCGGTAGAAGTCCAGCACATGCGACGGATTCGGCTCGGCCACCGTCAGATTGGGCGGCTTGATCTGCCCCCAGTCGTTGTACTCCATGCTCCAGAAGACATTGCCCCAGGCCGTATTCAGGGCGTCTACCGTGCCATATTTCTTTTCCAACCAGATCGGGAACGCCTCTGCACTGGCCCCGCCGTAACTGCGGGCCGTGTTGTGGCAGCCGAATTCGTTGTCGGTCTGCCACCCCGCCACCGCCGGATGCTCGCCGTAGCGCTCAGCCATCGCCCGCGTGATGCGCTGGGAATGCTCGCGGTAAATGGGCGAGGCAAAGTCGTACTGCCGCCGCGCTCCGAACTCGCGCACGCGGCCCTGCGCGTCAATCGGCAGAATCTCGGGATGGGCGCGGATCAGCCACGCGGGCGGCGTGGGCGTGGGTGTACACAGCACCACGCGCAAACCCTGGGCGTGGTAGGCGTCGATGGCGGTATCCAGCCACTCCCAGTCGTACTCGCCGGGGCGCGGTTCCATGCGGCTCCAGGCGAACTCGGCAATGCGGACATAGCTCAGGCCCAGTTCTTTTTGCTGCTTTGCGTAGGGAACCCAGCGGTCCTGGGGAACGTGTTCTGGGTAGTCGCAGGAACCGAGCTGGAGGTGTGGGGCGGGGGTGGATTTGTTCTGGGTCATGGGGGTGTCCTGGGGAGGGGAAAAGGAGGTCTAAGAGGCTGAGGGTCTAAGGTCTAAAAGATGGGGGTGTAATTTCGGTTGGGGGGCGTTGGGGGGGCGTTTGCAGTTCACCCCGTCTGCTAGTGCAGCTCTACGAGTCCCAGCCTCTCGCGGTGCGAGATGTCCCAGTCCCCATCAAAGGAAAGGAGCTAAAAGCCAAGGGGTCTTGTTTGCTTTATTTAGTGCATGAAACCGCCAAAGAAGCAGCAACCGAAGGCCATCGGGCGCGAAGCGGACGGGCCTCACGCAACTGGATGAAGCAGGGCATCCAAGTCGGAAATGCCTAATCTCTCTCCCGCCTTGCAAGCTAATAAACCCCTGCCCAGTGCAACGTAAGCCCCCCCTGCCCCCCTGGGGGAGGGGGTTGGGGGGTGGGAAAAATGCTTGAGCCAAAGCACAAGCAATCAACCCTTGGTGGCCCCGGAGGTTAACCCGCCCTGCCAGTAGCGTCCCAGGCTCAGGAAGGCGATGATCAGTGGCAGAATGCTGACCAGCGCGCCCAGCACGATCACGGTGTAGATCGGGTTCTGTCCGCTGCTGGCACTGGTCTGGTTCCACACCGACAGCCCCAGCGTCAGCGGAAAGAGGGTGTCTTTGTTGACCACCACCAGCGGCAGAAAGAAGTTGTTCCACGCGCCCACGAACGAGAACAGCGCCACCGTGACCAGCCCGCCGCGCACGAGGGGCAGCCCCAGTTGCCAGAAAATCTTGCTCTCGGACGCGCCGTCAATGCGGGCAGCTTCCATCAAGTCGGTGGGGAATCCAGCGTCCCAGAACAGGCGCATCAGGTACAGACCGAAAGGATTGACCAGACCGGGCAGAATGACGGCCCAGTAGGTGTTGATCAGCCCGATCTGCTGCATCAGCAAAAAGATCGGCAGGGCCAGCGCAGTGCTGGGCACCATGATCGTTGCCAGAATGACGTTGAACATGGGTTCGCGGCCCCGGAAATTGAACTTGGCGAAGGCGTAGCCGCCCATTGCCGCGAACAGCATGCTGCCCACCGCCGAGGCCCCGGCATACAGCAAGGAGTTCAGCAGCCATTGCAGGAAAATGCCGTCGTCGCGGGTGAACAGGATCTGCACGTTCTGCACGAAGTTGCTGGGGGAAGTGAACCACAGCCCGAAGCTGGAATACAGTTGCCCGTTGCTCTTGGTCATGGTGGTCAGCACCCACCACAGCGGCAGCAGCGAGTAGATGCAGAACAGAGAAAGGGCGGCCCATTGCAGCGGCGAAAAGCCCTGACGGGGGCGTTTGAACGGGCGCTGAGCCTGAGCAGTCTTGACGGTTTCAAGTTGATTCAGATTGCCAACGGTCATGATGATTCTCCCCGAACGTTCCGCAAGAAGAAGCTGCTGAACACCAGGGTAAACAGCGCCATGATGATCGCCAGCGCCGCGCCATAGCCGAAGTTGCCGTCACGCGCCACCGCGAGGTACAGGTAGGTGTTGGGTGTGATGTTGTCCGGCACGTAACCCAGCGGACGCAGCACGAACGGCTCCGAGAAGATCTGCATGGTGCCGATGATCGAGAAGATGGCGGTCAGCGTCAGCGCCGGACGCAGCAGCGGCAGTTTGATATAGCGGGTCAGGCTCCAGTTGCTCGCGCCGTCGATGCGGGCAGCCTCGTAGATGTCTCCTGGCACGTTCTGAAGCGCGGCGTACAGGGTGATCATGTTGTAACCCGTCCACGTCCAGGTGACGATATTGCCGATGCTGAACAGCAGAATGCTGCTGCTTAAAAAGTCGGTCTTCCAGCCCGTGATCTGGTTCAGCGGCGAGAGGTTCTTGCTGTACAGGTAGCCCCACAGCAGGCCCGCGATCACGCCTGGCACGGTGTACGGCAGGTAAAAAGCGGTGCGGAAGAACTTCTGCGCGGCGCCGGATTTCACGCTGTCCAGAATCAGGGCCATCGCGGTGGCCACGATCAGCATGATCGGCACCTGGATCGCCAGGAACAGCAGGATGTTGCCCAGCGATTGCAGAAAAGCGGTGTCCTGGAAGGCCCGGACATAGTTTTCCAGCCCACCGAACACGCTTTTGGCAGGGCCGAAGCCGCTACGCTTTTTGATGAACAGGCTCAGGTACACGGCGTAACCCACCGGGGCGATGAAAAACGCGGTAAAGGCCAGCAGGAAGGGCGTCAGGAACAGCCACGGCGTCGTGCGGTATCTCAAGGGCAGGCACCTCCTCAATTCAACTCGGTAGTAACTTTTGAAACGGAGAGAGAGGGGTGCAACATTCGCGCCCCTCTCTCTCCTGCATGCCTGATCGCTCGTGCGCTGGCCGAACGCTCAGGTGGGTGACTGGAGAGAGAAGTTCCGTCTTCTCCGCCACCCGCCACCCGCCCTACTTGACCGTGAAGCCGTTCTGCTTGGCGTAGGCCAGCGACTCGGCCTGCCACGCGTCCAGCGCCTGATCGGGGGTGAGCTGACCCTTGAGCATCCGGTCAATCTGCTTGGTGTAGTTGTCGTTGACGAAGGGGAACCACGGTGCCCACTCGAAGTTGACGTTCACGCCACGGGACGCCTCCGCGTACACCTTGCTGATGTTCTGGCCGCCGAAGAACTTACTGGGGTTCTTGCTGGTCACGGCCAGGGCGGGCAGGCTCAGGCCCGCATCGCTGGCGGGGAACAGGCCGCCGTTGTTCCAGTCGGCGGTGATGGCCGTGGAGGACAGGTTCAGCCACAGTGCGAACAGCGTGGCCGCCTGCGGGTTCTTGCTCTGGGTGGTCACGACGTTGCTGCTTCCGCCCCAGTTGCCGCTCTTGATGCTGCCTGCCGTCCACTGCGGCAGCGGGGCCACGCGCCACATGCCTGCCGACTTGTCGCCCAGGCTGCCCGCGTAGCCGCCCGGTCCCCAGGCCGCTTCCATGTTGGTGGCCAGCTTGCCCGCGCCCGCCGCGTTCCAGTAGTCGGCGCTGAAGCCCACCAGCGTGCCGATCTCGCCCTTCTTGATCATGGTGTTCCAGTAGTTCAGCGACTTCTTGGCCGCCGGGTTGTTCAGGGTCTGCACCCAGCCGTCGCCGTCGCGTTTGAAGAACTGCCCACCATCGGCCCAGGCCAGCGCCATGAACCACGGCGCGAAGGTGGCGTAGAAGTTGCCAAACTTGACCGCGCCGTTGCTCTTGGCCTTGACGGTGGCGGCGGCCTTGGCGTAATCGGCCCAGGTCTTGGGGGCAGCGATGCTGTACTTCTTGAGAAGGTCGTCACGGTAGACCATCGCAAAAGGGCCGGTGTCCTGCGGGATGGCGTACACGGCCTTCCCGTCGGGGCTGACCTGACCCCAGGTCCACGGCACGAAGTACTTCTTGTAGTCGTTCGCGCCGTACTTGCTCAGGTCCGCCAGACCGCCGGTGTCGGCGAAGGCAGGCAGGAAGCCGTATTCCACCTGTGCCACGTCAGGCGCACCTGCGCCGGCCTTGATGGCGGTCTGGAGTTTGGTGTAGGTGGCCGGGCCACCGCCCAGATTCAGGATCTTGATCTTGATGTTGGGGTAGGCCTTCTCGAAGGACGCCACCGTTTTGTCCAGTCCCGGCACCCAGGACCAGACTTCCAGCGTGATCTTGTTGCTGGGGCCTTTGGGAAAGACGGGATCGGCGGCCAGGGCGGAACCGGCGAGCAGCAGGGCGGACAGTGACAGTACGAGTTTCTTCATGGAAAACCTCCGGTGAGGATGAGTGTTGAATTAAGGTGGAAGGGGAGTCTAAACGATTCGGAGATCGGGAATGCAGTTCAGCAGATCGGCGGGAGGCCCATTGCTGTGCTTATCAGTGATCAGGGTGTGGACGGCCCCCACGTGAGCCACCTGCGCCTGACTGATGTGGCCCAGTTTGCTGTGGTCCGCCACCACCACGACTTCGCGCGACTGCTGGACCATGACCCGCTTGATCTCAGCTTCCTCGTGGTTGGCGTTGGTCACGCCTGCCGTGGCGCTCACACCGTTGCAGCCTAGGAACAGCCGGTCCGCGTGAATACGTCCCAGCACTTCTAATGCGTAGGGGCTGACCAGAGAGTGTTGCAGGGGGCGCAGCGTGCCACCGGTGACGATGACCCGCACGTTCGGCAGCCGCTCCAGCTCCAGCGCAATGTTCAGCCCATTGGTAATGATGGTCACGCCGCGCAGGGTAGGCGACAGGGCGCGGGCGACTTCAGTGGTGGTGCTGCCCACGTCCAAGAACACGGTTTCATCGTTCTGGACCAGTCCCGCCGCTGCACGCCCGATGCGCCGTTTGGCTGCCGAGTGCCTGCGGCTGGTTTCTTCCAGAGAGGTCTCGCCCAGCAGAAGCGGACGCTCGAGATCCAGGGGAAGCCGCGCCCCGCCGCGCGTACGCCGCAGTTGCCCGGAATCCGACAGGGCATTCAGGTCGCTGCGAACCGTGACTTCCGAAACCCCCAGAAGTTTTGAAAGGTCTGAGGCGGAAACTTCGCCATTTTGTTGTGCCAGCGATAGAATCTCGCCCCTGCGTGCCTGAATCAAGGTCACCCCCTCCTAATCTTAGTTTTCGTTGCTTTCGGAGTTTACGATATAGATTCCCACAGGTCAAGAGCGCAGATTGGCCCTATTTCGGGTGTTGTGCTGTTGCTGCCAGCCGTTCGTGCGGCGTTATGTGCCAGCAGTTCGCCCCCAGACCATGAGGGCGGCTGGGGGCGAGAAGTGCGGGTGTGGAGGCTGTGGACTCAGCGCATGGGACTCAGCGTACGTCCACCAGTTCCACGTCGAAGATCAGGGTTGCGCCGCCGGGGATCACGCCGGGCACGCCGGCCTCGCCGTACCCCAGAGAGGCCGGGATGGTCAGTTTGGCCTTGTCGCCCACCCGCAACTGCGCGATGCCCTGGTCCCAGCCGGGAATCACGTAGCCCACGCCCAGCGGAAACTCGATGGGTTCGCCCCGGTCACGGCTGGAATCGAATTTCTGACCATTTTCCAGCATGCCGGTGTAATGTACCCGGACCATCTTGCCCGTCTGTGCAGGGATACCGGTTCCCTCTTCGTACTTCTCGACCTGGAGTTGGGGCTGTTCGGGGGCGCTCATGTCACGCAGGGTAAAGCCTGTCCCTTTGGTTTCCCCCAATCTCTGAAGTGACGGTAAATTTTGCACAGGCCCGCCCGTGCGTGATACGTGTTTCAGAAGGCCAGTCGATCCCGTGCAGGAGGGTTCAGGCGCTTTCTATGGAAAAAATGAGATTTGTTGCGGCAGCGAGCAACCTGAACGGCGCGCCTGCTAGCCTGGGCAGTCGTGAAGCCGGCCCTCTCTCCATCCTCTATCGGCCCCTGGCGGTGGGCCTGGCGCACCTGGGTTCTGGGAGCACTGCTGCCTGTTTATCTGCTGACCACCTTCGTGGGCACGCTGGCGAGGGTAGACGGCGACTCGATGCAGGAAACGCTGGCCACCGGGGACGCGCTGCTGTTGCTGAAATATCCGCGCTGGCTGCACGCCTGGGGCCTGCCTACCGCTTATCCCCGGCGCGGCGATCTGCTGATCTTCAAGGCCCCGGCGGACAGCGCGTACAGCTATGAGACCGTCTGGGGCGTCCGGCACCGCCCCTACAACGTCAAGCGGGCACTGGCGTTGGCAGGCGATACGGTGGCCATTCAGGACGGGCGCGTGATGGTCAACGGGAAGCCACTGGCCGAAAGCTACGCCAGCGAGGGGTTTTTGCGTGATCAGCCCGCGCTGACGGTGCCGCCGGGCAAGGTCTGGGTGATGGGCGACAACCGCCGCCTGGGGTCCAGTCTGGATAGCCGCGTGTACGGCCCGGTGGACCTGCGCGACGTGGCCGGACCTGCCGATCTGCGTCTGTGGCCCCGGCCAGGCCCCATCCGGCGCTGACACCCTCCTGATGACGGCCCCCTGATGATGTGGCGCGGCAAGTCCTCACCCTGGGTTGCTACCGTCCTGGGTATGAAAGCTTCTTCTCTTCTTGCCGCCGCCGCACTCACTGTGGGCACCGCCAGCCTGGGAACGGCGGGCGCACAGACGCTGGTGCCGTTCAGCGATCCCAAATTGCCCTTCAAGGTCAGTCTGCCGCAGGGCTGGCTGGGCGCGGATTTCTCCGACGGCACCTCCGGCGTCAGTCTGGTGTCGGCCAAGGCCCCGCCCGCCACGCTGATCCGCCTGCTGTTCATGCCCAAAGAAGGCAAGGCCGTGGACCTGAACACTGAATTCGGCAAGTTCGAGACGGGCCTCAAGTCCAGTGGCGTGACCATCAAGCAACTGTCCAGCAAGGACGCCCGTTACGGTGGCGTGGGCGGCACCGAGCGCGAGTACAGCGTGACCCACCCGCAGGGTCAGCTAAGAATTCGCGTGTGGTACGGCAACGGCGCACGGAATCTGTACTCCTTTCAGCTCACGGATTCACCTGCTCGCTATGCGGTAGCGAATGCACTGTTCACGAAGGTTTTGGCGACACTGCGTTTTCAGTAAAGGAGGGTCCAACCGTCTAAAAGTCAAACGGTCTAACCGCCAAAACGTCGTTCCTGAACAGGTGGAACATTCAGTCTGCTTCTCTCACCCCGCCGCCCTCCACCGCCCACACCCGCGTCGCCACTCGCCCGATCAGTGCGCGGTCATGGCTGGCGAGGAGGACGGTGCCGGGGAAGTTCAGCAGCAGCCTCTCCAACGCCTCGATGGCGCGGATGTCCAGATGGTTTGTCGGCTCGTCCAGCACCAGCACCTGCGCCCGCGTGACGCTCAGGCGCGCGAGGCTGAGGCGGGTGCGCTGGCCACCGGACAGGCCGGAGAGGGGAAAGGCGGGGCCGCCGGGCAAATCTAGCCCCGCCGCAACCTCGTGTAACTGGTGCGGCGTGAGGTCCGGGTTGGCGTCCAGCAGCGCCTCACCTACGGTCTCCAGATGGGACAGTTCCTCGCCGTGCTGCCCCGCCGCGTACACCGTCAGGCCCGGTCCCCAGCGAATCTCTCCTGTATACGGCAATGTGCCCAGGAGTGCGCCCAGCAAGGTGCTTTTGCCGCCGCCGTTCGGCCCGGTCAGGGCGATACGTTCCCCGCGCCGCACATCCAGATTCACGTCGTTCAGAATCCTGTTCTCACCGCGCCAGACCCCTAAATCCCGAACGGTCAGCACTTCGGAGGGGCCGTGCGGAGCCGGGGGTAAATCCAGGCGCACGGTGCGGCGGTCCTGAAAGGGTCTGGCGGTGGCGACGGCGTCCAGACGGTCTATCTGTTTTTGCATGGCCTTCGCCCTGGCCGAGAAAATCTGCTGGCCCCGCTCTGCTTTGTGGGTGGACCGGAACTTGTCGCCGTCCTTTGCACGTCGCCGATTTTCCTCCACGCCGCTCTTGCTGGCCTGCCGTCGCTGCTCCTCCTCCAGCGCCGCCCGCTTGCGTTTGAACGCCGTGTAATCGCGCTCCTGGGCCTCACGCAACGTCGCCTTGAGGTCCATTGCCGCCGTGTAAGCGCCGGGATACGTGGTCAGGGTGCCGCGTTCCAGTTCCGCCGTGCGGGTTGCTAATGCGTCCAGAAAGGCGCGGTCATGGCTGGCCAGCACGAACGCCGCGCCCGAGTCCTGAATCCACCCTTCCAGCCACGCTGCGCCGTCTGCGTCCAGATGATTGGTGGGTTCGTCCAGCAGATACACGTCGGCGGGGGAGAGCAGCAGGCGCGCCAGCATCACGCGGCGGGTCTGGCCGCCGGATAGCGCAGATGCGTTGAGCCTGGTGTCCAGCCCCAGATCGTCCAGCACGCCCGCTGCCCTCGCCTCAAAATCGTAGCCGCCTGCCAGTCGGTACGCCTCCTCGGCTTCCGCAAAGGCGTTCAGGGCGTTGTCGTCGGCGTTGCATAGTGCGGCGGAGGTCACCCTGAACACCTGCCCTGCCCGTCGCAATTCTAGTGGCGTCACAGCGTCCAGCAGCTTTCCCGCCTCTGTCGCCGTGTGCTGGGTCAGCAGGGCCAGACTGCCCATTCGCGTCACTGTCCCCGCATCCGGCGCGCCCAGCCCCGCCAGCACGCGCAGCAGCGTACTCTTGCCGCTACCGTTTTCCCCGATCAGTGCGAGGCGTTCGCCCGCTCCGATCTCTACATTCACACCTTCAAAAATCGTCTCGTCGCCGTAAATCCGGGCGACTTCCGTAGCACGCAACAACAAAATATGACCCCCTGTGGGCGAAGGCCATCCCAGACAATGTGGGAAGGCAATTCAAACCGTGGTTACAGGGGGTTGAGGCGCAACTTAAAACATCCTTTGAATGGACGGAGGGCCGAACGCCGGGAAGCCCGGAAGCGTTGGCGTGAGTTTATCTCGGGGGGGCGCGGCTAGGCCAGATGGCGCACCTGCCCGCCTTTACTCCTTGCGCCGGAACAGCAGCACCAGCAGAAAGACCGCCGTGTTCACCAGCACAATCGTTGCGCCGGTGGCCGTGTCCAGGTAATAGCTGAGGTACAGGCCCACCACTCCGCCCACGATGCCCAGTGTGGCAGCCAGCGCGATCATGCGCGGCAGACTGCGGGCCAGCAGGCGGGCCGTGGCGCTGGACGTGATCAGCAGGCTGACGCTGAGGGTGGTTCCCACCAGTTGCACGGTCAGCACCACCACCAGGCCAATCAGAATGAGCAGCAGGCTTTCCAGCCGCCTCACGGGCAGCCCCACCGCCCGCGCCTCGGTGGGATCAAAGGAGGCCAGCAGCAGTTCCTTCTGCACCGCGTACAGCACCGTACCCACCACCAGCGTGACCACCAGCGCGCCCCACAGGTCGGCGGTGGTTACCCCTAACGGGTTGCCGATCAGAAAGTGGCTCAGGTCCGAGGTAAAGGTGGGCACCCTGGAGAGCATCACGATGCCCAGCGCGAACATGCCCACGAACACGATCCCAATGGCACTGTCCTGCTTGAGGCCGCTGCGCTGCCCCACCACGCCGATGCCCAGCGCGGTCAACACGGCGGCCACCAGCGCGCCCAGCAGCAGGCTGCCGCCCGACAGGAATGCCCCCACGATGCCCGGCAGCACTGCGTGGCTCATGGCGTCCCCGATGTAGCTCAGGCCGCGCAGCACCACCCACGCGCCCACCAGAGCGCACAGCACGCTGACCAGCGATACGGCCAGCAGCGCGCGCACGAAGAAATCGAATTGCAGGGGATCAGTCAGGAAGTTCATAGGATGGGTCTGAGGCTTTCGAGCAGGCTCCAAGAGTCGTCCCTCATGCCCTCAAGCCTCCGCATGCGTGTGTCCCAGATGCGAGGTGCTGAACGTCGCCTCAATGTTCTGCGGGGTGTAGACCTCGGCAGGGGTGCCGTCAGCTACCACGCGCCTGTTGATCAGGATCAGGTGATCGCACCAGCGCCGGGCCTGTTCCAGATCGTGGGTGACCATCACCACGGCGCGGCCCCTGTCGGCCTGGGCGCGCAGCAGGGCCATCAGTTGTTCCTGCGTGGTGGCGTCCACTCCGGTCAGCGGTTCGTCCAGCAGCAGCAGGTGGCCGTCGCGGACCAGCATGCGGGCCAGCAGCACGCGCTGGCGCTGGCCCCCGCTGAGCGCGCCGATGTGGCGGTGTCTCAGTTCATACACGCCGGTTTCCTTCAGCGCTGCCGCCACCCGCTCACGGTCCGCGCGGCCCGGCCAGCGCAGCCAGCCCAGGCGTCCGGTGCGGCCCATCATCGCCGTGTCC
The DNA here is from genome assembly GCF_009017495.1 of Deinococcus sp. AJ005. Taxonomy (NCBI): domain Bacteria; kingdom Thermotogati; phylum Deinococcota; class Deinococci; order Deinococcales; family Deinococcaceae; genus Deinococcus; species Deinococcus sp. AJ005. The sequence continues at coordinate 2,952,304 of NZ_CP044990.1, read as the reverse complement.
CAGACCGTGACCGGAAAGCCCCAGTCCAGCGTCTGCTGCTGCGGCACGTAGGAAATGCAGTCCTGTGCGGTGTGGCCCGCGTCGAAGCGCACGGCGTCGTTGTGGTCCGGCAGCAACCCCACCAGCGTCCGCAGCAGCGTGGATTTGCCCGCACCGTTGGGACCGATGATGGCCGAGAATGTTCCAGCCTCGAAACGCACGGTGGCGTCTTCCAGAGCCACTTGCGAGCCATATTTGACAGTCAGATGTTCAACGCCCAGCACGGCGGCAGCTTACTCCTGTCGGGCCGATATTGCGAGTGGGTTATCAAGAAGCAGGAGAAAGGTCTGGGCGAATTAGGCTGAGGCATGGACGCTGACCTCCGAGCAAGCCTGCTGACCGCTTACGACGCCCAGTTGCGTGAGGGAACCGAGATGCTGTCCGCCGATAGCGTGGACCGGAGTGGCCCGCTGTGGCGCGGCAAGTTTGGGGACCGGGGCTTCGTGTCCTACCGTTCGTTGAATGGGTTGACCGGGCAGGCTCTGGATGAGCTGATCGCGCAGACCGTCGCGCATTACGCCGCCGATCCGCACATCACGTCCTTCGAGTGGAAGACGCGCGGCCACGACACTCCCGCCGATCTGCCCGAGCGCCTGAGCGCGCAGGGTTTCGAGGCCGAGGAGACTGAAACGGTGATGCTGGGGGAGGCCCGCCTGCTGGGCCAGCCCGTGCCTCTTCCAGACGGGGTGACGCTCCGCCGCATCGACAATCAGCCTGATCCCTACCCGGATGTGGTGCGGGCCGCCAGAGCGCAGGAACTCGCCTTCGGGCAGGCTTTCGGTACAGATGATCTGATGCGCCGCATCGAGCAGGGCGAGGGCCGGGTGGAACTGTGGGTGGCCGAAACCGCGCAGGAGATGGTCTGCGTGGGCCGCCTGGAAGTCATCCCTGACACTGAATTTGCCGGATTGTGGGGTGGCGGTACGCTTCCAGAGTGGCGTGGGCGGGGCATCTACCGCGCCCTCACCGCTGCCCGCGCCCAGGCTGCACTTGCCAGAGGCGTGCGCTATCTGCACAGCGACTCCACCGAATTTTCCCGCCCGATTCTGGAGCGCAGCGGGCTGCTGGCGGTCACCACCACGACGCCGTATGTCTGGCGGCGCTGACTGGCCTTATTTCGACTGGCCCTAGCGCAGTGCCCCCACCATTGCGTCCACATTGAAGCGCAGCGCCTTCAGGAACGTCCCGCCCGCGCTGTCTTTTGGTCCCAGCGCGTCGGTATACAGCGGCGGGGCGATCTTTGCGCCAGTTTCTTTAGCCAGGGCCTGCGCCAGACGAACATTTACTGTGTTCTCGGTGAAGATCACCTTCGCGCCGCTCTTTTTCACCGCCGTGATCAGCGTCGCCAGTTCGCGCGCACTCGGCTCGCGTTCGGTGCTGAGGCCGGGAATCACCGCACCTACCAGCTTCAGGCCGTAGCGGGCGGCAAAGTAATTCAGCGCGTCGTGGTTGGTCACGATCTGGCGTTTGCTGGCGGGCAGGGTGGCAAATTGTTTTTTGGCGTAGGCATCGGCCTCGCTCAGCTTTTTCAGGTAAGCGGCGGTGTTCCCCGCATAGCTGGCCTTGCCTGCCGGATCGAGGGCCGTCAGCACGCCCTGGATATTTTTAACGTAGCCCGCCGCCAGCCCCAGATCCCACCACGCGTGTGGATCGAAGTCGCCGTGTTCCTCGCCGGTATGTCCTGATTCTCCGCCGCCTGCGCGCAGTTTCAGGCCGTCCGTCACAGTGCGGACGGGCACCGACGGCGCAGAGGCGCGCACCTGCGGCAGCCACGGCTCCAGGCCCGCCCCGTTGACGAACAGCACCCGGCTGCCCGCCAGCCCCCGGATCACGCTGGCCGATGGCTGAAAGCTGTGCGGATCGGCCCCGGCAGGCACGATCTCGTTGATGCTGACCCGCGCGCCGCCGACATTTCGCACGAAGTCGGCCAGGATGCTGTTGGATACGCTGACTTGCAGGGGCGCGGCGGCGGCGACCCCAGCAGACAGCAGCGCGATCAGGAACGAAGTTCTAAACATTAGCGAATGATATTCTATTATCAATAAGAGGACAAGGTCAGGTTTGGTTTGCGTCCCGACAGATGGATCACCCATTGATGCTTTAAAAAGTAAACTGTGCGTGCTTAACCAACTTCTCTGGTGGGCGGTGATACGCTTTTCTCATGACCAGTACCCTTCCGCAAACCCGGGATTATGACGTTGTGATCGTCGGCGGCGGCCCCGCCGGACTGACGGCGGCCATCTACACGGGCCGCGCCAGCCTGTCCACCCTGATTCTGGAAAAGGGCCTGCCCGGCGGCCAGATCGCCCAGACGGAGGAGGTCGAGAACTACCCCGGTTTCCCCGAACCCATCAGCGGCATGGAACTGGCCGGGCGGATGCAGCAGCAGGCCGAGAAGTTCGGCGGCAAGATCGAGATGGACGAGGTGGAGGCCATCGAGCAGACCGGCGATCACCACTACCCTTTCCTGGTCAAGGGCTATAGCGGCAACTACCGTGCCAAGAGCGTGATTCTGGCGACGGGCGCGAATCCCAAACGCCTGAACGTCCCTGGCGAGGAAGCGTTCTGGGGCCGGGGCGTCAGCACCTGCGCCACCTGCGACGGCTTCTTTTACCGGGGCAAGAAAGTGGTGGTGATCGGTGGAGGAGACGCCGCCGTGGAAGAGGGGCTGTTCCTGACCAAGTTCGCCGACGAGGTCACGTTGATCCATCGCCGTGACAGCCTGCGCGCCAACAAGGTGGCCCAGGCCCGCGCCTTCGCCAACCCCAAGATGAAGTTCATCTGGGACACGGGCGTAGAGGAAATCCAGGGCGACGGCGCAGTGAGTGGCGTGCGTCTCAAGAATCTCAAGACGGGCGAAGTTAGCGATATGACCACCGACGGCGTTTTCATCTTCATCGGCCATGTGCCGAATACCGAGTTCGTCAAGGACACCGTCAAACTGCGCGAGGACGGCTACGTGGACGTGACCGACGAGATCTACACCAGCGTGCCCCTGCTGTTCGCGGCGGGCGATGTCAGCGACTACATCTACCGCCAGCTCGGCACCAGCGTCGGCGCAGGCACCCGCGCGGCCATGAGCGCCGAACGTGCGCTGGCCGCGCTGGAAGTGGCCGGGGCAGAAACGGCAGCCGACTGATCTTCAGGGGCCGATTGAGTTTCAAGGATTGAATGGGCGGGAGGCGGCTGATCGGGCTGGCCTCCCGCTCTTTTCTTGCGGTTCCAGGGGCCGCTTTCCACTATTCTGGCTGCCATGAAACCCCTGCGTCTGTCTGACCGCATAGGCCACAAGGCCCTGGGCTACGCGGCCAAGGTGCGGCGGCTGGCGCGCAGCGTGCGGGCCGTGGACGCCCACCCAGACGACGCCTGGGCGCTGACCCACCTGACGGCGGGAGAGGCGCAGGTGTACCGGGGCATGGACCCCCGTGACCGCGAACACGCCTGCCGCGTCACCCTGCACCTATTGCGCGAACACCCAGCGGCGGCCCCTGAGCTGGTGGCCGCCGCCCTGCTGCACGACTGTGGCAAGAGCGTCCGCCCTTACCGCGTGGCCGAGCGCGTGCTGGTGGGGCTGGTGCCCACCCGGCTGGCGCGCTGGCTGCCGCCTGTGGGGGCGCTGGGTATCCGCGCGCAACATCCGGCGCTGGGGGCCACGCTACTGACCCGCGCTGGGGCCAGGGCGCGTGTGGTCCGGCTGGTGGCGTTGCACCACCAACCCGGCACCGAACCCGACGCGGCCCTGCTCCACCATTACGACGATCAGGAATGAGGGGCGCTCGCTAGCGGATCAGCGGTTTTGCAACGACGTTCTGACTCCGGGCGTCGCGCAGCCAGTAGGTCTTGCCGCTCGCATCCCGAAGCTGGGCGATCACGCGCACGTCCTCGCCCGCCGTGAAGCCGTTCGCGCCGCCGCTGCCCCAGGCACACACCTGAGCGGAGCAGTTGCTGGCCCCCGAGAAATCGCTGAGCCGGGGCGATTGCCACAGTCCCAATCCGGTGAAAACGTAAATCCCTGTGACTTTCAGGGGATCAGTCGCGGCGGGCCTACTGGCCTCCACACTGACGCGTACGCTGAAGCGGTCTGCTTCCTTGATCAGTTGTGGAGCCGCCGTGAGCCGCAGCAGTTGCCTACCCAAATTCAGGGTGGTAGGAGCGTTCAGCAGGTCCCCGGCCAGCGGTGTGGGCGCGCTGCCCAGCGACCCGCAACCTGCCAGTCCCAGACCGCACAGCATCATTCCGATTCGCGCCAGTCCGGGTTGTCTCATGCCCCCATCTTAAGGGAAGGCCGCTGATCTGGGGCTTACAAAAGCCCTCTGCCCATCGCCCTACGCCAGCAGGCTCTTGGCGATGATGATTTTCTGAATCTCGCTGGTGCCCTCGTAGATTCGCAGCAGGCGCTGATCGCGGTAGTAGCGCTCCACCGGGCTGTCTTTCATGTAACCCATGCCCCCGGCCACCTGCACGGCCTTGTCGGCCACCTGCGACAGCGCCTCGGTGGCGTGGTACTTGGCAACGGAAGCCATGCGGCGCACGTCCTGGCCCTCGTCCACCATCCAGGCCACCTTCTGCCACAGCACGCGGCTGGTCTGCACGGCGATTTCCATCTCGGCCAGCATGAACTGCACCGCCTGGAATTCACCGATGGGCTGCCCAAATTGCTCGCGGGTCTTGGCATGGGCCACCGAGAGGTCCAGCAGCCGTTGCATGGCCCCGGTGCTGCGTGCGGCAATCCCCACCCGCCCGGCGGTCAGGATGCCCAGCGCCTCGCGGTAGCCCATATGCTCTGGCCCCAGCAGGTTAGCGGCGGGAATCTCGGCGTCCTCGAAGATCACCTCGGCACTCAGCGCTCCCTTCTGCCCCATCTTCTCGTCGATCTTGCCCACGCGCACACCGGGGGTGGTCTGCGGCTCCACCAGAAAGGCGCTCATGCCTTTGCTGCCCTGGCTGGGATCGGTGATGGCGATCACGGTCAGCAGCCCGGCAATCGGCGCGTTGGAAATATAGTGTTTAGTACCGTTCAGCACGTACACGTCATCCTTTTTAACGGCGCGGGTGCGGATGTTGGCGGCGTCCGAGCCGCTGCTGGGTTCGGTGATGGCAAAACCCGCCACGCACTCGCCCGACGCCATGCGCGGCAGGAAACGCCCCTTCTGTTCCTCGTTGCCCAGCTTGACCAGCCCCGACGTGCCAATTGAGGCGTGGGCGCTGATCACGCCGCCGAAGCCCATGTGCCCCTGCCCCAGCGCCTCGTACACGGCGCAGCGACCCAGCATGCCCAGGCCCACGCCGCCGTATTCCTCGGGGATACTCAGACCGAACAGGCCCAACCCTGCGGCCTCCTTAAACAACTCAGGTGGCACGCTGTTGGTGTCCTCAATCTCGTGAGCGCGGGGTTCCACGCGGCTGAGCATGAAATCACGAATAGTCGCCTGCACCTCGCGCAGGTCATCGGGCAGATTGAAATCCATTTGGGCCTAGCCTAGAGCATCTGGCTCACGCTGTCTGGACGGCGCAACCCACTGTTCCCAGTCGACGCACGAATTAATGAACCAAAAAAATCTGCGAAAGCGTTTGACGGCTTCCGCAGATCTGATCAGGAGGGACCCTGTGAACTCGATGCTGGTCGAGGCGGCGAGATTTGAACTCACGACCCCTACCACCCCAAGGTAGTGCGCTACCAGGCTGCGCTACGCCTCGATTCCCAGCCTCAGAACTATAAGTGCTGGGAAGGCATCGGTCAAGGGTGTGGCCCTGGGTTCCGCCGGGACCCCCCCGGCAGGCAGGCAAATCTAGGACGGCACGATTGGTTTGGAGTCGGGCAGATGCCCGGGCGCTCTGCCCAGGCGCTCGGCTGTTTTTGCCACGTTCTGTGGGTGGCCCAGCCAGAAGCCCTGGCTGTACGCGCATCCCAGGTCGGTCACTGCCGCCCACTGTGCGCGGGTTTCGATGCCCTCGGCCACCACGCTCAGGCCCAGCGCCCCGGCCAGGGCGGTGATGGCTCCCACGGCGCGGCGGGCCTGTTCCTGCCCGTCCAGCGGACCGTCCAGCGCGCCGATCAGGCTGCGGTCCAGCTTGAGAACCCCGATCGACAGCTTCAGCAGCGGCGACAGGGCCGAGGTCTGCACGCCGAAGCCACACAGGGACCACAGGACCCCCTGGCGCTGAAGAGCTTCCATCATCCCGGCGGCGTGGGCCTCGCAGCCGCTGAGCAGGGTCCCGATCACCTCGAGTTCCAGGGCTGCCCCCGTCAGGCCGTGGCACGCGAGGACCCTCTCCACCGTCTGGGCAAAAGTCGCGCTCCTGAACTGGGTGGGGAAGATGTTCACGGCCATCCGTAGCCCACCGTGCCCTGCCGCGTGCCAGCGTGCCAGTTGGGCGCAGGCCTCGTCCAGCACCCAGTCACCCAGTTTGCCGTCCAGCCCGCGCTCGTGGATCACCGGCAGAAACTGGCCGGGGGACAGCAGGCCCAATTCGGGGCTGTCCCAGCGCAGCAGCGCCTCCAGCGCCACGACCTGCCGCGCCACGTCATGGATGGGCTGGTAGTACAGCCTGAATTCGCCGCGTTCCAGCGCGCCGCTCAACCGGTCTTCCAGCTCGCTACGCGAACGCAGTGCCTGGGTGGACTGGGGCATAAAGGCGCGCGCTGCGCCCTTACCCGCGCGCTTGGCCTCGTACATGGCGACATCGGCGTGCATGTACAGGCTCTCGGCGTCCCGGCCACTGTCCGGGTAGACGCTGACCCCCACCGAGGCGCTGATCTTCACCGGGCGGTCTCCCAGGTCAAAGGGTAAGGCAAACAGATCTAGCACCTGCTGGGCGCGGGCCTGCGGCGGCCCAGAGGTCAGCACCATGAATTCGTCGCCGCCCAGCCGGGCCGCGAATTCGCCGGGCCGCAGCGCGCCGCGCAGCCGGGCCGCCACCTTGATCAGGAGCTGGTCTCCCACCGTATGCCCCAGCGTGTCGTTGACCCCCTTGAAGCCGTCCAGATCCAGAAACAGAACGGCCAGCGCAGGGGCTTGCTGTCCCTGCTGCTTTTGCTCTTCTACCGCCTCGTCCAGCGCGCTCAGGAATCCGGCGCGGTTGGGCAGGCCCGTCAGCGAATCGTGCTGGGCCTGCCAGGCCAGTTCGCGGGCGCGGGCCTCCAGTTGGGCGCGGCCCCGCTCGACCTCGGCGGTGCGGGCCACCACCCGCTGTTCCAGGCTGGCGTTCAGGGCGGCCAGTTGCGCGGTCAGGGCCGCGTTGTCCCGCAGGGCCGCGATCTGGCGGGCGGCCACCAGTAATGTCACGCCCGCCGTGCCCCACATTGCGCCGTGGGCGGCCAGCGTGACCTCGCCGTGGGTGGACAGTGCCAGGGCAAAACAGGCCGCCAATCCCAGGTAAGGGGTCAGCGCGTATAGGGGCCGGCTGATTGTGGCGGTGACGTGCGCCACTGCTGTCAGCGAAGGCCCCAGCGGCGCGGCGCGGCGCGAGTTCCAGGCCGCCAAGGCAAAAAGCAGTGCGCCGCCGGTCCACAGCAGGGCTTCGGGGATTCCCGACGTGAAACTGCCATCGGCATCGATGGACGGATACAGCGTATCCCCGATCACAAAAGTCGTGAGGCCCAGCGCCAGCAGGCTTTCTTTCAATTCGATGTGGTCATGGCGTCTGATGACGGTCATCAGCAGCCCCAGCGCACACAGCCCGAGGACCGGATACGCCAGGTTGACCAGGATGCTGATCAGGCTCGCCTGCGCTGCGCCCAGCAACGAGGCCAGTGCGCCGTACCACAGCAGCACGCCCAGCGAACCTACTACGATCCCGACATCCAGGGTCAGCCGCCACGCCTCAGCCTGCCGCAGCGGCTGGCGTGGCAGGGCCAGACAGGCCCGGATGAACAGCACGTAAAAGCCCAGATAAAACGCGTCCAGTACCGATGGAGAAGGGACGGTCCCGTCGCGCCACTCCAGCAGGGCGTACAGGGTATCGCTCACGGCGTAGAGGCCCAGCGCCAGCGTCATCCAGCGCCACGTCGGGGCCGTTTCCGGGGTGCTGCGCGCCGCGTACCAGCAGGTCAGGGCCGAGGCATACAGCACGCCCAGCGAGAAGGTCTGCACCAGCCCGTCCGCATCTGCTCCGCGTGGGTGTAGCGCCACCCAGCCCAGGTGACCCAGCGCGAAGGCGCCCGTCGCCAGCAGGGCCACGTTCAGTCCTCGCCGATCTGCCGGCTTCATATATCTTCCACCTGCCGCTTTACAGCCCGCAGGCCCGGACAGCCTCCGGCAGTGGGGACAGTCTCGACCAGAAGAGCTGGGGCCTGAACATAGGCCCTCAGTCTAGGCCATGCGATGTCACCACTTTCTTGCCTGGAGCCTGCTGGGAGCGAGAATGTTCATCTTCTCATCGTCAGGCCATTTGTGTGGACGGCCTGAACCGTGGCGTGGCAGATGGGGCGAGCTGCACTCCTATTTTCTTTTGGCCTGCCGTCTATCATGGTCCAGATGGACGTCATCCAACCCTACCTTCCTCTGATCTTCAACGTGCTGCGCGGGCTGGCGGTGGTGGGTCTGGTCCACGCCATCGTGACCCGGCAGCAGATGTTCTGGATGTTCCTGCTGGGCTTCGGGGCGCTGCTGGGCAGCATCTTCGGCATGCTGGGGGCACTGGCCTACACCTTTCTGGTCCTGATCCCCTCCCTGCGCGGCACCGGACGCGTGGCCGGGCAGGCGGTCTCGCGCGGCGTGGAGGCCCTTAAGCCGCTGGACACCCGCATCCGCGAGTCCCAGGCGCAGTTGGACGAGAGCGACACGCTGGCCAACCGCGCTGGTCTGGCCGCCCTGCTGGCCCGCGCCGGGCGCAGGGACGAGGCCCAGGCCACCCTGGACCCGCTGCTGCGGGGCATCTACGCCGACGATCCGGTGGTCTTGCTGACCAGCGCCGAACTGGATCTGGCGCGCGGCAATCCCGCTGGGGCCGAGGACCGTCTGAACGCCGTGGACCTCAAGACCAGCGCCGCCACCCGCACCCGCGCCCTGACCCTGCTGGCCCAGGCCCAGGAAACGCAGGGCAAGCCCCAGGCTGACGCCACCTACAGAGACGCCCTGACCGCCGCCACCACCGAGGAACCCCGCGCCCGCTACGCCGCCTATCTGGTCAAACAGGGCCGCGCTGCCGAGGCGCAGACCGTGCTGGACGCCATCGCCAAGACCGAGAGCCGCGCCACCGCCCTCTACCGCCGCCAGGAACGCGAATGGTTCGATCTGGCTTCGGGTCTGAGGCGCGAGCTGAAGTGAGGGTGCGGCGGCTGTTGCTGACCCTGATGCTGGCTGTAGCTTGCACACTGCTCAGTCTGTTTGCCAACCGTGTCGTCTACCGCCTGACGGAGCCGTGTTCGCCGGGAGCCACCTGCGCCGCGCCTGTGCGGGAAGCAGGCTGGCCGCTGGCCTTCTCTCTTCAGGCCGTGGCAGGCCAGGAAGAGGCCACGGCCAGGGTTGATCCGGCTCAGCTCGGCTGGCAGACTGCTCCATTTGCAGTCAATGTGCTGCTCTATGGGTTGTTGCTGTTGCTGCTGGGCCGGATGCTGCCTTCACAAAAGCGGACAGAGGCCAGATTCTCCTGACATTGCTAAGCCATTGATACTATCCGGGTGATATTGACTTGATCGATTCTACCCGGATAGTATTTTTACATGACTGACCTGCCGACGCTGACCATTTTCCAGGGCCAAGAACGCCTGCTCACGGCACCACTTCAGGACGTGCTGACCTTCCTCAAGTCCAGGGAACGGGCCACCTCTCTACCCCTGCTGACCTTTGACGATCAGACCGGGCGGCAAACAGACTTTGACCTGCGCGGCAGTCTGGAAGACGTGCTGGAGCGCTACGCCCCCGCACCCGCCAAAGCTGGGCCGGGCCGCCCCAGACTGGGCGTGGTGGCCCGTGAGGTCACGCTGTTGCCCCGGCACTGGGAGTGGCTGGAGGGCCAGCGTGGCGGAGCCTCGGCAGCATTGCGGCGGCTGATCGACGAGGCCCGCAAGGCAGACCCGGACGGTGAACGCCGCCGACAGGCCCAGACCGCCACAGACCGCTTTCTGGGCGTGATCGGCGGTGATCTGCCCGGCTACGAGGACGCCACCCGCGCCCTGTATGCGGGCGACGGCGCGGCATTCGCGGCCCAGTTGCAGACCTGGCCGGAGGATCTCCGCACCCACGCGCTGTATCTGGCCGCGCCCGCCTTCACGGAGAAATCGTGACTGCGCCCCGCCAGTACAAGGATTTCACACCGCGCATGGGCGTCTACCGCGTAATGCACGCGCCCAGCGGGCGCACCCTGCTGGGCCAGAGTCTCCATCTGGACGGGATGCTCAACCGCATTCGTTTTCAGCTTCAGAACGGCCTGCACCCGAACAGGGTCATGCAGGCCGACTGGCAGACCGACGGCCCCGAGACTTTCGTGTTTGAAGTGCTGGACGAGATCGAGCCAAAAAACCCCGGCGACGAACCGGTAGATGATCTCGAGGAGTTGCTGACACTATGGCAGGAGAAACTGGCTCTTCCCCCCACGCAACGGTACTAGCGCCAGCGTTGACGGCGGCGCAATTGACCATGCTGTCCGAACAGCCTTCGCCAGAGATTCGCGCGGCAGTGGCCGGCCATCCCAACACGCCCGCCGCCTTGCTGGGCCGTCTGGCCGCCGACTATTCCGTCCAGGTGCTGGGCAACCCGGCCCTGAGCCTGCTACGGCTGGCCCACCCCGGTCTGCTGGAGGGCTGGCCCACCGACACCGTGCTGAATCTGGTGGTCCAGCCCCAGGCGCCCGACTGGCTCCGGCGTTACGCGCTGGCCCATGCCGATCCCCGCTTTCAGGTGGCCGTGGCCGGACACCCAGCGCTGAATACGGATGAGATTCGCCAGCTTGCCCGGCATACCGTCTGGAAGGTGCGGGCGCGGGTGGCGGCCCGGCCTGACCTGTCGCTGGAATTGCTGACCGCGCTGCTGGATGATTCGGATTACGGCGTGCGGCTGGTGCTGGCGGCCCGCGCCGATCTTCAACCCGACGCCGCCGAACGGCTGGGTCAAGACAGTTCGCTACTGGTACGGCAGGCAATGAGGCAGCGACTCCTGCCATAAAACTTGATATGGAAGCGCTATTCGCCTTTTCCCTTTCCCACTTGTGGGAAAGGGAAGGAGATGCGCAGCGTCGGAAGAGTGAGGGGGCCACCGCGCAGGCCCTGCCTTCAAACCAAGACCACAAAAAAACCCCCCGGCCACAAAGGGCCAGGGGGCTGCACTCCCGGTAACGGGGTTAAGCCTGTTGGGGCTTACTTCAGCTCGACAGTTGCGCCGACGGCTTCCAACTGGGCCTTGAACTTGTCGGCCTCGTCCTTGGAGATGCCTTCCTTGAGTGCGCCGCCCTTCTCGCTCATGTCCTTGGCTTCCTTCAGACCCAGGCCGGTGATGGCGCGGATTTCCTTAATGACGTTGATCTTGCTGGCCCCGGCGCTCACCAGAACCACGTCAAATTCAGTTTTCTCTTCGGCTGCGGGGGCCGCAGCAGCAGCGCCGCCACCCATCGAAACAGCAGCCGTCACGCCCCACTGCTCTTTAAGGCCGTCAATCAGGTCCGCGAGTTCCATGATGGTCAGAGTGCCGAGTTGATCGATCATTGCCTGCTTGTCGTATGCCATGTTGGTGTTCCTCCAGAAGTGGAATTAAAACTTTAAGGATTGATGGTGGATTGAAGATGATCTGAGAAAAGATGCAGACGCTTAAGCGCCCGCGCCTTCATCGGTGCTTTCGCCAGCAGCAGCGCTCTCAGCAGCAGCACCTTCGGCCACAGCGTTGTCGTCAGCACCGGCACTGTTACCAGCGCCGCCCTCTTCGAGCTTGGTCTTGTACGCTTCGAGGATGCCCACGAAGTTGCTGAGATGGGCGCTGAGCACGCCGACCAGTTCGGCCTGCAAGGTTTCCTTGCTGCCCAGGCTGGCAATGCGGTTGACGACACTGGCGTCCACCTTGTTGCCTTCCAGGAAGCCGCTCTTGACAGAGGGAATACCCTTGTCGTTGCCCTTGGCGGCGTCGGCCAGAGCCTTGGCAACGCCAGCAGGATCAGAGTGGGCCAGCACCAGGGCGCTGGGGCCTTTCAGGGTGGCCGAGAAGTCGCGGCCCCCTTCCTGAAGGGCGCGGTCGATCAGGGTGTTCTTGGCAACGATCAGTTGCCCGCCCTTCTCGCGGATGTCTCTTCGCAGTTTGCTCAGTTGCCCTGCGCTCAGACCCTGATAGTCGACGACGTAAAACGTCTCGATTTCATTCAGGCTCTGTTTGAGGGTGCTGAGGGTCTGCACGTTCTTGGGATTCGCCACGCAGTGAACCTCCTCGTGGTTGAACAAGTTTGCAGGTGCAAGTTCGCGCGTTTGCGCTTCGCAGCCTGGCAACTCGGCGGGATGTTTAAACCGGGCAAGGGTCCCCGCTGTCTTGGGTGCCGCACTAGAAACGAATTGGGGAAAGGCGCAAAATTGCACCGGGGTGCCAGGAGTTGGGAATGAGGGAGAGGCGGTGCTGCCCCCTCAGTAGATATTCAGGACTGGGCGCTGAGGCTCAGCGGAATGCTGGGTCCCATCGTGGTGGTCATGAAGACGGTGCGGATGAACACACCCTTGGCGCTGCTGGGCTTGGCCCCTTCCAGCGCGGAGACCAGCGCGGCGTAGTTGGCACTCAGGTTGGCCGGATCGAAGCTGGCCTTGCCGATGGGCGCGTGGATCACGCCGGTCTTGTCGTTGCGGAATTCGATGCGCCCGGCCTTGAGGCTGGAGACCATGCCGGTTACGTCGGGACCTACGGTGCCGCTCTTGGGGTTGGGCAGCAGGCCGCGCGGCCCCAGCAGACGGGCCAGTTTCTGACCCACAGCCGCCATCATGTCGGGGGTCGCCACCACGGCGTCGAAATCCATGAAGCCGCCCGCGATGCGTTCGATCAGCTCGTCGCCGCCCGCCACATCTGCGCCAGCGGCCTCGGCAGCGGCGACGTTCTCGCCCTTGGTGATGACCACCACGCGAACGGTACGGCCCGTGCCGTGAGGCAGCGAAACCGTGCCACGCACGTTCTGGTCACTCTTGCGGGGATCGATGCCGAGGCGGAAGTGGACTTCCACCGTTTCATCGAACTTCGCCGTGGCGATGTCCTTGACCATGGCAGCGGCTTCCTCGATGGTGTACTGCTTGTCGCGGTCCACCTTGCCTTCCAGTGCGCGGTAGCGCTTGCCGTGCTTAGGCATTGGGGCCTCCCTCGATGGTAACGCCCATGCTGCGCGCAGTTCCCGCGACGGTGTTGGCGGCGGCTTCCACGCTGCCCGCGTTGAGGTCGGGCATCTTGGTCTTGGCAATTTCCATGACCTGGTCCCAGTTCAGCTTGCCGACCTTGGCCTTGTTGGGCGTGGGGCTGCCCTTGCTCAGACCTGCGGCCTTGCGGATCAGGTAGCTCATGGGCGGGGTCTTGGTGATGAAGGTAAAGCTGCGGTCCGCGAAGATGGTGATCTCCACAGGAATGATCGCGTCACCCTTGTCCGCCGTCAGGGCGTTGAACGCCTTGGTGAACTCCATGATGTTCGCGCCGTACTGACCCAGCGCGGGGCCGACAGGCGGGGCCGGGGTGGCCTTGCCTGCGGGCAGTTGCAATTTGACGATGCCGGTAATTTTCTTCATTTTGACTCCTTAGCTCCCCCGATTGAACGCATCCTGTCAGAACGTGATGGGGTGCTAGCGCTAAGTTCCGCCTCTGCTGCCCGTATGGGCAGAGCGACAGCAACTTTTTCATTTTACTCGCTCAGCCTGCTCCTGCCAAGTGCGGCAGGCAGGAAGCGTGGATTTACTTGGCAACCTGACTGAAATCAAGTTCCACGGGCGTTTCGCGGCCAAAGATGCTGACCAGCACCTTGACCTTGGCCTGCGGCACGTTGATCTCGCTGATCACGCCGCTGAAGTCCGCAAACGGGCCTCCAGTCACGCGCACCATGTCGCCTGCCTTGAAATCGGCCTTGACGCGCGGCGCTTCAGTGACCTTGGGCTGCACGCCCACGCCCACCGAGGTCAACAGACGCTGGACCTCTTCGTAAGACAGCGGAACAGGACGGGTGGCGGTGCCGACGAAGCCGGTCACGCCGCTGGTGCCGCGCACCACTTCCCACGATTCGCCCAGTTCGCCGGGCGTATCGTCGTCTTCCACGTCCATCTGCACGAAGACGTAGCCGGGAAACAGCTTGCGCTCTACGGTTTCCTTCTTGCCGCCGTCGCGCAGTTCCACCGCTTTCTCACTGGGTTGCAGCACCTGGAAGATCTTGGTGCCGCGCATTCCCAATTTGCCCGCCCGGTCCATCAGGTGCTGTTCCACGCGGTCTTCCTGACCCACGTAGGTGTGGACGGCGTACCATTCGATGCTCATGGCAGCACCAATCGGATCAAGTTGCTGAACACCAGGTCCAGCACCCACACGATGATGGACAGGGCCACGACGAAGATCAGCACGGCCTGCGTGCCTTCAAACACCTGCTGGCGCGTCGGCCACGACACACGGGCCAGTTCGGCGCGCGAGTCCTGGAAGTACTGAATCAGATTCATGCATTCACCTGCGGAAGAGGAAGGGGACTGAAACGGCGTCTCCGGGCCAGCACAGGCCGCCTGGAGAAAACCGGAATCAGACCTTCTTCTCCTTGAAGACCACATGCTTTTTTGCCATGGGGTCATACTTGCGCAGTTCCAGCTTGGCCTGCGTGTTGCGGCGATTCTTGGTGGTGGTGTAGTAAAAGCCCGTGCCGGCGGTGCTTTCCATCTTCACGATAATGCGGGGTCCGTCTTTCGCCATGTTGGTCGCTCCTTTCGCAGCCACCCCATAAAGGGGAATTCTGCTCCCAGCGCCTGCCCACAATCATTCTGATGGCGGCAGGATCATTCGCTGGTAAAAGCCCGCCGGGGTGGCGGGCAACACCCACGAGTATAAACCGTGACGGGCGGACTGTCCACCGCCGTTTCTGGAGAATTAGGAAAGTAAGGCTTCGGCGGATTCAGGCAGTCCCGTTGGAAATCCGTCGATGCTCTGGGCGTTCTTGCGCTGCCTGTAGTCGTCCAGTTGCCCGTCACTCAGTTTGTGGTGAACCTCGTTCAGGTTTTCGCGTCCCTCGCGCAAGTCCATCAGGGGCACCGCCATTCCGCAGGAGGTCTGTACCAGATTGACGTCCAGCAGATAGATCTGGCGCGCGGCAGGCAGCGGTGGAAACTGGGCGTAAAGGTCTGCCCACTCGGCCTGATCCGGCTGGACCATGCGGGCCGTGCCGTACAGTCGCAGGATCAGCGGCGCACCTTCAAAGGCACAGAACATCAGCGTCATGCGCGGAAGCTGGAGCAGGTGCGCGGCAGTCTCGTTGCCGCTGCCCGTCACGTTCAGCCACATCACCCGGTTCGGCCCCACCACCCGCAGGCTGTCCATTCCCTTGGGCGACACGTTGACCCGCCCGTCCGCCGCCGCCGTGCCTACGAAGAAGATCGGCTGCCTCTCGACGAAGGCCTGATGCTCTGGGCTGATGGCCGCAAACTGTTTTGCCATGCGGTCAGGCTAGCGCACCGCATTGGTGCAACAAAAAAAGAGGAAGCCCGAGAGCCTCCTCTTTCTAGTTTCAAAGCTTATTCGATGACTTTGGTCACGACGCCTGCGCCGACGGTGCGGCCACCTTCACGGATGGCGAAGCGCAGTCCTTCTTCCATGGCGATCGGCTTGATCAGTTCCACGATGAAGGTGATGTTGTCGCCGGGCATGACCATTTCCACGCCTTCGGGCAGTTCCACCACACCGGTCACGTCCGTGGTGCGGAAGTAGAACTGGGGACGGTAGCCGCCGAAGAACGCGCTGTGGCGTCCACCCTCGTCCTTGGACAGCACGTAGGTGCTGGCTTCGAACTTGGTGTGGGGCTTGATGCTGCCGGGCTTCGAGAGCACCTGGCCGCGCTCCACGTCGTCGCGAGCGACGCCGCGCAGCAACACGCCCACGTTGTCGCCGGCCATGCCGGAATCCAACAGCTTGCGGTGCATTTCCACGCCGGTCACGGTGGTCTTCTTGGTGTCGCGCAGACCCACGATCTCGACTTCATCCTGGATCTTGACGATGCCGCGCTCGATACGTCCGGTGGCGACGGTGCCGCGTCCGGTGATGGTGAAGACGTCTTCGACGGGCATCAGGAACGCCTTGTCGGTGTCGCGCTCGGGGGTGGGGATGTAGCTGTCCACGGCGTCCAGAAGTTCCCAGATGCCGTCGACCCACTTGTCTTCACCACGGGGGGTCTTGGGGTTCTTCTGGAGAACTTCCAGTGCCTGGAGGGCGCTGCCCTTGACCACGGGCAGATCGTCGCCGGGGAACTCGTACTTGCTCAGGAGTTCACGGACTTCCATTTCCACGAGTTCGAGCAACTCTTCGTCGTCGACCATGTCCACCTTGTTCATGAAGACAACCATGTAGGGGATGCCCACCTGGCGGCCCAGCAGGATGTGTTCGCGGGTCTGGGGCATGGGGCCGTCAGCGGAGCTGACGACCAGGATCGCGCCGTCCATCTGCGCTGCGCCGGTGATCATGTTCTTGATGTAGTCGGCGTGGCCGGGGCAGTCGACGTGGCTGTAGTGGCGGGTGGCGGTCTGGTACTCGACGTGGGAGGTGTTGATGGTGATGCCACGGGCCTTTTCTTCGGGGGCCTTGTCGATCTGGCTGTAGTCCATCGTTTCGATGGTGGGGTCCATCGCGGCTGCCGTGAAGGTGATGGCGGCGGTCAGGGTGGTCTTGCCGTGATCGACGTGACCGATGGTGCCGATGTTCACGTGCGGCTTGCTGCGCGAAAAAGTGCCTTTTGCCATGTTGATGTCCTCCTGAAAAAGACTGAATGGGGGCTTGAGGTGAAGACTGCCCTGCTGTTAAATTCAACGGCGGGCAAGCCTGAACAGTGTACCCGCCTACCTGACCCGCGCCAAGACCTGCCTCACGTTTTTGCGGCGGGAGTCATCAGAAGCGGCCCACACGAAAAACATGCAGGCCGATTCCATGAAACCGTGGAACTCTGGTAAAGATTGCTGGAGCTTCTGATCAGGTTCGAACTGAT
Source organism: Deinococcus sp. AJ005 (assembly GCF_009017495.1). Classification (NCBI taxonomy): domain Bacteria; kingdom Thermotogati; phylum Deinococcota; class Deinococci; order Deinococcales; family Deinococcaceae; genus Deinococcus; species Deinococcus sp. AJ005. The sequence continues at coordinate 2,935,159 of NZ_CP044990.1, read as the reverse complement.
GACCTCTCCCTTACCAAGGGAGTGCTCTACCACTGAGCTACAGAAGCGCGTCTGAGAGGGGGCGAAAAAGGATAAGCGGGAAACGAGACTTGAACTCGCGACATTCAGCTTGGGAAGCTGACGCTCTACCAACTGAGCTATTCCCGCAGGATGAGAGGAGGTAAAGCGCTGGTGGGCAGGGGCGGATTCGAACCGCCGTACACTTACGTGAACAGATTTACAGTCTGTCGCCTTTAACCACTCGGCCACCTACCCGCAGTTGTCATGGTTTCACCGCCGACTGTAACTGACGATGAAACTGTGGAGCCACCCATCGGAATCGAACCGACAACCTTCCGATTACAAATCGGGTGCTCTACCAGTTGAGCTAGGGTGGCTGGAGCGAAGGCAAAGCTGTCCCATCTGGGTGCGGAAGAGGCCGCGCAGGCACGTTCACTTCCGGCTGGGAATAGTAGCACTGGTTATAGAGGGTGTCAAACCTTGCTGGCGGGAGCTTCCTGAGCGGCCCCCGAAAGGCTGGCCTGACTGTTCGGCATACTCCCGAATCTGTAGAACAGCGCGACTTTTCTCGCCTTCCATACAGGTCTGACCAGGGTTGATCTGCGGGCTGTCCAGCATGGGCGGACCTTCCCGGTGGATGGGTCAGGCAGCCGTCCCCACTTGCTGGGCAGCTTCGGGGCTATGAGCCATTCGGCGCATTCCCTGCCAGGCCATGCGGCGTATGCTGTCCGGCGCACGAGTTGTTTCTGGACGCCTTTTCCGGTGGCCCAGACCCGCTCTTTGATTCTCTCGCCCCCTTTTCTGACATGCCCACCGTGTCACCCCAACGAGGTTTTTCTCTTGGACAGTCTGCGTTCCCTGTGGCCCTATCTGAAAATGCACCAGCGCCAGTACATCATCGGCATGGTGCTGGTCATCTTTGCCAACAGCATCAACCTGTTGCCCTTCTATTTCATTCGTCTGGTCATCGACGGCCTGACCGGGGCGCGCGACGGCGATCCTGGCACGCCCGGCATCACGCTGGCGCAGGCTGGATGGTACGCGCTGGGCATCGTGGTGGCGGCGGTGGCAGCGGGCGTGTTCATGCTGTACATGCGCCGATTGATCGTGGTGGCCTCGCGCCAGACCGAGTACGAAATCCGGCGCGACATCTTTGCCCACCTGCAAGGGCTGGACAAGCCGTATTACGACCGCGCCAGTACCGGCGACCTGATGAACCGCCTGACCGGCGATCTGAGCGCCGTGCGCGAGACGCTGGGTTTCGGCCTCTGGCAGATCGTGAACATCGTGTCGGGCTTTCTGACCTCGTTCGCCGTGATGTTCAGCCTGAGCTGGCAACTGACCCTGATCGTGCTGGCGGTGGTGCCCATCATCGTGGGCGTGCTGACGTATCTGGCGCGGCTGATCAATGTGCGCCACCGGCTGGCGCAGGAGCAGAACAGCAAGATCGCGGGCAAGGCGCAGGAAAACTTCAGCGGCGCGCGGGTGGTCAAGGGCTACGCCATCGAGGACCGCGAGATCAGCGAGTACAAGGCCATGAACCTGGAACTGCTGAAGCGCAACATCGCGCTGACCAAGGTGGACGGTCCCCTCAGATCGTTCATGAGCCTGCTGCTCGGGCTGGCTTTTGCGCTGATCCTGCTGGTGGGCGGGCGGCTGATCCTGAACTCGAACGGGGCCTTCACGGTGGGAATGTTCGTGCAGTTCGTGGGCACCCTGGAACGCCTGACTTTCCCGATGCTGATGATCGGCTGGATTACCGGCGTGACCCAGCGCGGGCTGGCGTCGTGGCTGCGTCTGCGTGAGCTGTACGACGCCCGCGCCCAGGTGCAGGACGTGCCGGGCCGCACCGACACCAGCATCCGCACGCTGGACGGCGACTTGCGCTTCCAGAACGTGTCGATGAATTACGGCACCCGCGAGGTGCTTAAAAGTATCGATCTGCATGTTCCTGCCGGGACCTTTCTGGGCATCACTGGCCCCACCGGCAGCGGCAAGACCGTGCTGGGGCAGCTCATCACCCGCAGCATGGACCCCAGCTCCGGCGTGGTCCGCATGGACGGCCATGATCTGCGGGTCATTCCGCTGCGGGTGCTGCACGACGCGGTGGCCGTGGTGCCGCAGGAACCCTTCCTGTTCGGGGACACGCTGGCCAACAACATCGCCTTCGGGGTGGAAAAGCAGGAGTTGCCCCTGGTCAAGACTGGCGTGAGCGTGGTGGGTGCGCCGCCTGTGCCGAATATTCCCCAGCAGCCTGACCCGGAGCGGGTCCGCAACGCCGCCCGACTGGCCGGACTGCTGGAAGACATCGAGGGCTTCCCAGACGGCTTCGAGACGCTGCTCGGCGAGCGTGGCGTGACCCTCAGCGGCGGCCAGCGCCAGCGCACCGCCATTGCGCGGGCCATCGTGCGCGAACCGGCCATCCTGATTCTGGACGACAGCCTCTCGGCGGTGGACACCGAGACCGAGCGCAAGATTCTGGACGGCCTGCGCGAGGTCAGCCAGGGCCGCACCGTGATCCTGATCGCCCACCGCGTCAGCACGCTGCGCCACGCCGACAAGATCGTGGTGCTGGAAGAGGGCCGCGTGACCGAGCAGGGCAGTCACGACGAGCTGCTGGAACTGAACGGCCATTACGCCGAGCTGGAACGCCTGCAACGTCTGGCCAGCGATCTGGACGAGGAAGACGACGCCATCGGTGATCCCGAAGCGGCAGCGGACCGTCTGGCCGCGCGCCGGGAGGCCATCCGCGACGCCCAGGCGACCCAGACCCAGGCTACGCAAACCCAGCCCACGCAAACCCAGACCCGTCAGGAGGTGCTGAAGTGACCGCTCCCGACGACAGCTACAAGAAGGAATTCGACGCTCAACTCACCCGCCGCGTGCTGCGCTACGTCCAGCCGTACCTGCGACTGGTGATCGGCGGCATCGTGCTGGCGCTGCTGATCTCGCTGGCCTCGCCCGTCTTCGCGCTGATCCAGCGCCACGCCATCGACAGTTTCCTGACGCCGCTGGCCCTGCAACGCGGCGGCAATGTGGACGCGCTGTACCGGGGTCTGACCATGACGGCTCTGCTGTTTGCGGGCCTCAAGGTGCTGCAATTTGGCCTGCAATACGCCTTCGCCCTCGCCATCGGCTACCTGGGCCAGAACGTCCTGCGCGACATCCGCGCCGACGTGTTCAGCAAGCTGCAACGGCTGCAACTGTCCTACTTCGATCAGAACCCGGTGGGCCGCCTGATCACCCGCGTCACCAGCGACGTGGACGCCATCAACCAGTTCATCACCAACGGGCTGGTCAGCCTGATCCAGAGCAGCTTTATCATCGTGGTGTACGTGGTCATCATGCTGTCGGTCAACTGGCGACTGGCGCTGATCAGCTTCACGGTGCTGCCGGTGCTGTATTTCGCCACCAACTTCTTCCGCACCAAGTTGCGCGACGCCTTCCGCGACACCCGCACCCATCAGGCCACCGTGAACAGCAAGCTCAACGAGAACATCACCGGGATGCTGACCGTGCAACTGTTCGGGCGCGAACGCCGCAGCGCGCTGGATTTTGACCACAGCAACCGCGCCCTGCTGACCGCCAACGAGAACAGCGTCCACTGGTTCTCGCTGTTCATGCCCGTCGTAGCCGTGCTGGGACAGGTGGCCGTGGCGCTGATTCTGTTCTTCGCCTCGCAGCAGATTCTGGGCGTGGGCGTGGATGCCAACGGGGCTTTGCAGACGGGCGTGGTGGCCGGGGCGATCACGGTGGGCACGCTGTTTGCCTTTATCCAACTGTCGCAGCAACTGTTCCAGCCGATTCAGGATCTGGCTGACGTGTTCAATACCCTGCAAGCGGCGATGGCCTCCAGCGAGCGCATCTTCGGCGTGCTGGACACGGAAGAAGAAATTGCCGACAAGCCGGACGCCAAAACGCTGCCGAACTTCGAGGGCCGGGTGGACTTTGAACAGGTCTGGTTTGCCTACGATCAGACCGTCACCGCCGAGACGCCCGACAGCGACAGCCGCTGGATTCTGCGCGGCATCGATCTGCACATCCAGCCGGGCGAGAGCGTGGCCCTGGTGGGTGCGACGGGCGCAGGCAAGACCAGCGTGACGGCCCTGGTCAGCCGCTTTTACGACGTGCAGCGCGGGGCCGTGAAAGTGGACGGCGAGAACGTGCGCGATCTGGCGCAGCACGACCTCCGCAAGCATGTGGGGGTGGTCTTGCAGGAGGTGTTCCTGTTCGCCGGGACCATCGAGAGCAACCTGACCCTGAACAACACCGAGATTCCGCATGAGCGCGTGGTGGAAGCCTGCAAGTACGTGGGCGTCCACGACTACATCCTGTCGCTGGAAAACGGTTACCAGACCGAGGTGCGCGAACGCGGCGCGACCCTGTCCACCGGGCAGAAGCAACTGCTGGCCTTCGCCCGCGCGCTGATTCAGAACCCGGACATTCTGCTGGTGCTGGACGAGGCCACTGCCAACGTGGACACCGAGACCGAGCTGCGGATTCAGCAGGCGCTGATCAAGGTGATGTACGGGCGCACCAGCGTGATCATCGCCCACCGCCTCAGTACCATCGAACACTGTGACCGGATCGTGGTGATGAAGAAGGGCCGCGTGGTGGAGCAGGGCAGCCACAGCGAACTGCTGGAACAGGGCGGCTACTACGCCCGCCTGCACCGCCTCCAGTATTCGCAGGCCGACGCGGCGGATTGACGCCACCCAACGGGAAGAGGCCGGAAGCAATATGCATTCCGGCCTCTTTCCGTTGCCCCGCGCTACTTCAAGGTCTTGCTGATAAACCCGTTGCTGTAATAGTCCGTCGCCTTCGCTCCGGCGGGCAGATTTCCCTGCTTGACCAGGACAGCCACCGCTTTTGTCCAGGCATCGGGATTGCTTGCGCCGATGCCGTTGGCCTGCGTGTAGGCACTGGTCATCAGCGGCGTGCTGGCCTTGAGGATCTCCAGCGTCCCCGCCTTGCCAAACACGGGCTGGGCCAGTTTGAAGGCGCGGGCGGGGTCCGCCACCGTGAATTTCAGGCCGCGCTGGCTGGCCCGCACCACTTTGGCGGCCAGATCACCCGTTAGCGACTTGCCGGAGGCGATCAGGCCCACGCCCACCATCGGGTACGCGGCGGAAATGTCCAGGGTATAGACCTTCTTCTTCACCGACTGGCCCAGCAACACCACGTCGTTGTTGATGTAGCCCACGGCGGCGTCCACCCGCCCGGCCCGCACCGCGTCCTGCTGCGTGAAGCCGATGGTGGACAACGTGATGTCCTTGCCTTCCTTGAGGTTGGCGCTGTCCAGCACGGCCTGAATGGCGTGGTAACTGCTGCCGTAAGGGCCAGGAATGCCCACCGTCTTGCCTTTTAAGCTGGCAATCCCGTCCAGCGGCTTGAGGCTGAAGACCGTGACTGGGTTCTTCTGGTACATGGTCATGATGTATTTGACGTCTGCACCCTGGTTCCTGGCGAAGATGGCGTCTTCGGGATCGCCCACCACGAAGTCCAGTTTGCCTTGCAGCAGGAGAGGCAGCAGTTGGGTCACGTAGCCGTGCTGATAGTTGACCTTCAGCCCCTCGGCGGCAAAGTACCCCAGCTTGTCGGCCACATAAAAGGGCGTGAATTGCACGTCCGGGTTGTAGCCCAGGCCGATATTGACCGTGCGTGTGGGCGTCTGGGCCTGGGTGGTCTGGGTTCCTCCCAGCAGGAACGCCAGGGAGAGGAGGGCAAAGTGCTTCATGAAACTGAGTATAGGAGCGGGGCGTGACGCGTCTGTGATGGGCCACGCTAAGCCACTGTCCCGCCCATTGCCCCGCCATTGTGCTGATGCTGCTATGTCCGGCTATGCGGCACAGTGAGGGGAGCAAAGGGGGAGGTGGACATGCCAGCAGACCGAAATTCGGATCAAGAAATAGATTGGCGCGGTCCAACTGACCCCGATCAAGCACACTTCGGAAGGCGCGAGAGCCTCTGACACAAAGGGAAAGACTATGAACGGAAAGCACATCACAAAACTGGGATTCGAGAGAAAGGCCATTGGGCTGGCCGTGGCTGCCGCCGCCCTGCGCGAGGGCGCGGGACTGGAACGCGGCGAGATTTTGGACGAATTGCGCGCAGTTCAAGCAGACCCCGCTGTATACCTGACGGGCGGCATCTACGCGGAACTGGCCGCAGAGCTAAGCGCTCTCGCTGCCTTGAATGAAAGTGAGAAGGGTGCGGCCCTGCGGCCAGTTCCGCTGCCCTACGGCGTGTGGGGAGCGGACCTGATCGAGCCGGGCGCACGCGCGCAGATGGATGTGGCGATGCGTCTGCCGATCACCCGCGCCGGGGCACTGATGCCCGACGCGCATGTGGGTTACGGCCTGCCGATTGGCGGCGTGCTGGCGACGGAGAATGCGGTGATCCCGTATGGCGTGGGCGTCGATATCGGGTGCAGCATGCGCCTGAGCATCTTCGCCATGCAGCCCGGCGCGCTGAAACTGGAAGAGGCGAAAACCCTGCTACTCAAGCACACCCGCTTCGGCGCGGGGGTGGCCTTCGAGAAGCGCGAGCGCGAGGATCACGAGGTTCTACACGAAAGTACCTGGGACGATCAGCCCCTGCTGGGCCACCTGTTCGAGAAGGCGGCGGCGCAGATCGGCAGTTCTGGCAGCGGCAACCACTTTGCGGAGTTCGGCACGCTGACGCTGGGCGCTGCTGACCTGGGGCTGGAGGCCGGGGAATACCTGGCGTTGCTGTCCCACAGCGGCTCGCGCGGCTTCGGGGCGCAGGTGGCCGGGCACTTCACCACTCTGGCCGAGCGACTGCATCCCAACCTCGATCCAGCCGCTAAAAAGCTGGCGTGGCTGTCCTTGGACTCCGAGGAAGGACAGGCGTACTGGCAGGCCATGAATCTGGCCGGACGTTACGCGCTGGCCAACCATGAGCTGATCCATGCGCGGCTGGCCCGCGCTCTGGGGGTGGACGTGCTGGCCTCCGCCCACAACAGCCACAATCTGGCCTGGAAGCAGCATGTGAACGGCCAGGAACTAATCGTCCACCGCAAGGGGGCAACCCCTGCTGCTGCTGGGCAACTGGGACTCATCCCCGGCAGCATGGCCGATCCCGGTTTCGTGGTGCGCGGGCGGGGCCACGGGGACGCCCTGGCCAGCGCCAGCCACGGCGCGGGCCGCCAGTTGGGGCGCAAGGCTGCCATCAGTAAGCTGGTGAAAAAGGAAGTCACGGCTTACCTCAAGGAGCGCGGCGTCACGCTGATGGGCGGCGGCATCGACGAGGCCCCGCAGGCGTACAAGCGCATCGAGGACGTAATTGCGCGTCAGACCGATCTGGTGGAGGTGGTGGCCCGGTTCACGCCGAAGGTGGTCCGTATGGACAGCGGCAGCGAGGACATCTAGCCCGTTCCTGACCCAACCCTCTCCTACACGGGGAGGGCTTTTTAATTCTCCCGTTTCACTCTGCTGAGCAAAGCGGGTGTCAGTCGCTGGCCACCCTCAGGCTGGGGTCCGTGTCATGCAGGCGGGCGTGCAGGGGTTTGGCGTACCAGGTCATGACCGGGCGGGCGTCCACCGTGAACTCGAAGCCCAGCCTTTCCCAGAAGCGGACGCCGCGCGGATTCTCGCCCAGCACACTGGCCAGGATGCGCGTGATCTGGGGCGGCAGGCGTTCCTCCAGATCGCGGACGGCCTGTTCGCCCAGACGCTGGGACTGGCGGTCCTCGCGGATCAGCAGCAGATTGATGGTCAGGTCGCCGGGTTGCGGGTAGTCAAGCTTGTAGTCAAGGCTGCCCACCAGTTCGCCCTGTGCGTCATGCAGCAGTTCCAGGCGGCGGCGCGGGTCGAGCAGGGCGATTTCCACGTCCCGTTCGGTCTCGCGCAGGGACGGGATACGGCTGCCCAGCAGGGCAAAGTAACCCGGAGAGGCGGTGTAGAGCATATGCAGCAGCGGCGCGTGGTGCAGCGCCAGCGGAGTGGAATTCAAGGCGGAGCCTCCTGTCCAGTGTGGCAGGAATGAGGGGGGAGAGGAAGGGACTGGACTGAGAAAGAGCATACACCCCGCCTTCTGACACGGGTATGAATTTCCCTTATCCCAGCGCTTGAGGGGGGGTTCATCTCAAGGGGTGGGGGGGTGCGCTACCCTGAGATGATGACCGTCCACGCCTCTCCCTTTTCTGACACCTCGGGTTCTGACAGCCCGAGTGCTGGCAGACCGCCCGCGTCAGGGTTTTACGCGGTCCGGCTATCGCGCCCCGGTGCGGTGCTGGCCCCGATGGCGGGCTACAGCGACGCCCCCATGCGGCAACTGGCTGCCGAACAGGGCGCGCTGTGGACCGTCAGCGAGATGATCAGTGCGCGTGGACTGGTGCTGGGCGGTGATACCGAGAAACTGAATCTGGGCCGCCCCTATGCCGGGGAGCAGGGGCGGGTGGTGCAGCTCTTCGGCGCGGAACCCGAACTGCTTGCTGCTGCCGTGGCCCGTGCGGAGGCGTGGTTTGTCCCGGCGGCCATTGACCTGAATATGGGGTGTCCGGTGCCTAAAATTCGCGGTAAGGGCGGCGCGTGCCTGCTCCAGACGCCGGAAGTGGCCTTCACGCTGATTCAGGCCATGCGGGCAGCCACCGCGCTGGACGTGAGCGCCAAGATCCGCCTGGGCTGGGATACGGACCGCAGCGTGGAGGTGGCGCAGGGGCTGGAGGGAGCAGGGGCGTCGCTGATCACCGTGCATGGTCGCACCAGCCGCCAGCGTTATACCGGCGAGGCCGATTGGGACGCGATTGCCCGCGTGGCAGAGAGCGTATCGGTGCCGGTGGTGGGCAGCGGCGACATCCAGGACGCGCAGACGGCCCAGCAGCGCCAGCAGGCCAGTGGCGTGGCCGCCGTGATGATCGGGCGCGGCTCGGTGGGCAACCCCTGGATCTTCCGCGCGCTGGCAGAAGGGCAGAACCACGGGGAGCGGCCCAGCGCCCAGGCCCGCGCACAGACTGCGCTACGCCACGCCGAACTTCAGACGCAGTTCTACAACGACGACACGGGCCGCCTGACCCTGCGCCCACTCCGCAAGGTGCTGCCCAAATACTTGCCGGATTATCCCGAGCTGCACTCCGATCTGACCCAGGTGGTGACCGTGGCCGATGTCAGGCGGGTGCTGGCTCCTCTGCTGATTCTCCAGCCAAATTCATTGGCAGATTCACTGCCGCAGGGCGGGACAGTTCAGACAGGGGCGGTTTCAAGGGCTTCTACAGAGTATGCTGGGAGTTATCCATGAATGTTCGCGAGTATTACACCTACCTGTCTGCCGCACGCGAACAACTGTGGAATTATCTGCGTGCCCTGCCCGCCGCCGACCTGGACCGCGATCTGATCGAGTCCGGGGACCGCTTTCACAGCATCAAGGATCTCTTGCTGCACACCACGGATGTCGAGGACCACTGGGTCCATTACATCGCGCGCGGCGAGAACCTTCAGAGCGACGGACGGTTCAAGCACGACTGGGTCAAACCGCAGGCCGGGCAGTACGAGCTGTCCTGGATCATCGACTACGGGCGCACAGTCAGCCAGCAGACGCAGGCGTTCCTGGATTCGGAGCCTGATCTGGACCGCAGCATCAAACTGATTCAGGACGACCCGGCCAGTGACACCGTGACCCTGGACCAGTTGATGTGGAACGTCATGACCCACGAGATTCGCCACACCGCCCAGATCGCGCTGATGGTGCGTCAGTTGGGGCACACGCCCCCCTGGTCCGATTACCTGCGTTTCGCCCGGCCCCAGGCCACGGCCAGCGAGGGGCTGGATGATCCAGAACTGGACGATCCCGAGGAAACTGAGACCGAACAGATTTAAGATCTGGAACTGCTGAAACGCCCCGCATGCAAATTGATGCGGGGCGTTTCGGTGGTTCTGTGTGTCAATCGCTTACATGATGCGCTGGCCCAGCAGGCTGGCGGCCATGCCCACCATCACTTCCGCCGTCTGGTTGCGGGTGTCCAGGATGGGGTTGACCTCCACGATGTCCATGCTGGTCACGCGCCCGGACTCCGAGAGCAGTTCCATCAGCAGGTGGCCCTCGCGGTAGGTCAGGCCGCCGGGGACGGGGGTGCCCACGCCGGGGCAGATGGACGGGTCCAGCGCGTCGGCGTCAAACGAGACGTGCAGCCGCTCCAGGCCGCCCAGGCGTTCGAGGGTCTCGTCCATGATGTGGGTAATCCCGCGCTGGTCCACGTCTTTCATGGTGTAGGCCAGGATGCCCGCCTCCTGCATCAGGGCGCGCTCGCGGGCATCCACGCTGCGGATGCCGATCATCACGATGTCCTCGGGGCGCATGTGCCAGCCGCCGCCCAGGCCAGTCAGAAGGGGGTCGCCCAGCCCGGTCAGGTGGGCCACCGGCATCCCGTGGATGTTGCCGCTGGGGCTGCTCTGCGGCGTGTTGTAGTCGGTGTGGGCGTCCACCCAGATCAGGCCGCTGCGGACGCCCTGTGGGTTGCCGCGCAGCGCATTGCCGGTCACGGTGCCCATGCTGACGCTGTGATCGCCGCCCAGGGTAAGTGGAAAGGTGCCGTCTGGCAGCGCGGCCACACGCCCGGCAGCGTCGCGGCAGGCTTTGATGATCGGGTCCAGAAAGACCAGTCCGGCTTCCATGTGCTTGTCCAGCGTCTCGGGCAGGGCCACGGCGATGTCGCCCAGATCGCTGACCGTGTGCCCCAGCTCACGCAGGCGTGTGGCCAGATGCGCGTTGCGCAGCGCCGACGGTCCCATATCTACACCGCGCCGCCCCGCGCCCAGATCCATCGGAATGCCTAAAAGTGAAACGTTCATGCATGCAGCTTATGGGACGAATGGGCTTATGCCTTGCGGCTGCAACATTATTTTTGCGGAAATGGCGTGGCACGGACTTAACGGATGTTCAGATGAATATTCATGCTGCCGGGTGGCTCAAACTCGGCGGCGAATGGCGCACTTAACCTCGCTGCGCCCACACGGTCAATTCCCCATCCTCCTTATCCCAGCCCCTGCCCGTTCGTACGAAGTCCAGTTTCTCCAGCACACGTTCGCTGGCGCGGTTGTGGAGGGCGGTCTGGGCAGTCACGGTCTGCACGTCCGGGCGGGCGTGCAGGTGGGCCACGAGCGCGCCGACGGCCTCGGTGGCCAGCCCCTGTCCCCACGCTTCCGGGTTCAGGCCATAACCGATTTCCAGCTCGCCTGCCGCGTTCGGCCTGCCCTTGCCGCCCAACTGGCCGATGGCGCGCGAACCCACGCGCGTAACGGCCACGAAGTTCTCTGGCACCTCGCCTGCCCGGTCCGTCTGGGTCAGGTAAAAGGGAAAGGCCCCCAGCGGGTCACCGGGCCACGCAGCAGGAAAGAAGATGTCCAGCGGGCCGTCCGGCGTGTCGCAGGTCAGTGTAAAATCCTCGCCTTCCAGCCGGGCGATGATCAGGGCGCGGGTCAGGGGCAGCAGCCGTAAACGCGGCGTGAAGAGAAGAGGCACGCGGGCACGGTATCCTGAATCTTTCGCCCCGGCAGCCCCATGACCCAGACCATCCCCGAGTCCTCTTCCGCCGTTCAGCCCCGTGTGCTGGGCAGAAGAGTCATGGTGCTGGCGGATTACGTCCATCCTTTCGTGTACCGCGCGGGCTTTCCACAGGGCCTGCCGGAGGTGGATGCGGTGCTGGCTGCCGGGGACATTCCGGGGTATTACCTTGAATTTCTGGCCACCAAGTTGACCGTGCCGATCATTTATGTCCACGGCAACCACGAGAACGAGTATGTCAACGAGGGCGACGGGCGTATTCCTCCACGCGGCGTGATCGCGGCGCACGGGCGCGTGGTAGAGGAAGCCGGGTTGAAGATCGCGGGCTGGGGCGGCGCACCCCGTTACCGCGAGAAGGGAGGCGGGCAGTACAGCGCCTACGAGGCCCGCTGGGGGCTGGCCAAACTGGCGTGGCGCGCACGCGGCGGCGTGGATATCCTGCTCACGCATGCCCCGCCCACCGGGCCACACGCCGGAAGCGACTACGCCCACCGGGGCTGCCCGGAACTGAACCGGTTCATGGAACGCCGCCGCCCCCCACTAATGGTCCACGGCCACATCCACGAGTACGAGGGCCGCAAGCTGGAATATCTGGATCCGGTTTCTGGGGTGCGGGTCATCAACGCCTACGGTTACCGCGTGCTGGACGTCTGAAACTCGTCCATCTGAACCGTGTCTAAAGTTTTTCTGTACGCCCTGCACAGAATTGCATCCCATTATCGTGGCATTCTTGGTACCGATCTGGCAGTCGAAACTTTAAATCTCACGGTTTCTTCTGCGTGGGCCAGGCGGCCCGGCAGATCAGGGGAAGGCTGCCCACCCCTCCATCAACGGGCGCGCGAGTGGGTTTCTGATGGCCCCAGGAGGGTTCGAGTCCCCCCGCCCATCACCACAAGTTGAGCAGGCCAGAGGCGCAGTTGTCGTCTCTGGCCTGCTCTCTTGGATTTCTGCTGTGGCCTCCTGTATGGCTTCCGAGCGGTCCACACCCGAAGCACTGGCCCTGCTGCACGTTCGTCACCCCTGACAATGACGCTGAAACCGTATTCCCACTGCATTGATCTGATCAACACCTCTGGCCCCAGACGCGCCAATGGTGAACAGCTCAAGTCGCTGGGCTGTCAATGTCCGCGCTGTGCAGGAATGCCAGCCCAGCTTCTTTTCTCAGATTCTTGAACCGTCCGGTTCCCGAATCCGGGTGCCATCATCCAGCCGACTCTCGATGGCCCGCGCGTGTGCTTCCAGTCCTTCCGCACGCGCCAGAACAGCACCGGCTGGCCCGATGCGCCGCAGGGTGGTCTCGTTCAGGCCCACCACACTGATGATGTTCTGGAAGTCGCGCACGTTGACCGGACTCGCAAAGCGGGCAGTGCCGCCCGTGGGCATCACGTGGCTGGGGCCAGCGACGTAATCGCCCAGCGCCTCCATGCTGTACTCGCCGATGAATACACCGCCCGCGCGCTGCACCCGGCCCAGCAGGCTCCAGGGATCGCGGGTCAGCAGGCACAGGTGTTCGGGAGCGTAGAGGTTAGACAGCTCCAGCCCCTCATCCAGATCGGCGGCCAGCACGACCTTCATGCGGCTGGCGATACTGTCGCGCGCCCAGGTGCGGTTGGGTTCGGGCAGGGCCTCCAACTGGCCGTTCAGCTCGGCCTGCACCTTAATCAGCAGGTCCCGGCTGTTCGAGACCAGCACCGGCTCTGCGCCTAAGTGTTCGGCCTGCGCCAGCAGATCGGCAGCGACATGGCGCGCGTCGGCGCTGTCGTCGGCCAGCACGAGGGTTTCCGTCGGCCCCGGCAGGCTCTCTATCCCGGTCTGTCCATAGACCAGCCGCTTGGCAATCACCACGAACAGGTTGCCCGGCCCGGCGATCTTGTCCACCGCGCCGATGCTGGCGGTGCCGTAAGCCAGCGCCCCGATGGCCTGCGCGCCGCCCACCCGGTAAACCTCGCAGATGCCCAGTTCGCGCGCCGCCACCAGAATGGCTGGATTGACCCTGCCATCTTTGCCCGGCGGAGTCGCCACCACGATATCCGGCACACCGGCCACCTGTGCAGGAACTGCCGTGTGAATCAGCGTGCTGATCAGCGGCGCGAGGCCACCCGGCACGTACACGCCCACCCGGCCCAGCGGGCGCACCAGTTGCCCCAGCGCCCCATCTGGCCCGTGGTTCAGAAAGCCGTGCGCGGGCTGCTGCTCGTAAAAGGCCCGGACGCGGGCGATGGCGAGGCGAATGGCATCGTGAAGTTCCGGGGCAACCGTGGCCGCCGCGATCTCCTCAGCGCTCACCGCCAGCGCATCTGGGCGTGAGCCGTCCAGCCGCTCAGTCCAGTCGCGCAGGGCGTCGTCGCCGCGCCCGCGCACGTCGGCCAGGATGCGCTCGACGACCTGCTGCGGGGTCAACGCCTCACCAAATGTTTTCTCTATTCGGGCCAGAACGCTGTTGGGTACAGGAATTTCATTAAAACTACGGGTCAGGGAAGCGCGGGCATCGGAACCTTCGAGAACTTGCATGGAAACTCCTGCGGAGGGTTGAAAAGTCAAAAGGTCTGAGGGCCTGAAAGCATCTGTTTCTGGGCTAGACGGTCAAGGAAGCCGGGCCAGAGCCAGACGTCAGTCGCGTCCCCGTCGCCGCCGTTTTTCATTGGGGGCTGGGCGGCGGGCGGCAGTGGCCTGGGCATTGGCCTCAATCAGGCCGAAATCGGTGGGCTGGATCAGGCGGAGCAAACGGTGAGGGGCGTCGCGCTCTACATACACGTAGGCGTTGCCGGGGCGCAGGTAATAGCCGTGGGCGTCGGCTTCCCCGATTTGGCTGTCGGGCAGGCGCTGGATCAGCACGCGCCCGCCGGTCAGGTGCGCGTAGGAGCGTTCCGGGCCGCCGCCTTGCGCCGCCGCGCGGGCACGCAGCCACATCAGCAGCCCCACCGGATCGTGGTAATCGGTGGTCAGCGGTGTGCTGGCCTCCTCCTTGCCCTGCCGCAGCGTGACCACACCCGCGCGGCGATCAAAGGTGGTCTCGAAAGCCGCCTTTCCCCGCCCATCGCCCTCGGCATAGCTGAGGCTGGTCAGCGTGCGCGGATCAAGGCGACTGGTCTGCACCCGCCGCAGGTCCGGCAACACACCTCCAAAATCGGTCTGCACCCGCACCACCACCGCGCCGCGCTCCGGGCTGACCGTCCACGCCTGCTCTCCGGCGTAGCGACCGCCCAGCGTCAGCGTCAGGCCGAAGGCTTCGGCCTCTCCTGCCAGCCCGACGGCTACTGCAACGCTGACCAGAAGCTCTCACCCGGCCCCGTCCACTGTGCGCCCAGCGCCTCGGCCACAGTCGCGCCGATGTCGGCGAAGGTGGCACGCTCTCCTAAATCAACACCGCCCGCCAGCCCCGGCTTATGCACCAGCAGCAGCCCGTGCTCGCGGGTGTGATCGGTGCCGGTCCAGGTGGGATCGTTGCCGTGGTCACTGGTGATGATCAGCGCCCCGCCGTCTGGCACGCTGGCCATGATCTCGGGCAGCGCGGCGTCGAATTCGGCCAGACAGTTGCTGTAGCCCGCTGGATCGCGGCGGTGGCCGAATCTGGAATCGAAATCCACCAGGTTGGTGAAGATCAGGCCGTCAGTCCCCTCGTTGCCCGCCTGTTTCATCCGCTCGATGGTCTTGCGGATGCCGTCGGCGTTGCTGTCGGTATGGATTTCTTCAGTAAAACCTTGATGGGCGTAGATGTCGGGAATCTTGCCGATGCCGATGACCTCTTTGCCTGCATCTTTGATGGTGTCCAGCACTGTTTGCGGCGGCGTCAGGCTGAAGTCGCGGCGGTGTTCGTTCTCGCGCTCGAAAGGCCACTCGCCCCGGAAAGGCCGGGCGATCACGCGGGCCACGGCGAATTCACCGTGCAGCAGCGCGCGGGCGGCCTCGCACCATTCGTACAGTGTTTCCAGCGGCACCACGTCCGTGTGCGCGGCGATCTGGAACACGCTGTCGCCGCTGGTGTACACGATGGGATCGCCGGTTTTCAGATGTTCCCTGCCGTAATCGCTGATCACGTCGGTGCCGCTGTACGGCTTGTTGCACAGGTGGCCGTGCCCGGTGGCGGCATCGAAGGGGTCCATCACGGCGGGGGGAAAGCCATCCGGGAAGATCTGAAAGGCGTGTTCCAGTTGTACGCCCATGAATTCCCAGTGCCCGGTGGAGGTGTCCTTGCCGGGGCTGACCTCGCGCAGCCGCCCGTAGCCGCCCGTGGCGGGCACATCTGGCACGGTCTCGGGCGAGGTTTGGACGGTGGGCACATGCCCCAGCCCCAGTCGGGCTAAGTTGGGCAACTTCACCGGAGCGGCCTTCAGGGTGTGGTTGATGGTGTGTGAACCCACGTCTCCGAACGCCTGCGCGTCGGGCAACTCACCCATCCCCACGGAATCCAGCACGATGATGGTCAGTAACATGCGGTCAGTCTAAGGTGTGGACGCCTGGGGCAGGGTATTGATGGAGGGATGTTGAAGGTTGGGCTGCCCCGGCCTTTGGTCCAGCGGTACAACGGCCTCTCACGCCCGCTGCTTTCACAATCTCCCACTCCAGACAGGCAGAGCAGGGCAGAGAACCGGACCCCTCCCACCCCCATCAAATCCGCCTTCTCTCACGGCCTTCAAACCACCTGCGTGGTACGCTGCCCACGTGACTGTGCCCGCCTCCCAGACCCCGACTTCTCCGGCTGCAACGCCTGTTTCTGCCCTGTCACGAGAGACTGCGCGGCCCGATCTGGTGGCCAGCAACCTGAGCAAGTCCTACGGGCGGCGCGCGGTGGTGCGGGACGTGAGTTTCATGGTGCGGCCCGGCGAGATCGTGGCGCTGTTCGGCCCCAACGGGGCAGGGAAGACCACCACCTTTTACATGCTGGTGGGCTTTATCCGGCCCGGTGGCGGCAGCATTGCGCTGGGCGAAAAAGACGTGACGCGCCTGCCCATGCACGAACGCGCCCGCATGGGCCTGGGCTACCTGCCGCAGGAACCCAGCGCTTTTCGCAAGCTGACGGCCCGCGACAACCTGCTGGCGATCCTGGAATACCAGAATCTGTCCAAGGCCGAGCAGTTTGAACGGGCTGACGCGCTGCTGGCCGAATTCGGGCTGACCCATCTGGCAAACAATTTTGCCTATCAGCTCTCGGGCGGGGAACGCCGCCGCCTGGAACTGGCCCGCGCCCTGACCACCGATCCCGATTACCTGCTGCTGGATGAGCCGTTCACCGGAGTGGACCCCAAGAGCATCCGTGAAATTCAGCGCCTGATCCGCGAGTTGCGGGACCGCCGGGGCATCGGCGTATTCATCACCGACCACAACGTCCGCGAGACGATTGCCCTGACGGACCGGGTGTATCTGATGTTCGACGGTCAGGTCAAGTTTGAAGGCACGCCGCAGGAATTCGCGCAGGATATCCACGCCCGCAACGATTACCTCGGCGACGACTTCGAGCTGTAGTCGGAGGAATTGAAGGCGTGCTGTGGCTGTTTTTGCCCTTCGTGGTGGTGCTGTCGGGCGTGGTGGCATACGCCGCCGACACCATTGCCCGCAAGGCCGGGCGCAAGCACATCCGGCTGTTCGGGCTGCGGCCCAAGACCACGGCGCTGCTGGTGGCGGTGGCGTCTGGCATGGCGATCAGTGCGGCCAGTCTGGCGGCCTTCCTGCTACTTAACCGCAACGCCGTGTCCACCATTGCCGAGGCCGATCAGCTCCGCCCCCGCATCGAGGCCCTGCGTCAAGAGGTGGGCGCGGTGCAGGGCGAGCTGAAGTCGGTTCAGGCCGAGCGCGATCAGGCGCAGCGGGAAGCCGACAAGTCCGCGAAGTTGCAGGCCCAGGCCGAGGCGAATCTGGCAACGATTCGCGGTCAGTTGGAGACCACCCGCGCCGCCGAGAAGACGCTGCGGGCCGAAACCAGGACCTTGCAGGGACAGGTAGACGAACAGACTGCCAACCTGAAAACCCTGGAGGTCCGCGCCGCCGAGAACCGCGCCAAGCTCCAGAAGTCCGAACAGGCCCTGAAAGCCAGTCAGGCCCGAGCGCAGACGCTGGACAGTCAGGTGGTGGAGCTGAATACCCGCGTCGCCCTAGCCGAGCAGGAGGCCCAGTCGGCCCAGGAGCGTGCCGACACGGCGCAGGCCACGGCGCAGGCCCAGCAGGACAGGGCGCTGACGGCCCAGGCCACGGCGAAAGCCGAGCAGGAACGGGCGCTGGGTGCCCAGGCGACGGCCAGGAGGCAGGTCCAGGAGGCGCAGGCCAGCGTCCAGCAGGCGAAACAAAGTGCCGCCGCGCAGATCAGCGCCGCGGGGAAGCAGGTCACGGACCTCAAAACCCAGGTTGCTGGCCTGGAACAGTCGCGCCAGCAGGCCGCCAACGCGTTGACCGTGGCCGTGGCCGCCGCCGCCGCCGCCAGACAGCAGCAACAGGTGGCGCAGCAAGCCAGGGATACGCTGGCCGCCCAGCGTGATCAGCTCACGGCGCAGCGCAACGCACTGACTGCTCAGCGCAATGCATTGACCGCCCAGCGCGACGCCCTGACGGTCCAGCGCGACAAACTGGTGGCCGATGGTGTCCGGCTGGCGCGGGAGCGCGATCAGGCGGCCCAAGAACGCACCCAGGCCACGGCGGACCGGGAGAAGGTTCGCAAGGATCTGACGGCCCTGCAACAGCAGCAGCAGCAACTCCGGGCCAGCAACGACGAACTGAAGAACAGCAACGATTCGCTGGCCCGCGCCCTGGCCGACGCCCGCGCCAGCCTGGGCCGCTTGCAGGACGAGAACCTGTCCAGTCGCACCGAACTGAGTGCCAGCCGCAACACCGATCTGGCCTATCCCAAGAACGAACTGGTCTACGCCGCCGTGGTGCCGGGCGTGCGCAACCTGGACGAGTTCCTGAAAGACGCCGCCGGGGCGGCCCAGGCGCGCGGCGCGAAAGCCACCGCCAGCGCCCCCAGCGCCCGCCTGAGCGGCACCGCCCGCACTGTCCTGGAAACCAAATTGCGCGGCCTGAACGTCAGCACCTTCGTGCAATGCCGCGCCGCCCAGAACGCCGCCGTGGGTTTTCCGGTGGACCTGAGTTGCGACGCCCGCCCCAACACAGTGTTGTACCGGGGCGGCGAGGTCATCCGGCGCGTCAGCATCACGCTGGGGGGCGATCCACGCGCCATGCAGGACCAGATCAGTGACCTCGTCAAGGACGCCGTGACCGACATCACCACGCGCGGCGTGCCCAGCGAGTACATCCTGAACAAGGGTCTGGACGTGTCGGAACTGGTCACGCTGATCGACCGCCTGAGCAAGCGCACAGGAACCACGGCGGTGGTGGGCGTGGCCGCGCGTGATGACGTGCGGCCCAGCATGCGGGTGGACCTGTACCCGGTGCTGCCCTGATCTGCCTTGCTGATCGCCCCGGACCATAAAAAGCCCTCCCGGTCAGGAGAGGGCCAGAGCCAGAGCTGAGTCAACTTCCGCCGGACACCAGGATTTCCACGCTCTTCAGTTCGTCTGCTGCCTTCCCGGCAATCGGGCCGTTGCCACTGTCGTTGCGCGTCAGTTTATCCAGCACGGCCTGACCTTCGATGACCTTGCCGAACACGGTGTACTGGCCGTCCAGAAAGTCGGCGGGGGCCACCGTGATGTAAAACTGGCTGCCCTGCGAATCCAGGCTGGCGGCCCGCGCCATGCCCAGAACGCCCGCACTGTCAAACTTCAGGCCGTTGCCGTTCTCGGCACTAAAGCTATACCCGGGGCCACCTGTGCCCCAGCGGTTTTTCTGTGCCGGGTCTGCACTCAGGGGATCGCCGCCCTGCGCCATGAAGCCGTCAATGACGCGGTGAAAACGCGTGCCGTCGTAGAAGTGGTTCAGCGCCAGAAACACGAAGTTGTTGACGGCCACAGGTGCGGCTTTGGCGTTCAGTTCCACTGTCACGTCGCCCTTCTCGGTTTTCAGCACGGCGCGGTAGGTCTTGGCCGGGTCGATCACCTGTGCGGCCTTAGCAAACTCGCGCACGGGCTTGTCACTCAGCGGCTTGACGGGCGTGAATGCGGAAGCGCTGGGCGGCGTCGTGGCTGGGGGAGTGACGGGTGTGGTCTTGGCAGGGGTAGGCTGGGCAGGAGTGGTCTGGGCGGTCTGCGCCTGGGTGTTCGGCGCGCAGGCCGCCAGCATCAGCAGCGAGGCGGAAAGCAGCAGGGTAGTGGGTTTATTAGTGTTCATAAGGGGCAGTATCCCAGCCTTTGATGGGAGCAAGGAGAGAACGCCCGCGTCCGCCTCTGCTCTGGCAGCGCTCACTCCAGCGGCAGGCTGGTGGTGTATTTCTCCTGCTTGACCAGAATGGTGCTGGCGGTGTTGCGGACACCGGGAATGGCGGCCAGGGTGTTGACCAGAAAGTGCTGATAGGCGTCCAGGTCGGGCACGCTGACCTTGAGCAGATAGTCGATGTCGCCCAGGCACAGGTAGCACTCCAGCACCTCGGGGCGCGCCTGCATCTGCGTGGCGAAGTCGTTGAAGCCCTGGCGGGTCTGCTTGTCCAGCGTCACGCGCACGAGAACCAGCAGATCGCGCCCCACCTTTTTGTGGTCCAGCAGCGCCACGTAACGCTGGATGATGCCCTCTTCCTCCAGCCGCCGCACCCGGCGCAACGTGGGAGCGGGGGTCAACCCGATCTCGTCGGCCAGTTCAGTGTTGGGCAGCCGGGCATCCCGCTGGAGAATAGTCAGGATTTGCTTGTCAATCGCATCAAGGTTGTTTTGAGACATCTTGATGCCTACTATGCCACGAATGAGCAATAATATTGCGTAAATACCCCTATCGAGGGCACCGTCTGGCAATCCTGGCAAAGGGCATTCCTGTTAGCATATCCCGTTCAAGCGGCCAGCAATCCAATCGTCTTTCCCAGCTTTCCGGCCCATGCGCGGCCCAGGAGAAAACCTTATGCAGATCGGACTTCCCAAGGAAATCAAGGTCAAGGAGAATCGTGTTGCTCTCACCCCTGGCGGGGCGGCCACGCTGGTCCGGCGCGGCCACACCGTCATTGTTCAGGAGGGTGCGGGTGTCGGCAGCGGCCTTCCCGATCAGCAATACATCGATGCGGGCGCAACAATCGGCACTGCCGAGGACGCCTGGGCCGCCGAGATGGTGGTCAAGGTCAAGGAGCCGATTGCCGCCGAGTACAAGTACCTGCGCGAGGACCTGCTGCTGTTTACCTACCTGCACCTGGCCGCAGATCGCCCGCTGACCGAGGCGCTGCTGGCGGCAGGCACCACGGGCGTGGCCTACGAAACCGTGCAGATTGAGGACCGCAGCCTGCCCCTGCTGACCCCCATGAGTGAGGTCGCGGGTCGCCTGAGCGTGCAGGCGGGCGCATACCACCTGCAAAAGCCGGTGGGCGGGCGCGGCGTGCTGCTGGGCGGCGTTCCTGGCGTGCCGCCCGGCCATGTGGTGATTCTGGGCGGCGGTGTGGTGGGCACCAATGCGGCCAAGATGGCGATGGGCCTGGGCGCGCGGGTCACCATCCTGGACGTCAGCCACCGCCGACTGACCTACCTGGACGACGTGTTCTTTGGCCGCCTGAGAACCATGATGAGCAGCGAGGCCAACATCCGCGCCCTGCTGCCCGAGGCGGACCTGCTGATCGGCGGCGTCCTGATCCCCGGCGCGAAGGCCCCCCATCTGGTCACCCGCGACATGCTGGGCCTGATGCAGGAGGGCAGCGTGATCGCGGACGTGGCGGTGGATCAGGGCGGCTGCGTGGAGACCATTCACCCCACCACCCACGACGATCCCACCTACGTGGTGGACGGCGTGGTGCATTACGGTGTGGCCAACATGCCGGGGGCTGTGCCGCGCACCAGCACCTTCGCCCTGACCAACGCCACCTTTCCGTACGTGCTGCTGCTGGCCGATGAGGGCCGCTACGTGCTGAAAAAGAACGCGGCGCTGCAACTGGGCGTCAACACCCACCGGGGCCAGTTGACCTACGGGGCCGTGGCCGAGGCTTTTGACCTGCCACATGTGGAAGTGGCGACGGCGCTGGGATAGAAGAAACCTGTCTGTTGCGGAGTTGTGCCAGTCAAAAGGAAGTCGAGAATAATGACTGGCACAGCAATTTCGCGACTCCTCACTCCTTTGTAAGGGATAGGTGGCCCGAAGGGACAGACTGTCAAAGTACAAGAGATGAATCTTCACGCAAAATACATTGACTGCTCATCTGACCGCTATACTTGAGGTCAGATGAAACTTTATGTTCCGGTCCTTGCCGCCTTGGGCGCTGCCTTTCTGTTTTATGGGGCGATGGCCGCCAGCGCAGCACCTGCCCGGCCCTGGACGGTGGCTGTTATATCTCGACGCCGACCACAACCTCGATTCCAGCGCTCTGGATGACCTAGTGGAGATGACCGAGGCCGGGCCACTGAAAAACGTGAATGTTGTTTACCAGCTTGACCGCAACGACGACGAGGAGGGCGCTGGGCCAGGTGTGGAACGCGGCGTGATCGAGAACGGCAAGCGCGTGAAGGTGGAGACACTGCCCGAACTGAACAGCGACGATCCCAAAAATGTCGCCGCATTCCTGAACTGGGCCTATGACGCCTATCCGTCGGCGCACCGGGGGCTGATCATGTGGGATCACGGCGGGCAGTGGGACGGCGGATTCGGCGGAGACACCCACGGCCCCGGCCTGAGCGAGGAGAACTCCGGCAATCTGAAGCCGGAGGCTTTCGCCGCCGCGTTGCAGGGCGTTCTTAAGACCCTGGGGGGCCAGCCGCTCGATTTTCTGGGCTTCGACACCTGCCTGATGGGCGGCGCGGAACTGATCGCACAGTTTGCGCCGCTCACCCGGCTGTATATCGCCGACGCCGAGATCGATTATGGCAACGGCTGGAATTACGCCCCGACGCTCAGGGCGCTGGACGCCGCTCCAGACATCAGCATGACCGCCTTCGGGGAGCAGGAGGTCAAGCTCTGGGAAGCGCAGCACCGCGAGGATGCCAGCGACAAGCTGTACGGCGTCCATGCGGCCTACGACACCAGCCGCTGGCCCGAGGTTCAGAAACAACTGGACGCCCTGTCGGTGACCCTCACGCCGCTGATCGGGGCGTCCAGCGCTGCCGGGTTCCTGTGGCGAGCGCGGGGCGAGGCGATTCAGTACTCCTTCGACAACGAGGGTCAGCCGGGCAAGACCCTGCCCTATGTCGATCTGGGACAGTTCGCGGCGAAGGTCTCGAAGTACAGCGGGGACGCGGGCGTCAAGGCCAGGGCGGCGGCACTGGGGACGGCCATTGATCAACTGGTGATTGCAAAGTCTGTGGGTTCGCGGCGTCAGGAGGCCTCGGCGCTGTCGATCTATTACCCGACCCAGAAGCAGACCGTGCCGGACGCGGAGTTGCTGGCCCGTTACAAGACCCTGCCGATGAACACCGTGTCGCCGAACACCGCTGGGGCGTGGGCTGGTTTTCAGCAGACCTGGGCAGAGGCCGTGCGGGCAGACACGACGCCGCCTGTGCTGAAAAATGCGGACCTGACGCCCAACAAGGACAGTGGTGCCGTGGTCAGCTTCACGGCAGAGGGGGCGGACGTCTATTCGGCGCTGGTCAGCCTGTATCAGGTCCTCGGCAAGGGCCAGTACCTGGACTACGGCGACGTGTACTACAAGCGGATCGTGGCGGGCGATTACAAGTTCGACTGGCAGACGCAGGCGTGGTCGATGGGCGACGGCGAGACCTCAAGTCTGATCACGGCGGACCGTGGCGACCCGGACGACGAGTTCATGTCCGCGTCTGCCCAGTACACGCCGCCGGGCAGCAAACCCTATGACGTGATCGTGCGGTTCACCGATGACGGCGAGGTGACCGGCCTGCTCGACGACAGCGGGGAGTCCCCGATTGGGATGGACGCCGAGGCGGGCGCGACGTTGCAGTTCTACTTGCGGACCTATGACGAGACCACCGACAAGTACGGCTGGCAGCTTCAGAAGGAAAAGCTGGACGTCACCGCAGATGACCTCTCGAATCTGCTGGCCGAGAAGTCCGAGTTACCCGACGGAACCTTCGAGCTGGATTTCAGCGTTTCCGACTACGCTGGGAATACCGCTAGCGACAATCTGGAAACCGACGTGCGTTAGAGCGGCAGGCGCGTGCGGCGGTTCATGCCCCGTGGTCTCGACTCAGATTCGGAGAGTTTGAAGACAGCCTGCCCGCGCTAAAGTCCCCCATGACCCGTCCCCAGCCCGGCGACTATCCACCCTTTTACGCCCGCTACGTCAACCTCGCACCAGAGGAAGATGTGGTGGGCGCGATGCTGGCGCAGGCCCCGCTGACCCGCGCCCAGATTCTGAACTTTGCAGACCGTCCCGATCACCGCTACGCCCCGGACAAGTGGAGCGTGAAGCAAGTCGTGGGTCACATGGCCGACACCGAGCGCGTTTTCGGCTTCCGGGCGCTGTGGTATGCCCGTGCCGATTCCTCACCGTTGCCCGGTTTCGAGCAGGACGACTGGATGGCCGCCAGTGACTTCGGTACACCGACGCTGGAGGAACTGCTGGCCGGATTCGAGGCGGCCCGCAGCAACAATTTATTCGTGTTGCGCCAGCTTGCGCCGGAAGCCTGGGCGCGGCAGGGCAGCGCCAACGGCCATCCCTTCACGGTGCGGGCCTACGCCCACGGGATGCTGGGTCATGAGCGGGCACATCTGCAAATTCTCATGGAGCGGTATACTTGAACCCGTAGATCTTGAGCAAGTAGCCAAAACAATTTCTGGCCCTGACCGTCGTGGTTGGGGTCAGTTCTGTTTCCCCACCGGAGGTCACTATGAATCCCACCCGAACCGCTTTGCGCCGCATCCACACGCTGATCCCCATGACCGGGGAACGCCTGTCGCCCACACCGCCGCTGCAAGACGCCGCCGTGGTGCTGGAGGGAAATGAAATCGTCTGGGTGGGGTTGGACCAGGAATTGCCTGCCGAGCTGCTAGAAGGCGCGGGGGTCCGTGATCTGAGCGGCCACGTTGTCTTGCCCGGTCTGGTGAACACCCACCATCACCTGTACCAGACCTTGACCCGCTGCCTGGCGGTGGATTCGGGGCTGTTCGACTGGCTGAAAACCCTTTATCCGATCTGGTTGAACCTGACGCCGGAAGCTGCCTATGACAGCGCCCAGCTTGGCCTGGCAGAGCTGGCGCTGAGCGGCTGCACCACCTCCTCTGATCACCTATACCTGTATCCGAACAGCGTGAAGTTGGACGACACCATCCGCGCCGCGAGTGACCTGGGCCTGCGCTTTCACCCCACGCGCGGCAGTATGAGCCTGGGCGAGTCTCAGGGTGGATTGCCACCAGACCGCGCCGTGGAACGTGAAGACGCCATCCTGGCCGATTCCGCGCGGCTGATCGATGCCTTCCATGATCCAGCCCGCCTTGCCATGACGCGCATTGCGCTGGCCCCATGTTCGCCGTTCTCGGTGACGGGCGATCTGATGCGCGAAAGCGCCGTACTGGCCCGCCAGAAAGGGGTGATGCTGCACACCCATCTGGCCGAGACCGCCGACGAGGACGCCTTCTGCCTGTCCAAATTCGGTCTGCGTCCGCTGGATTATGCCGAGTCGCTGGGCTGGACCGGGCCGGACGTGTGGTTCGCGCACGGCGTTCATTTCAGCGCGGACGATGCCGTGCGAATGGGGGCCTGTGGCTGCGGCGTGGCGCATTGCCCCAGCAGCAACATGCGGCTGGCCAGCGGGATTGCCCCCACCCGACAACTGCTGGAAGCGGGAGTGCGCGTGGCGCTGGGTGTGGATGGCAGCGCCAGCAACGACGGCTCGCACCTGCTGGCCGAGGCGCGGCAGGCGCTCCTGTCCTCGCGGGTGCGCGGCGTGCCGGGTCAGGCTCCCAACGCGGCGGACGCCCTGACCGCCTATGACGCCCTGTGGCTGGCGACACGCGGCGGGGCGTCCGTGCTGAACCGTGACGACATCGGGCAGCTTGCGCCGGGCTTTGCCGCCGATCTGATCGCCATTGATCTGCGCGATCTGGGCTATTCGGGGGCCAGACACGACCCGGTCAGCGCCCTGACCCTCTGCGCGCCGCCGCGTGTGGCGCTGAACATCGTGAATGGGCGCGTGATCGTGGAGGGTGGGGAGTTGCTGGGCGTGGAACTGCCCGCGCTGGTGGAACGCCACGACGCGCACAGCCGCCGGATGATCGGACTGGGCTGATGCTGGCGGCGTAGTCTGGACCTATGAAACACATTCCCAGCCAGACCCTGACCATGAACCCCGCTCCCGAAGCCAACTTCACCGGACAGGTCTGGATGGAACGTCAGGCCGTGGGCGTGCTGCGCGTGACCTTCACCCCTGGCGCGCGGACGGCGTGGCACACGCATCCGCAGGGGCAAACATTGATCGTCCTGAGTGGCGTGGGCCGGGTGCAGAAGCGCGGTGAAGCGGCCCTGACCATGACCGCCGGGGACGTGGTGCAGATCGACGCGGGCGAGGAACACTGGCACGGCGCGGCCCCCGACTCGCTGATGCAGCACCTCGCCATCAACGCGGGCGAAACCGTGTGGCTGGCCAAGGTGACGGATGGGGATTATGGAGTCTAGAGTTTTAGCGCCGTCCGCACCTGTTCCACCCGCGCAGATACGCTGCCCTTAACCTCCTGAAACCCGATGCCCCACGTTCCCAGCTCCTGCCGGATAAAGCCCTGCTGCACCGTGCGGACCGCCGTGTTGGCCCGCCAGCCATCCTGCTCGTGGGCCAGATCTTCGGCGCACAGGAATGTGTGGGCGTAGCGGGCGCGGCAGGCGTCGGCCAGCGCGTGTAGTTCTGGCAGGGCTGTGCCTGTGAGCAGATAGGACCACATCAGCGTGGTGGCGGCGTGGGTATCGCAGAAGACCCAGCGGTGGACGCCGGGGGTGCGGGCGGCCTCGTCTTCCAGGGCGCGGTGACCCAGCGCGATTTCCAGAAAGTGTTCGGGCGACAGCTTGCCGTCCTCGCGCTCGTACACGTCGCGGCCATATTCGCGGGCGTAGGTGGTGCCGCAGGCTTCGGCCAGCGCCCGCGTCAGCGTGCTTTTGCCGGTGCTTTCCGCGCCCAGCAGGACGACATGCCCCACGAAATGGGCGTAGATGGCAGGATCGAGAAACTGATGGTGCGCGTGAACATCGGCCCTCAACTGCGTTCCGCTGATCGGCACGATTTCCCGCGCCCGGTCCACGCACACATGCGCCGCGCCCAGTTCCGCCGCCAGCGCATCGCCGTAGTCCTCGCTGGTGTACACGGCGTCGGGGTGGATGCCCCATCCATCCAGCACGGAACGCACATAGGCGCGGTGAACCCCATCCGGCTCGCTGTTCAGGGGCGGGTTGGGCGCGTCGGGCAGCAGCTCCAGCCCTGGAAACAGCCGGGCGGGAAACAGTTCGCGTATCCAGTTCCGGCGCAGCGGTGAGGGCATCTGCGGAAAGTCCGGGCGGCTATAGACCCACACGCTCACCCGTTCGCACTGCTCAAGCGCCCGCTCCAGCAGCAGCATGTGCCCCCGGTGGAAGGGGGCGAATTTGCCGACGATCAGGGCATGGGCAAACTCAGGCAAAGGCCACTTCCCGCGCCTCGTCTTTTCTCCACTGCCGCCAGCCGTAGACGCTCATGCCCGCCAGGATGAATTGCAGACCGAACAGCACCCAGTACTGCGTGTGCCAGAAAAACACTGCCTGCACAGCGTTTACGGCCACCCAGACCGGCCAGGACCACGCCCAGCGGCGCGTCGTGGCGAAGTTGGCGATTAAAGCCAGTGTGACTGCCGCGAACTGCACGCCGTTCCACACATCACCGAAGTCGGTCAGGAACACCGTATAGGCGAAGATCAGCAGGCTGGCGGCCCAGGTTACGCCGTACCACAACGGCTCGTTGAAGCGAATCTCGCCGCGTGCGCGCCGGGCCTCCAGATGCCACAGGTACAGGCCGTGAATGCCGAACAGCAGGTACGTGACCTGCAACCCCGCCAGCATCCACTGCCCGCCCGCCAGGAACAGCAGGAAGTACGGCAGCAGCGAGGCGTTGCTCCAGTGCCAGTAGGTGCTGGCCTTGCCCCACAGGTAATACAGGCTGACGAGGACGCACAGGCCGCCCGCCAGATCGAGGGCCAGGGGCGGCAGGGTGAGGCCGAGAAGGGTCACGACATTACCTCAAGTGCCAAGCTGAGTTGAGTTGCTGACTGAGGGCCGAAACGCGTTCCTTCAACTCTTGTCGGGTCCAGGCAGGTAGATCGAGAACGCCTACTTCCACGGTACGCCCCTCGCTCAGCTCAGAATTGATGAGTGGAGCCAAGCGGTAGTGCGTTTGCTGTGAAGGTGGTGGGTTCTTCAAAACGGACATGCGAGACTCCAGCCCGCCCTCAAATTTTCCGAAGTACACCGCTTTGCCAGCTACCATCAAGACATAGATGCCACGTGCAACATCGGGTGCGGTCCGTTTGAAGGTGTGTTGCTTGCCCGATAGCTCCCAGGCTCCAAAGTGTTCAAACTCAACCAGTCCAGTCATATACCCTCCCGCAAAGTCCCGCGCAACTCCATCAGCAGTTCGCCCAGGCGGTTGCGGCCCGAACCATCGCCGCCGTCGGCCCAGTAGGCGTCGTTGCGGGTGTGCTCCACGAGAATCGCGTCGCCCGTCCCTAACAAGAGCGCACGCAACTCTGGATACTGCGTGAATTTGGCATGCAGGGCTGCCTGCATCACGTCGTCTTTCACGGCGTCCCAGTCAGGGCGGAAGGGTAGATCACGCCTGCGCCCCATCTGTGCGGCCAGCATGGGCGTGGACTGCGCGCGGACCTCTTCCTCAAACGGCGTTCCGGCAAATTTCTGCGCCTGGAAATAATGTTCGGAAGTGGGCTACGTCACACCCCCGATGTCGATGGGATGGCGGCTGAAATTGCTGAATTCGCCGTAAGGCTTGTCGGTTGCGTAAAAAAGAATCTGCTGCATGGTCAAGCCTCCATTTGCCCGCCGCGCCGCCAGAGGTCAGGGGAGCTGAACGGGTGTACTGTCACTTTAGGTGCCTTGCTTTCTTACGGGTCTGAGGCGCTGAAAGTGGCCACGTCGTCTGCCGAAGCCTTACCCGCCGGTCATCCCGGCACTGGAGGAACCATGCTCACCCGTCCCCGCCTGTTTGGCCTGACGCTGCTGACCCTCGCCATTACCGCCTGCGGCGGCCCGGTCACTCCGCCTCCGGCATCTCTTGTTCCCACGGCCACCATTACTTCCGGCGCGACGGAGAACGGCACCAACGCCAATCCCCTGCCCACCACCGTCACCATCACCGGGACCAATCTTCTGGGGGCCACGCTGGACTTTGGCGGCACAGGCCCAGGCACCAATTTGGTGATCAACGCGGCAGGCACCATGCTGACTGTGACCGCGCCGCCGAATCTGCCGGGCCGCCGCCCCGTGGTCGTGACCACCCCGAATGGCAAGGTCAATGCCGGGACGTACACCTTCCGGCAACCCACCCCCAGGCCCAACGTCTACCTGCTGAGCGCCAGCCCCACCAGTGGTCCAGCAGTGGGCGGCACCACCGTCACCTTGGCCTTCGACGGCAACCTGACCTATAACCCGGGCGATCCGGCTGGTTTCACCCTCCCCAACGTGTACTTCGGGGCGGTTCAGGCCACCGGGGTCACGGCTCCCGTTCTGGCTATCGGCCCCGGCCCGACTGAGAAATACACGATTACTGCTGTGGCCCCCGCTGGCAGCGGCTTTGCGGACATCACCCTGAAATGCCCGGTGGCGAGTTGCTACACCTTCAGCACCACCAATTCCGTGCCGTTCCAGTATTTGCCGTAAGAAATGTGGCCGGACGCCACTGACGCCATGCATGGTCATTCCGCTGGTAGATGCGTCTTGAGATCTATTGCGCCCATATAACCCTCGCCTGCGAAGTGCGCCACCACGCGAATTGGCCCTACGATTGCCGCATTGAAACTGTCCAGTTCCTCGGCAGGTACCCACAATTCCTGGTGTTGGTCCTGTGCGCCTACCACCTGAATCTTGTAGCGCGTTGCTACATCCGCTTGGACGTCAAATTCAGTGACGAAGCCTACGGGCGGATTGTTGCGCCTGGCATTCCAGTCGCGCGCAATCTCCTCCGCGTAGGGGCGGTTCAGCACCGGGTAGAAGATGGGCTGGTCTGGCAACCGGGGCGGCCAAGCCCGCCAGCCGCTTTGCGCCAGCAGCCGAAGCTCGTGCAGGCCCGTGGGACGCCACAGAGTCACGGTGTCGCCCACGGGTGGCCAAGGCAAAGTGCGCTCGGCATTGGGTGGAAAAAGAGTGTTGAGCCAGTCATTCTTCATAAATTCCCCCCTCCAATCCGGCACAGCGTTGCCACCTGCCGCGCCAGTGCCGTTAATTTCCAGCTCTCGCCCTCCCGCACCAGCACCCCCAGTTGCCCCAGCCCCAGCAGCGCCGCCGCGAATTCCTGCCGGGTCAGGCTCGCCACCGTCGCAGACGTGCCAACGGGAATGCGGTCCTCAAAGGGTTCTATCGGGTCTAGCAGGTCAAACAGGCCCACGAACACATGCGTTTCGCGGTCCGATAGCTCCCCGATAATCCGCAGCGTCTGAAACTTGTCCAGTGCGGGCGGCGGGAAGTTCAGCAGGCATCCGGCCAGGGCGCGGGCGATGAAGCGCAGTTTGGCCTCGGATTCGGCCACCTCTGCCGCGCGCACCGCCTGAACCACGTTGGCCCGGAAGGCATCCGAGCGCAGGTAGGCGTGGTCCACGCTATCCGCATACGCCCTGGTCAGCGCGCGAAATTCGGCCTCCAGAAACTGGGCGAGGCGGGCGGCCTGCTCAGGATTGGCCGAGGCTGACCACGTTTGAACGGCAGTAGGGGAGAGGCCCAGCGGTTCGAGGGTGTGTAGGGCGGGGAGGAGAGGGGTGAGGGCGTTCATTGAACTAGCCTTCCCATACTTCTCCATAATTTTCTTGCCAAATTGTTCCAATCAATTCTCGCGTCAAGACTTTTGTTTTAGACTTGAGATTTTTTAAGCGGCTGAGTGCCATAGCGCCATAGATTAGATGATGCGTGCAGGTGCTATGATACTCAATTACCTCAGAATCCTTCGTCAAGGCTAGAATAATGTCATTGCATCTTTCGATTGAACTGTCGAATATGTAGTCATCTGAATCGATAGACACGTATCTGTTTCGCGACTCAATACACCTAAGCGATCTAGCCAATTGGATTTTATTGTGATCGGTTAACTTTATATCCAGAGCAACAAATTTTTCGGTGAAGTCGCTAAATATTTTATCTAAATCGAAACGATCAAACCAAGGAATCTTAACAATCCCTGATTTCCTATGAATCAGGCAGGCCACATGCTGTGAATATGATCCAAATGCAGTATTGTAATAGATCTCTTCCTTGCCAATATGCATTGTGATTCTATGACCTGCCAGCGCGAGTATATCGTCAAATTCTGCCGGCATATAGTTCAAGGAATTGGAATAAAAGCTAGCCAACCAGGTGGAATCTTCAACAAATAGTGGATGTAGTTTTGCCCCTACTTCGCTCACCCCCGCCCCCTCACATCCTCTAAGCTATCCCTAACCAGCAACTCACCATCCCTGTACACCGTCCGCATCAACGAGCCGGGGAAGTCGGTGTCGAAGGTGTAATACGCCCGCGTGGTCATGCGGCCATTTTCCATGACCAGATCCAGTACGCCATCCTTGCTGCGCTTGCCAGGATCGGTCACGGGGTCTTTGTAGATGCCCCGGTACGCGCCGTCGATCACGCCCGCGCTGGCCTTGTAGGCAAAGCGCTGGGTGTCACGGTCCACCTTTTGCAGCAGCGCCCCGCCCATGCCGAAGGTGACGTTCTCGGCGCTAAAGCCGTCCACCAGCAGGTTTTGCAAGATCTGGGTAATGCTCTGTTCGTCAATCCCGTCGCCCTGAATCACGCGCACATGGTTGAGAACCTGATAGCCCTTCTTATTGACCGTGGTGCCAAATTTGGCGGCCAGGGCGCGCACGGCCAGCCGCACCATCGCAGGCGGTTCGCCGCTGTCGGGCCGGACCACCAGGGTGCCGCCGCTGTCGATCACCAGTTGCCGCAGCGTTTCGCCCCAGTGGGTGTTGATAGCGTATTTCAGGTCATAGGAGTCGCTGACCACCGAGTACAATCCGCCCGGCTTGCCGAACTGCGTGACCATGTTGCGGTAGGCATCCACCTCATGTTCCTTACCCCAACTGGTAATGGTGCTGTGTTCGGCGGCGGGGATGGAAAAGCCCGCGATGTCGGCGTCGTAGTGGTTGCGGGCCACGCGCAGGGCTTCCAGCGTATCGCTGCCCTGAAAGTTGACCAGATGCGCCAGCGCCCCCAGGCCCGCGCTCTCGCGGCTGGACACGCCCCGGCTGCCGAAGTCGTGCAGCTTGAAGGGCAGTTCCGCCGCCGCATCATCGCAGGTCTGCTCCAGCGCCTTGCCGATGATCTGGCGGATGTGCCAGCTCTGCGTGCAGACCGTGATCGGATACCACACCCGCATCAGCATGGTCTCGAACCAGCCCACCAGCCACGGCAGCTCGGGATCGGTGTTGGTCACGCTCATCAGCACGTTGTGGATGGGAACGAGAGTGCCTTCGGGCACGGCGCGCACTTCCAGCGGGAGTTTGCCGCCGTGGACGTTCACTACACGCATCCAGCCGTCGTAGGGGAAGGGTTCGCCGTGCGGTTCGATCAGGCTGCGGGCTTCTTCCACCATCTCGGCGGTAATCCGGCGCGTCAGGTAGCGGTCCAGAATGTATTGCAGCCCAAAAAAGCGCGTGACTGGGTAGCGCCCGCCTCGGCTTTCCAGGTACGAGAACAGCCGCGTGGTGCCGGGGGGGTATTGCAAAAAGTGGCTGCTCTTGTAGCTGTCGGTGTCGATGATCAGGTTGTCGTCGCTCAGGTGTGGGAGGGCAGTGCGGGTCATGGTGGAACCTCCTGTGGTCCTTCTTTCTGTCGCTCATAATTAAAAAATAGACTATGAGTAGTATGAGTCAAGCGTCTCTCGTTCCTGCCTTCTCTGAATCGGATGGGACTTTTCTCGCACTTTAGACCCCACTGGGGGGCCTGGGTCGGATGGGAAGTCCTTCATACCCGCGTAGAGGGGTTGCCTTTAGCATTTCTTTATGACTGCGCGGCTGTGGCCTTCCCTTCTGCTTCTCACCGCCGCATTGATCGGCTGTGGCGCTGCGCCGGGGCAAGCCGGGGCTACGCTGCCCCCACAGCCCCAGACACAACCACACGATCACCCGCCGGGAACGCCGCCCCTGCCCACCGCCAATCTGTCGCGCGTTGACTGGAGCGCCGCCTCCACCTGGCCCGGCGGCAAGCTTCCGGCAGCCGGGCAGACCGTGACCCTGCCCGCTGGCAAGCGCGTCGTGCTGGACGTGTCGCCCCCTGATCTGGCGGGCCTGACCATCCCAGCGGGCAGTGCGCTGGAATTTGCCGGGCAGGACCTGACGCTGCGTGCTGGGTGGATCATGCTGCACGGTGAATTGCGCGTGGGCAGCGAGGCCAGTCCCTTCACCCACCGCGCCGAAATCGTGCTGACCGATCAGACGCCCGGCGAGGACGTGATGGGCATGGGGGACCGCGTGATCGGCGTGATGGGCGGCGCGCTGGAACTGCACGGACAGCCCCGGCTGGCCTGGACCCGCCTGAGTGCCACCGCATTGGCGGGCAGTCGCACTCTCACACTGGACCGCGCCCCCGACTGGGTGGCAGGCGACACCCTGACCCTGACCAGCACCGATTTTGGCCCCGCCCAGACTGAGGAAGTGGCCGTGCAGAGCGTTTCTGGCAAGACGGTCACGCTGGTCTTGCCGTTGAAATACACCCACTGGGGCCAGGATGCGAAGTTTGGAACGCGCACTGTCTCCGAGCGCGCGGAGGTGGGCCTGCTGACGCGCAACATCCGTGTCTCTGCGGGTGAGGACGCCCTGAAAACGGGGCTGGGCGCGCAGATCATGGTGATGGCTGGAGGGCAGGCCCGCATTGAGGGCGTGGAACTGACGCGGGTGGGCCAGCGCAATGCCCTGCGCCGCTATCCGGTCCACTTTCATCAGGTGGGCGACGCCTCGGCCTCATATGTGTGGGGCAACAGCATTCATGCCTCGTTCAACCGCTGCGTCACCATCCACGGCACCCGGAATCTGCGCGTGCAGGACAACGTGACCTACGACAGCGTGGGCCACTGCCTCTTCCTGGAGGACGGTGACGAGACGGGCAATACCATCTCCGGCAACCTGCTGACACGGGTGCGTGCGCCCGAAAAGAAGCGTGGCGAGACGCCGTTGCTGCCCAGCGACAAGCGCCCGGCGGCGTTCTGGATCACCAATCCGGCCAACACGGTTACGGGCAACGTGGCGGCAGGGGTGGACGGCGTGGGCTTCTGGTTCGCGCTGCCCGAGCATCCCACCGGACTGGCCACCGAGCGCAGTAAAACCATCTGGCCGCGCCGCACGCCGCTGGGAACCTTCGGCGGCAACATGGCCCACAGCGGCGATACCGGCCTGAACGTTGATAACGGCCCCCGTCCCGATGGCACCACCGAGGGCGCGTATTACCAGCCCCTCAGCAATCCGGCGGATGGCAAATCGGCAGGGGTGCGCGCCAGCTTTCTGGGATTCACCGCCTACAAGCAGCGCGATCACGGCGTCTGGCTGCGTGGCGCGGGCCTGATGCTGGGCGGCGCGACACTGGCCGACAACGGCGTGGGGGCCACCTTCGCCGCCAACGACTCAGTGATGGACGGCGCGCTGCTGGTGGGCGAGACCGCCAACCTGGGTACCCCCGAAGACTGGGAGACGAAGGGAGCCGGGGGCCGCAGCCTGCCCCGTCCCTGGGATGCGTCTTTCCCCATTCGCGGCTACGAGTTCTACGACGGCCACGTGTCCATCCAGAACAGCGCTGTCGCCGCCTTCAAATCCACCTCCGTGCGGCAGGCCAGCGGACTGGGCTACCTGACTGGGAACGCTTTCGCGCTGGAACCGCAGAACGACGCGCGCGGACTGTCCTGGCTGGACGACAGCGCCCGCGTGTACTTTCCACCCGCCACAGTGGGGATGGACGGCGATCTGGCCGCCACTTTCCTGGACGTGGACGGAAGTGTGGGCGGCGCGGCGGGCAGGACCGTCACCGCCAGCCCCCTGTTGAAAGACGCCCCCGACTGCGCGGCGAAAACGGTCTGGAACGCCAGCCTGTGCGCGGGCCAGTACGCGCAGTTGTGGCTGAACGATGTGAACGGGGGCAAGATTGCGCCGCTGAATGTCAAGAATGCGCGTGGAGCGGCTGTGAGTCTCAGCGGCACGCCTTCCAACCGCACCGACTTCCACACCAGCGTGCGCCTGAATGAAAGCTACGCACTCACGCCGTCCGGGGCCTCGGCCCACCTGCGCCTGGGCTTCGGCGGGCGCACCCCCGGCGACACCCTGCGCCTGAACCTGCCCGCGTCCGGCGATCTGGCGCTGTACCGCGACTGGTGGGTGGACGAGCGCAACCGCCTGAAAAAAGTGTCGCTGGCCGATCTGGAGAAATCCACAGGCGATAGCTACGCGCTGGATGGTGGCAAGCTATATCTGAAACTGGTGGTGCAGAAGGATCGCGACTATGCCGTGGTGGACGTGTGTGTAGCCGCGCTGTGTAAATAGATGTGTAAAGAGTGGCAACGGAAAAGGGGAGAGGCCACCGTCGCCCCTCCCCCTTTCCGTTGCCCGCTCAGTCCTTCTTCTGCCCGAAGCCCATCGCCTGGAAGGCCTGGTACTGAAAGCCGCCGCCCAGCATGTTCTGTCCGCCGTCTACCGGCAGGATCACGCCAGTCACGTAGCTGGCCGCGTCGCTGACCAGAAACAGCGCGGCGTTAGCGATGTCCTGTGGAATGCCCATACGGCCCAGCGGCACGGACCCGGCCACGCGACTGCGGCTGGCCTCATCGGGGGCCAGCCGCGCCATGCCTTCTGTGCCGTCGATGGGGCCGGGGATGATGGCGTTGACGCGGATGCCGCGCAGTCCCCACTCGATGGCCAGCGTGCGCGTCAGCATGTCCACCCCGGCCTTGGCCGCTACAACATGCGCCTGCATGGGCACCGGGATGCCGTAGGCGCTGATGCTCAGCACGTTGCCGCCGGGGGTCTTTAAGTTGGTCGAGGCCGCCTTGATGGTGTTGTAGGTGCCCAGCAGATCGATGTCCACCACAGTCTTGAAGCCGTTGGGGCTGATGCCGTCTACCGGAGCCGGGAAGTTGCCCGCCGCCCCCGCCAGCACGATGTCGAAGTCACCGAATTTCTCGGTGGCCTGCGCCACGGCGGCTTCCAGCGCCGCGAAGTCGCGCACGTCCGCGCTAACACCCATCGCGCGCCCGCCCGCGTCCTCGATGCCCTGGGCGGCCTTTTGCGCCTTTTCCAGATTGCGGCCCAGAATGGTGATCGCGCAGCCGTGCGCCGCGAAACTCTGCGCGATGCCCAGGTTGATGCCGCTGCCGCCGCCGGTAATCAGCGCGTGCTTGCCCGCCAGCAGGTCAGGGCGGAAGGTGGATTCGGGCGTGCCGGGACTGAGGGTCATGGGGTCTCCTTTGGATGGTTCTGGGGGTCAAAAAGTCTGAGGGTCAAAAGGTCTGACGTTCGTCGTCTCCTCGCCCCGTCTGGGAGAGAAGGATTGCGGGCAGGCTTATGCGGGAGGCAGGTTGCCCCGCCGCCTACTTCTTCAGCGCGTTCTGCAAGCCTTCCACCGTCATGTGATGCGCGTTCCATTCTACGGCGTTTTGCAGGCTCTGGGCGTGGGGCAGGTCATCGGTCAGCGCGCGTTTGGTGCCTTCCAGCGCCTTGGGCGACAGGGTAACCAGATGGGCGGCCAGTTCCTCGGCCCGTTTAAACAGATCCTCGGGCGAGTCCAGAACCTCCGTGACCAGTCCCCAGATCTCGGCGGTCTCGGCGTCAATCGGCTCGCCAGTCAGGGCCAGATGCGCGGTGCGCCCGCGTCCGATCAGGTGCGGCAGGCGCTGCAAACCGCCCAGATCGGCGGCAATACCCAGCTTGACTTCCGGCAGGCTGAAGCGGGCGTCGCTGCTACAGATGCGAATATCCGCCCCGCTGATCAGCTCCAGCCCCGCGCCGATGCACCAGCCGTGTACGGCGGCGATCACCGGAATGGGCAGCGCGGCCAGCCCCTCGGTGGCGGCGTGCATCTCGTCTACCACGGCTTTGAATCCGGCCACATCGCCCAGCACCGGCCCAATCTGGCCCGCGTTGGTCTTCACGTCCAGCCCAGCGCTGAAGATTTTCTCACCGCGCAGGATCAGCACGCGGGCGTCTGCCAGTTCGGCCAGCGCCTGCGGCATCTCGCGCCAGAAGTCCGGCCCCATGCTGCCCATCTTGGCGATCAGGGTCAAGGTTGCCACTTCGCCCTGCCGCGAGAGGCGAACGGTTTGATAGTTCATGTTCCACACTGTAGCGTCTGCGCTTGCACCGGGTCTAAAGTGGACCGCCCTTGACTTTTGCTCTGGGCTGAACTATATTTGTGTTTCTGGCCTGAAAAGGCCATGCAGTATAGACCACGATGTACAGATGCACTTGAGGGCGGCGTCCACCTCCGGGAACCTTAAAAACGGACGCGCGAACAGAGAATCGGGAGAAGACCCGTGAGCTTTGAACTTCAGAAGAGAGCCTTGAATGGCTCTCTTTTTTTGTTGCTGTGGGCCTATACCTCTCCCGGCCTCTGCCCAAAGCTCAGCGGCGCATGGTTTGGCACGGCCTTAGCGGCGAATTCTTCCAGACCCAATCGGTCCGGCGCTTCCAGGTGATAGCGGAAGTTCCACAGGTAATGCTGCACCACCCGTTCAGGCAGCCCCAGCAGGGCCGCGTGCCGCGTCGCCACGTCTGCCAGATGCCCGATGCCGTGCCTACGGGCCACGCGCATGGCCTGCACCAGCTCCGGCGGGGGCGGACGGTCCTTGCGGTAGGCCCACACGGCGAAGGTGAAGGGGTGCCCGGTCAGGCGGAACCAGTCCTCGGCCAGATCGGTGACGGTGATGCCGCGTCCCGTGCTGGGCAGCGTGGTCATGGTGCGCTCGGCGGTCAGCGGGCCGACGACGCGGTACCACTCACGCAGGGCGCTGTCGCCGATTCGCAGCACGCCATCGTACCCGCCCTTCAGCAATTCCTCGGCCTCGCCCTCGGCACGTTCCAGGACCGGGGAGAGGCCGCGCTCGCGCAGCAGCACTTCCAGCAGCGCCACGCTCATGGCCGACTGCGCGGTCAGGGCAATCCGTTGCAGGTCCTCCAGTGGGCGGGTGTGGAACAGATTGACCGAGTAGACCGGCCCCAGCACGCTGACGCTGAAATCGGGTAGGGCTTCCAGAATGTCGGCGTGGCGGATAAATTCCACTGCGCTGATGTTGGCGATGTCCACCTCGCCCGCCAGCAGCGCCGCGTTCATCTGCGTCGGCACGCCTGTAATGGCGCTGACACCCGGCGGCAATTCCAGCGAATCGAGGATCGGGGCGACGTTGGTGAAGTGAATCCATCCGGCACGGTAGGTCATGGGGCGCTCCGCGCCTGTCTAAGGGTCCGAGGGTCTAAAGGTCTAAGGGATTGGGGATCGCCTGCCCTTAGACCCTCAGACTTTTTGACCCTTAGACCCCGAGCGCAGCGAGTCAGAGTTCTCACGGCACCACCTGAACGCCCACTGCCTGCCATTCTCCCTCTCGTCTTGCGTAGACCCGCAGAAAGCTCTGGATGCGTTCGCCATCGGCGTAGAGCGTGCCGCGCGTGATGGCCGTGTCGCCGAACACGCGCGAGGCGTGACGCTCGAAGACCAGGGGAACGGGCGTGTTGCGGGCCATGCCGTCTAGCGCGTCCCGCTTGAACACCACCTGTCCGTCCGGGAAAAAGGCCAGCCAGTCGTCGTGCAGCACTTCTGCCATCTCAGCGGGGCTGCGGCGGTGGTAGGCGGCGTTCCAGCGGTCATCGAGGAGCAGTACGGCGTCAAGGTCTGCCTGGGAGGTGTCATTCAGCGGCAGCACGGTGCAGCCTCCGACCTGACCCGAAAAACGTCCTGCTCAATCGGCGGCCTCGGCCCCGGTCTTGGGGAAGATCTGCAATTCGTTGTAGTAGGCGTCGCGCAGCACCGGGGTGCGTCCGGCGTGCTGGATCATGCGGATCATGCCTTCCTCGGAGAGCGTCATCGGACTGGTGGCCCCCGCCGCGTGGGCGATGTGTTCCTCCTGAATGGTGCCGTCGATATCCGACACGCCCCAGTCCAGCGAGACCTGCGTCAGTTCGCTGCCGATCATCACCCAGTAGCCCTTGATGTGCGGGAAATTGTCCAGGTAGATGCGCGCCACCGCCAGATTTCGCAGATCGTCCAGACCCGTCGTGAAGTCGGTCTTACCCAGGTTCTGCGCCAGCGTGTTGCCCAGCGGCTGGAAAGCCAGGGGGATGAAGGCGTGGAAGCCGCCCGTCTCGTCCTGAACTTTGCGGAGGCGGTCCATGTGGTCCAGCCGCTCCTCCAGCGTTTCGATGTGACCGTACAGCATGGTGGCGTTGGTCCGCATGCCCATGCCGTGCGCCTCGCGGTGAATCTGGAGCCACTTGTCGGCGGTCACCTTGTTCCTGGCGACCTGCTTGCGAACGCGGTCCGCAAAGATTTCCGCGCCGCCCCCCGGCATGGCGCTCAGGCCCGCGTCCTTCAACTCGCGCAGCACTTCCAGCGTGGGCTTCTTGCTGATCTTGCTCAGGTGTTCGATCTCGGCGGCGGTGAACGCTTTGACCTGCAAGTCTGGGAACGCCTCGCGGACCTGCCGGACCATCGCCGGGTAATATTCCCACTTGTGGTTGGGATGGTGGCCGCTGCTCATGTGCAGTTCGGTGATGCCGGGCAGGTAGCGGCGGCGCACCTGTTCCACCACTTCATCCGGGCTGTAATCCCAGGCGCGGTCCTCGTTCTTGTGTGCGGCGAAGGCGCAGAAGGTGCAGCCCACATAGCAGATGTTGGTAAATTCCAGGCGCATCGAGTGGACGAAGAACACCTTATCGCCGTGCATGCGCTCCTTGCGAATGTTTGCCAGCCGCATCAGCGCGTTCAGGTCACGGGTGTGGAACAGGCGCAGGCCGTCCTCGAAAGTCAGGCGCTGGCCTGCTTCTACCTTGTCCACAATCGGAGCCAGGGTCTGGTCACGGAGCCACTTCATGAGAATCAGGATACGCCCGGCGCTGGCCTGAAAGTGTCCCATTCGCCCGATAAGGAGGCCATGAAGACCGCGTAAGGTGTCGGGATGTCTTCTGATGCATCCACAGACTGGCTTGATCTTCTGGACTGGCGGCGCGAGGCCAGCGCCCTGTACGCCCGCGTGCGGGAAGAGTTGCCACGTGATCCGCAGGCGGCGCATCGGCTGTGGCAGATGGGCCGCAATGCCCTGTTCGGCAACCACCCACAGTCCCCACTGGGCCTGGAGGCGCGGGCCGCGTTCCGGGAACTGCCGTGCTGGCCGTATGACCCGGCGCTGGCCTTCAGCGCGTGGGTGGATCCCTCTGGCCCGCAGGAACGCCTGACCGTCCCCTCGTCCACCGGGCAGGAGATGCCGCTGGTGCGCTTCGGGCGCGTCTATCTGCCGGTAGGGACGCTGGACGTGTACTGGATCGACGTGTACGGCGGCGGCGTGTTCCTGCCGTTCCGGGATGCCACGAGCGGGCAGGAAAGCTACGGCGGCGGGCGCTACCTGCTGGACACCGCCAAGAGTGCCGATCTGGGCAGCACGGCGTCTGGTGAACTGGTGCTGGACTTCAATTTCGCCTACCACCCGTCCTGCTTTTACGACCCGCGCTGGAGCTGCCCGCTTGCGCCACCGCAGAACGTGTTAGGGGTTCTGGTGCGGGCGGGGGAACGGATGGCCTGAAACGGATTCCGCAGATGCCGGGGGCCAGCATCTGCGCGGCACCCGGATCATGTTTATGCCCCGCCGGGGCGCTACGCTGTGGGGGTGAAGAATGCGTCCCACCCACCAGAAACCGAGGCCCAGGAGCGCTGGACCGTGGACGGCATTGAGGACAGTCCGCACGGCCCGCTGGCCCGGCTGGAGCGCGGGGACGGCAGCACCTTCGATCTCCCGCTGCGCCTGCTGCCAGAAGGGCTGCGTGAGGGCGATCTGCTGGCCGTGCAGGACGGCCCCGATGGCGTGACGGTCCGCATTCTGGTGGCCGAGACGCTGGAGCGCCACGAAGCCTCACAGGCGCAGTTGGAAGCCCTGAACAACGCCGAATCTGATGTGCAGGACGACGACGGAGAGATCACGGTATGAGCGAGAAGGTTCCAAAGAAGGCAACAGGGAAGAAGACAGCAGGCCAGAAACCGGCGGGAAAGAAGGCGGCTCCCAGAACGTCGCGCAAGGCCGCGTGCCGTAAAGCTGCCCCCCGCAAGTCCTCGCGCTCCGGCAGGAAACGCGGCCCCAGCAGCGCGGATATCGCGGGACTGCTGGTGCTGGCACTGACTGTTTCGCTGGCGGCCTGCAACGGCATGAAGGGTGGTGGGCAGACCGAAACCGGGCAGGCCCAAACGGCCCCCGAGGGTCAGGTCACGGTGCGTTTTCTGGACGTGGGCCAGGGTGATGCTGTGCTAATCCGCAGCCCCGAGGGCAAGACCATGCTGATCGACGGCGGGCGCAGCACCGTGAAGATGCAGGAGCATATGAAGACCTACGGCATCGACAAGATCGACGTGATGGTGGCCACCCACGCCGACGCGGACCATATCGCCGGTCTGGTGGCGGCAGCCGAGGCCAAGCCGACGCTGTTCATCAACAACGGCCTGGGCGGGACCACCAAGACCTGGGAGCGGCTGGTGGCGGCCTTGCAGGCGCAGAAAACAGTTTTCAAAAAGGCCAGCAACCAGATCATCAACCTGGGCAGCGTGAAGGTGCAGGTGATCGGCCCGCCGACCGGCATGGGGGGCGATCAGAACGACAACAGCGTGGGCGTGGCCCTCAATTTCGGCAAGTTCCGCGCCCTGATGACCGGCGACAGCGAACTGAAGGAAACGGCGGCGTGGCTGGAGCAGGACAGGGCCGAGATTCGGGGGCCGTTTCAGGCATATAAGAGCATCCACCACGGCGCGGCCAATGGCGACAATGCGGCGTGGCTGGCCGCCGTCCGCCCCGAAAATGTGGTCATCAGCGTGGGCGAGAACAATTACGGCCACCCGACGAAAACGGCGCTGGACCTGTACAGGCAAAACGGCATTCGCATCTACCGCACCGATGAGAATGGCACGGTCACGTTCACTGGTAACGCGGACGGGAAGTATACGGTGAACACGCAGCGGTAGGGCTGGGAGCCGAACGAGATTTGCGGAGGACCGCCGTTCCCATGCTGTAATACGGATTCCGTCTGTAACGCTCTCAAACCGGGACAGCTCCGGTTTGCCAACTCCACGCCCGGAACCCGTTTCCCTCCTTCTCGCGTCCGCTCGGATTTCTATCGTTTTTGCAAACGATTCAATCGGAGTCCGTATAATGGAACATGCGCCGCAAACCTCTGCTGATCGTTCTGGCCCTTGTCCTGTCCGG
Organism: Deinococcus sp. AJ005; assembly: GCF_009017495.1. NCBI lineage: Bacteria > Thermotogati > Deinococcota > Deinococci > Deinococcales > Deinococcaceae > Deinococcus > Deinococcus sp. AJ005. The sequence continues at coordinate 2,893,061 of NZ_CP044990.1, read as the reverse complement.
TAGCTCTGCGTTTGGGGCTGCGATCCTCCCCACCTTACCTGTCACAGACGCCGATTTTTCAGGTGCGCTGGCGCGGCTCCCGGTGAGTGACCTGCTGGGACGGACGCCGGAACTGAGCGGCAAGGTGGCCGAGTGGTCCATTCCCAGCTCCCGGTCATCCTCGTTGGACCGCCCGCAAAAGACGGTGATCGGCACCATTGACGGTGCAGGCAATTACAGCGTCACGCTGCCAGCGCAGCCTCCCGAAACGCAGCAGGTCACCCTGACGCAGCTCGTGCGGGGGTTCAACATTCTTGAGGATGGGGATTGCTCGGTGAATACGCTGGTCATCAGTGCGCCCGAAGCTGTGGCCGGGAAGCTGGGGTCTCTTTATGTCCTGCGCGATGAGCCTGCTGGGGCGGCTGTGGGAACGCAGCCCCCGCCGTCTTACACCACGTTCAAAGCCATCCCGCGTTATTTTCTCAACGCAGTCTCGGAGGCGCTGTATTCCAGCGTTGCGGCCAACGTGAAGGGCGAACTGTCGTGTACCAGCAAGTATCTCAAAGGTAAACGTGATGACCTGTTTGTCAATATCGCTCTTGTCCCAGGCTGGAACTCGGTCACGTTGATCTACGGCGAGGAGCAGGTGATTGAGGGCGAGACAATTCAGAAGAAGCTGCTCCGGGGCGGTCTTGTGTCTGACACACCCTGAATTGCGTCCAACGAAGCTGGTGGCGGGGCGGTTAAGACCATCTCCCGGCCCGTCACCGGATGAACAAACTCCAGCCGACGCGCGTGCAGCAGGTAGCCGCCGTCTCCTGGCAGTCCTGGCAAATCGGCCAGTGGCAACCCGCCCACCCCGTACAGCGGATCGCCCACCAGCGGATGCCCGATAGAGGCCAGATGAATGCGAATCTGATGCGGGCGGCCTGTGTGGATGTCCACGTCAAACAGCGTGCAGTCTGAGCGCCGCTCCAGCACCCGCGCCGTGGAGTGCGAGGGCTTGCCGTTCGGGCTGGCTGCGTAGACGTCACCCAACTGGGGATGTGGCACTGGGCCGATGGGTGTGGTGATCTCGTATTCGTCCTGCCCGGCCACACCCTGCGCCAGCGCGCGGTAAGTCTTCTGCACCCGCCCCTCGCGCCAGTCCCGTGACAGCGCCGCTCCTGCCTGCACCGTCCGCGAGAACAGCACCAGACCAGAGGTTCCGCGCCCCAGTCGGTGAAGGGGGGATGCTTCCGGCCAGCGCTCCCGCACCAGGGTCATTAGCGTGTGTTTCAGAAATCCGCCAGCGGGAACGGTGGGCAGCCCCGAAGGTTTACACACGGCCAGCAACTCCGCGTCCTCGTACAGCACTTCAAAGTGCAGGGGCACGGCATCTTCGGGCCACGGTGGACGGTGCCAGATCAGGCGTTGGCCTGTTCTCAAAATCTCAGAACCCTGAGCCGTTACGCCGTCCAGCACGACTTCGCCCTGTGTTAGCCGCTCCTGCCATTCCTGCTGCGTGGAATGTTCGTAGCGCCCCGCCAGATACGCCAGCACCCTTAAGCCTGCGCCGCGTGGGCCGATGCGTTCGGCGTAGGCGTAGCCGTCGTTGAGGGTGGGCAGAGACATCAGGTGTCCAGTGTGGCATCTGTGGCCGCCCAGGAAACTGAGCCATTGTGCAGAGTCGCGCCCATCCCCCCGGCGCTAGCATGCCCGGATGACCGCCTTCTCCTATTTTTCCCGAGGTCCCGCATGGAAGGGCTGATGCTGGCAAAGGTCCTGGGCGAACTGACCCCGCATCTGCCACTGCACACGCTGGGCTGGGTCTTCCCCGACGAGACCACCGCCGCCCTGTTGCTGGACGGCCCCGGCCCCGGCGAGAAGCGCAATCTGGTGCTGGCCTACCGCCCGCCCCAACCTGTGCTGTTCATCTCCCGCGAGCGCTTACGCGGCGATCCCCGCAGCCCCTTTCAGCGCTTTCTGGCGGCGCGGGTGCGTGGGCCACTGCTGGGCGCGGAACAACTCAAGTTAGACCGCGTGCTGGTGCTGCACTTTGGCGGAGAGGCCGGATTCGTGGATCAGGCCCCCACCCGCCTGCTGTTTGAGGTCACGGGCCGCAACGCCAACCTGCTGGTATTGGAGGAAGGGGAAGGCTTTGAGGGCCGGATTGTCATGGCCGCCCGCGAGATCACCGGCAGCCGCAACCGCTTCCGCACCATCCGCAGCGGGGGCCGCTACACGCCGCCGCCGCCTTACGACAAGTTGGACCCGTGCAGGGTGGGCGAGGCTGAGGCGCAGTCCCTGGCTGACTTGCCGATTGGCCGCTGGCGCGAACGTCTGGACGGTGTGGGACCGCTCTTGAGTGCGGAACTGGCGCGGCGTGCCAACCTCCCACCCACACAGGCACCGGGGGAGGACTGGCCGCAAACGCTGGCTGCCCTGCGTTCTCTGGTGAATGACCCCACCGTCAGTGAGGGCGTCATGCAGGACGGCGCACGCGAGGCGGCCCGCAGCGAGAAGGCCGCCGCATTACGCAAAGCGCTGGCCGAGCCGCTGAACAAGCGCCTGACCCTGATCCGCAACCAACTGGCCGACGTGTCCCGCGCCGAGGCCGGGCTGGACGTGGCTGCCGTGGACCGGGGGGAAGCGGACCTGCTGATGGCCTATGCCTCCACGGTGGAAACGGGCAGCGCCAGCGCCGAGTTGCCCGCCTTTGACGGCAGTGGCCTGCGCCCGGTGGCCCTGGACCCCAGCCTCAGTGCCGTGCAGAACGCCGAGAAGCGTTACACCCGCGCCCGCCGCCGCGAAGACGTGTACGAACGCCTGCTGGAACGCGAGGACACCCTGCGCGCCGAACTGGCCGAGGCCGAGGCAAGGGTGGCCCGTATGGAAAGCGCCAGCCTGGAGGACCTGGACGCGCTGTCGTCCACCCTCCAGTCCGAACGGCCCGAGAAGAGCCAGTACGGCCTGCGCTTCACCACCCCCGCTGGCTACGAGGTGCTGGTGGGCCGCAACAACAAGGAAAACGCCACGCTGACGCACCGCGTCGGGCGCAGCATGGACTACTGGTTTCACGCGCAGGGGTATCCGGGCAGCCACGTCATCGTGCGGACGCAGGGGAAAGAGCTGGCGCAGCCGGACATTCTGTATGCGGCCCGCCTCGCTGCCGCCAACAGCAAGGCGCGCGGCAGCAGCAACGTGGGCGTGGATTACACCCGTATCAAGTACGTCTGGAAGCCGCGTGGTGCGCCTGCCGGACAGGTCCATTACACCGATCAGAACACGGTGTTTGTGGACGGCACGGTGCCGGAAGTGGCGACGGCGGATTAGTCTCCGGCTTTTTCCAGCAGCCTCACCAGCGCCCGCCGCCCCAGTTCCACCCCCAGGCCGAAGACCAGATGCGATCCAGCCTCCCACAGCACTGCCGAGAGGGGCAGTTTCCACGGCGGGTTCTGGAATCCGGTGGCGGGAACGGCGCTGCCGTGCGTCAGGGCATACATCACTGCCCCGGCGGGAACACCTGCGCCGCGCGTGACGGCGGGCTGATATTCGGCTAGCAGGCCATACGCCGCGCCCAGACCCGCGCCCAGGGTGTAGTGGACCACCTGTTGTGCGGCCAGTTTCTGCCCCTTGCTGATCTCGTGCCCGGTGGCGTCGGCTGCTGCCTCAATCATCTCGGCGGGGGGCATATGGTCTATGCGGCCCGTGGGATCGGCCCCGATCATCTGTTTCTCGGCGTTCGTGGGCGGGAAATAATGTTCGGTCAGCGTTTGCAGGGGCGGCTCGGCTGCCGATTTCAGGTAGGCCCCGGCCAGTCCGGCGACGGCCCCCACCAGGATTCCGCGCAGAGGTTGGGAGCGTTTGGCGTGGTGTCCATTCATGGGGGCAGCATAGGAAAAGTCTGGCGGGGTGCCCAGCAGCGAAAATCTTCATGCTGGGTGTTGCGGTGGCTTTCTTGGGGCAGCCCCCTACCCCAGGGGGGCAGGGGGAGCAGCGCTGCGCTAGGCAGGGTTCGTTGGGCGTGGCGGGCGAGTATTGGAGGTAGGGGTTCCTGCTCACAGGCCCCGCTCCGTGACGCTGCGGCAGGCCCGTCCGCTCCGCGCCCGACGGCCTCGTGTCGCCCCTTGCGCCCGCTGGCAGGCGGCCTTAACTGTCTTCCCTCTGCCCCAGCACAGGCGGGGGAGCATCGGGCATGGTCACTGTGCAGATTCCAGACAGCATGACGTGAGACGGTCAGCCTCTACGCCCTGGTATATACTTTTGGTATCTATCAGGAGAAGTCATGACCAAGCATCCAGCCACAACAAAGACCGCCAAGCTGTTTCAGACCGGGCGCAGTCAGGCTGTGCGATTGCCCAAGGAATACCGCTTTGAGGGCGACGAGGTGATTATCAAGCGTGTGGGCGACGGCGTGTTGCTGTTGCCCCGCAACAACAGATGGAAAAACCTGCTCTCGGCGGTTGAGAGGTTTGACGTTCAGCTTGAGCGCGAACAGCCAGAGATGCAGGAACGCGACTGGGGCGAGTTCTAAGCCATGTCCAGCCCCACGCATTTTCTGGACACCAACACCTGTATTTACATCATCAACAAGAAGCCGCCGCAGGTGGCAGAGGTCTTTGGCCGCCACCAGATTGGAGATGTGGCGTTGAGCAGCGTCACCGTTGCTGAGCTGGCGTTCGGCGCGGCCAAAAGTGTCCGCAAAGGTACGCGCGAAACCCTGGAAGAATTCCTGCTTGACCTGATGATCCTGCCCTTCGATGAGGCGGCGGCGTGGATGTACGGCGATCTTCGCGCCCGCCTTCAAGCCACGGGCCAGACCATCGGGCCGCTTGACCTGCAAATCGCAGCTCATGCCCTGAGCGCAGGCGTCACACTGGTCACGCACAATACGGGCGAGTTTGCCCGCGTCTCTGGATTGAAGCTGGAGAACTGGTTCCCGGAGTGAGGTTAAGGGGAACTCTAACCCCCCACCCCTCCCCCCAAGCCCACCCAGCCAAGTTCGCGCGTGCCTGAGCCAACGCGGGGGCGAAAGCCAACCCTCCACATTGGCGTGGCAGCCCAGCCGCTAAACTGAACGCATGACCAATATCAAACTTCCCGATGAAGTGGTAAACGACATTGTGGTGGTGATGGACGAGCTAGAACCCGACACCGCTGTCCTGGAAGCATTGACCGACTACCTGCGCTACCGGAAGCAACTTCGCGTTCTGGACTTTGAAGGACAGTTTGACGCCGATCCCACCTACGACTACAAAGAGCAGCGCCGCGTTCCGTGAAAGTTGAGCGCATCCTTGTGGATAGTGACGTGTGGTCTGAGTTTTACAGGAAGCGCAGTGGAGAAGCGTCGCCACAGGTGCGGCAGCTCCGGGCGCTGATCGTCGGACGGCAAGTGGTCATGCTGGGGGCCATCCGTCAGGAGGTCTTGAGCGGCTGGCGACATGCCCACCAGTTTGAGCAAGTTCGGGAGCTGTTGCGGGCTTTCTCAGACCTTCCGCTGACCGAGCGGGACTATGAGCAGGCCGCCGAATACTTCAACACCTGCCGCAGCAATGGCGTTCAGGGCAGCAACACCGACTTCCTGATCTGCGCGTGCAGTGTGGAGCGGGATATTCCCATCCTGACCAAAGACGCGGACTTTGAGCGCTACCGTCAGTTCGTGCCGATCAAGCTGTACCCCAACCCCTAGCCCCACCCCCCAAATCCCCCAAGCCCACGCCAGCCAAGTTCGCGCGTGCCTGAGCTGAAGCTTTGGGGAGAAAAGGGAAGTCGAGATCGTGAGTTTTAAACCCAGCCCTACTTTGAGAATTATCAGAAAAGCGCTATTATACGTACATGGATTTACCCAGCTTTCTACAAGAATTAGATATTGATGCCTCTACTAAAGAAAAGCTGGTAGATATATATCGTTTGGCCGTTCCAATGGAAGAATTAAATAAATCTAAATACGTTAATGGCGAATACTTAAAAAATATTTTAGATAATTCAATCGAAAGTTTGGCGGAAATTTACTCGAAATCGACTTTCGACGTTAATTATATGTCAATATTTTTCCCGGCCATGTTCGATTTTCTGTGTAATGGCGAATACTTGAGAAACAGAGTGGTGAATTCTAATTGGATTTATTGTCCAATCGAAAAAAAGATCTTCTTCTCTTTTCTTAAGCAATGCCCTGATTGCTCTGTAAAGCGCGGTTTGCATAAAAGGATAGAGAAAGCTCAGCATAAGCCGAGTAGCCATCACATAGGTGAAATTTGTAATTCCACAACCATGCTAATCATTGACCAAATTGTTAAAAATAATGACAAAAATTTAAATAGTTATCTGATCTCCAAACAATCACACAATGTTGATTCCTTCGTATCTTCATCAGAAATATTAGTTTTAATGGAACTAAAATCATCTCCTATGGTTTCTTTTCCTTTAGAACTTGCTCTAGCCGACGGATTAACGGAAGATTTAGATGGAAATGTCAAATACATAGATGAGCATAAATTAGTGTCTGTTTCCAATTTGAAAGAAGATTTCAGATTATACTTTCCGAATATGAGTGCGGGTATCTCACTCGGCGGTGTTCGTCAAGATCCTTGGCCGCTGGATGTAATGGCTGACTGGATTAAGGTGCCTAAAAATTTGGCACAATTTCTCGAAGCTTGGCAGCAAATTTATGATGCATACATGACACAAAAGAGAGTAAGACGAGAAGGCAATATTAATCTCGCCTACTTATCCAATGGCTGGGGTGATGAAATTGATTCAAATAAGACCAAACCAGGACTCGGAAGAACAGATGATTTGAAAAAAGGTACGTATCAGATGATCAAATTTTCTGCCCAGTACGCCAGAAAGTCAGATCCGAATTTGGTGAAATATGCTTTGGTCTCAAATCTAGACCCCGCCACTCTTTTTGAAGAGTATTTAGCGGATATTATAAATTTATCGATAGTCGATAAAAATGAGATTAGTCCAATAGAAAAAGATCGCATGAAAGAAGAATTTGTTGATTATTTTGATAAATACTCGAAGATTCCTAAAGGTTCGCCTCTTAATATATTTGAAGCGGTCATTGCTATGAATAAACCAATGATTAACGATGAAAAGTTAAAAAGAATTTTTTCTTATGAAGGAATTTTTAGTAAAATTAAAGCCATGAGTGAATTACAAAAATGATTAATGCAATTGCGGTACTTCGTGACAACATTGTTGAGGATGGAGATATCCAATTGGCTTTGCTGGAGGTCAGTAGAATTACCGGAAGCAATGCTATTTTATTCGATAAAAATAATCATCAATACCAGACTATTGATGGAGATATCTTGGCTCTGGTAAACACTAGGCCAGGCAAGGCATTTGTCTCTTTCGCTGCTGAATCAGACAAAATCAAAAGTCTACTTGAAAAGAGTTCATTTTTGCAAGAAATCTTTCTATCAGACTCGATTGATTACATATATAAAACAAGCTTGCGGATTGGTTTTGAAGAAAAGGAAATATATTTCACAAACCTATTTTTGATAGAGTTTTTTGCATTCATTCATAATAAGATTGAAGTGAGTACGATTGAAGAGGCATTTGAAATTTTGATTCAAACATATACCGATACCAAAAAAAGAAAATTTAGAAATTTCAAAAAATCTAGTTTATATTTGAGTCACGATTTGCACGTATATAAAGGAAAATTTTTTCCTAGATTTGTTCGATCTCTTATAAATATATATAGCAATGAAGGAGATATTATTATTGATCCTTTTTGCGGAAGCGGCACTACAATGCTTGAAGCAGCTCTGCTGAATAGGATTTGCTATGGGATAGACATAGATCCAATGGCAGTAATGATATCCCAATACAAACTTTTGCCTAAATTAGTTAAACAAGTTTCGCCGAAAAGTGATATTGATTTCGGAAATATTTTAGGAGATGAATTAACAAATAAGATTCTAAGAAAAGATGTCAAGAATAATACTCAATATTTTAGTGAAATTACAGGAGATATTGAATTAATATATCGGAATTGCAATTCAATATACGACATTATTCTTTTAAGTGACGCACTGAATAAAAAAATAAAATATAGATACATTGGAATAGGTAATGGTAGATATACAGTAGAGTTACAAAAAAGAAAAATGAGTGAAAGATATTTCGCTAAGAAAAAAGAATTAGAATTAAACAGTACGGTAATTCATGGACTTGTGAACGATCAGAATACGGCTAGATTTATAACTCTGGGGGATGCCTCCGATATAAAAGTTTGGCCTAGCGAAAAATTTGATTTAATAATCACTAGCCCGCCATATCTTCCGGCATCCTCTGGGCGAGAGACTTACTACAGCACAAGAGCCGTGATCTACAATATTTTGGATCAAAACTCTTGCGATACTGATAGGGAGGTTGAGCCACTTATTAGAGCTGATTTACTTCGTATGAATACGTCTGCGGAGATACTGGCATACCTCTCTTCAAACAAAGGAGGAAATCCCCAAAAAGATGCTATGCGATTCGAGAGGAAGTACGAACCTACTATCACCTATCTGGCTATGATGATAAATTTTTTAAAGAATTCAGCAATCAGACTGAAGAGAGATGGCCGCTTAGTCTTAGTAGTTGCAAAACAACATATATTTTACTCATCCCAAACTCAGAAGATAGAATTCGTGTTGGATTCAGAGAAGCTATATACCGAGTTAGCAGCTTATTCCGGCCTGGAGTTAAAAGAATCTATCTCAATAAAATTAGATAAATCTCAAGCTGGTATAGATAAACCGCGTGGTAAGGATGAATATTCCGAAATAGTATTAGTATTCGCCGTCTCGGAAATTAGATAAATTCAAGCCCCCACCCAATCTTCCATCGGCGGGCAGCTACACACGAAGTTTCTGTCACCGTACACGTTGTCCACCCTATTCACCGAGGGCCAGTATTTCCACTGCTTCTGCGCGGCGCTGGGGAAGGCCCCCACTTCGCGGCTATAGGCCCGGTTCCACTCTGCGGCCAGCAGGTCTTCCTGCGTATGCGGCGCGTGCTTCAGCGGGCTGTCCTCGGCCTTGATCAGCCCGTCCTGAACCTCCTGAATCTCGCGGCGAATGCCCAGCATGGCGGCGATAAAGCGGTCCAACTCTGCCTTCGGCTCGCTCTCGGTGGGTTCAATCATCAGCGTGCCGGGAACCGGGAAACTCATGGTGGGGGCGTGGAACCCGTAGTCCATCAGCCGCTTGGCGATGTCCTCCTCGCTGATGCCGCTGTCGGCCTTCAGGGGCCGGATGTCAATGATGCACTCGTGCGCGATCCGCCCATTGCGCCCGCTGTACAGGATCGGGTACGCGCCCGCCAGTTTCTCGGCGATGTAATTGGCATTCAGCAGCGCCACGCCCGTGCTTTCGCGCAGGCCACGCGCCCCCAGCAGCCGGATGTACAGGTACGAGATCGGCAGAATGCTGGCGCTGCCATACGGCGCGGCGCTCACGGCCCCGGTGTGGCTGTCACTGGTGGGCATCACCGAGTGGTTGGGCAGGAACGGGGCCAGATGCGCCTTGACCCCAATCGGCCCCATGCCCGGCCCGCCGCCGCCGTGCGGAATGGCAAATGTTTTGTGCAGGTTTAGGTGGCTCACGTCGCTGCCGATCAGCCCCGGCTTGGCAACGCCCACCAGCGCGTTCATGTTCGCCCCGTCCAGATACACCTGCCCGCCGTGTGTGTGGATCAGGTCACAGACCTCGGTGACGTTGGCCTCGTAGACGCCGTGCGTGCTGGGGTAGGTGATCATCAGTGCGCCCAGGTTCTCGCTGTGCTGCTCGGCCTTGGCCTTCAGGTCATCAAAGTCAATGTTGCCCTCGGCGTCGGTCTTGACCACCACCACGCTCATGCCCATCATGGCCGCACTGGCGGGGTTGGTGCCGTGCGCGCTGGCCGGAATCAGGCAGACCGTGCGGTGGGTGTCCCCCCGGCTCTGGTGGTACTTGCGAATGGTCAGCAGGCCCGCGTACTCGCCCTGCGCGCCGCTGTTGGGCTGCATGGAGACGGCGTCATAACCCGTGATGTCGGCCAGCCAGCCTTCCAGCTCGGTCAGCATCTGCGCGTAGCCTTCGGTCTGGTTGGCAGGGGCAAACGGGTGCAAAGCCCCGAATTCCGGCCACGTCACCGGGATCATCTCGGCGGTGGCGTTCAGCTTCATGGTGCAACTGCCCAGCGGAATCATGCCGTGCGTCAGGCTGTAATCCTTGTTCTCCAGCGTCTTGAGATACCGCAACATGCCATGTTCGCTGTGGTGCGTGTTGAACGTGGGATGCGTCAGGTAGTCGGAGGTTCGCTTGAGGTTGGCGGGAATGCCGTCCACCGCTCCTGAATCCAGTTCCAGCACGTCCACCGCGTTTCCAGTGATCGCCTCAATCACGTCGGAGAGGTCAGCAACCGTGACCGTCTCATCCAGTGTGACGCCAGTCCGTTCGCCGTCGTACCGGAAGTTGATGCCCTTCGCCTCTGCCCGCTCCCGGATGGCTGCCGTGTCGCCCGTGAAGGTCAGCGTGTCAAAGAAGCTGTCGTTGACGGTCATGCCCGCGTCGCTCAGCGCCTTCGCCAGAATCCCGGCCATGCGGTGCGTGCGCTCGGCAATGGTGCGGACGCCTTCTGGCCCGTGGTACACGGCAAACGCCCCCGCCATATTCGCCAGCAGCGCCTGCGCCGTGCAGATGTTGGAGGTGGCCTTCTCGCGCCGGATGTGCTGCTCGCGCGTCTGCATCGCCATCCGCAGGGCCACCTTGCCCCGGCTGTCCTTGCTGACGCCGATCACGCGGCCCGGCATGGAACGCTCAAAACCCTTCTGGCACGCCAGGAACGCCGCGTGCGGCCCGCCGAAGCCCATCGGCACGCCAAAACGCTGGGCGCTGCCCACCACGATATCCGCGCCCTGCTCACCGGGAGGTGTCACCAGCGCGCAGGCCAGCAAATCGGTGGCGACGATCAGCGCCGCCCCCGCCGCGTGAACCTTCTCGGCCACGGGCGACAGGTCATGCAGCTCGCCGTGCGTGCTGGGAGACTGCGCCAGTACGCCGAACACGCCCTCGGGCAACTCGCCAGAGATGTTGCCCGTCACGATCTCAAACCCGAAGTATTCCGCCCGCGTCTGGATCACGCCCAACGTCTGCGGGTGAACGTCGTCGGCCACGAAGAACACGTTGCCCTTGCTCTTGCCGCTGCGCTTTGCCAGGGTCATGGCTTCCGCCGCCGCCGTCGCCTCGTCCAGCAGGCTGGCGTTGGACACGGGCATTCCGGTCAAGTCCATCACCATCTGCTGAAAGTTGAGCAGCATTTCCAGCCGCCCCTGCGAGATCTCAGCCTGATACGGCGTGTAGGCCGTGTACCAGCCCGGATTCTCCAGCATGTTGCGCCCGATGACCCCCGGCGTGTGCGTCCCCGCGTACCCCATCCCGATATAGCTGCGAAACACCTTGTTCTTCTGCGCCACGGCCTTCAAGTCGGCCAGTGCCTGCGCCTCGGTGACGCCCGGCCCCGCCGTCAGCTCGCCGTGAAACTGGATGGCCTCGGGCAGCGTGGTTTCAATCAGCTCGTCCAGGCTGCTCAGGCCCAGCGCGTCCAGCATCTGCGCCTGCTCCTGTTCGCTGGGGCCAATGTGGCGGCGGGTAAAGTCGTTGGTGTTCAGCAATTCGGATAGGGGACGGGTCATGGGGAACTCCTTGGAGGAAAAAAGGGGAAGGGAGAGGAAAAACCGTTCGCAGGGTGGGACGCTTCGGTTGACCCCCTCCCCGGCCCTCCCCCATAAAGAGGGAGGGAGAAAAGATAAAAAGATTTCAGATACTCAGTGTTTTGCTCCTCCCCACTCGTGGGGGAGGCTGGGACTCGCAGAGCTGCGAAGCAGAGGGGGGGCGTGTGACCAGCGAACCCGCCCCATCAATACTTTTACTCCGCCGACTCCGCGTACTTCTCGGCGTCCATCAAATCCGCGCTGGCCTCGGTCACGTCCATCTTGAACAGCCAGCCGCCTTCATACGGCGACTCGTTAACTTTCTCGGGATTGCTGCTCAGCTCGTCATTGATGGCGGTAATCGTGCCGCTGGCTGGGGCGTAGATGTCGCTGGCGGTCTTGACGGATTCCACCACGGCAATCGTGTCGCCCGCGCTGACCTCGCGGCCCACTTCGGGCAGCTCCACGTACACCACGTCGCCCAGTTGATCCTGCGCGAAGTCGGAAATGCCCACGGTGCCGTCGGGGGAAAGCCACTCGTGCGAGGCCGCGTACTTCAGTTCAGAGGGGGTATTCATGATTGATTCTCCTGTGGAATGGGGGGAAAGGATTGTAGGCGGGGGAACGTGCTGCGTTTTGAGTGCCGTATGTTTACGCGCCCCGGTAGAACGGCAGGCCAATTCTTTGCGCTGAGTGCCGTTTGCCACGCACTTCAACTTCAAAGCTATCGCTCTCGGCGTGGGCGGCGTCCACCAAGGCCATCGCAATCGGGTGGCCCAGCGTCGGGCTACTGCTGCCGCTGGTGACGACTCCAACCTGCACGTCGTCCGCGTAGACGGGATAGCCCTCGCGCACAGGCACGCGCTCCAGCTTCAGCCCGATCAGCTTTTGCAGCGGCGCAGCGGTGATGTGCGCGCGGCCCAGATGCTCTTTATCTTTGACCACCCAGGTATAGGTGCTGCTCAGCGGGTGAATGGTGTCGCTGAATTCGTGGCCGTACAGAGGGAATCCGGCCTCCAGCCGCAGCGTGTCGCGTGCGCCCAGCCCAGCGGGGGCAATGCCTGCTTCCAGCAGTTTGTCCCACAATGCCTCGGCCTGCACCGCCTCAATAAAGACTTCAAAACCGTCCTCGCCCGTGTACCCGGTGCGCGCCAGCATCACGTCAAAGCCGAACAACTTGGCGGCGAAGTAGGCGTTCTTCTTCTTCGCGGCCAGATCGGTGTCGGAAAACGGCTGGAGCAGTTCCACCGTCTTCGGCCCCTGAACAGCCAGCAGCGCCCACTGGTCCGACTCGTTGACGAGGTTCAGGTCATGCCCGGCCAGATGCTTCTGGAGGTGCGCCCAGTCCTTGTCAATGTTCCCGGCGTTCACCACCAGCAGGTATTCATCGGGGGCCACCATGTAGATGTAGATGTCGTCAATCAGGCCGCCCGCCTCGCCCGGCAGCCAGTTGTAGTGGGCGCGTCCGGGGCGCAGCTTGCTCACGTCGTTGGTGGTCACGCCCTGCAAGAAAGCCAGCGCGCCGGGGCCAGTCACGCGGAATTCCCCCATGTGCGACACGTCAAACATGCCCGCGCTGTTGCGAACGGCGTCGTGTTCGGCCTTGAGGCCCGCGTACTGCACGGGCATATCCCAGCCGCCGAAGGGCACCATCCGCGCCCCGGCCCGCAGGTGGGCGGCGTGCAGCGGCGTGCGCTTGAGCGTCGGCTCTGGCGTGCTTTCGGGGGTCTGGGTCACCCTGAAATGGTAGCCGAGTGAGGGGCAGAGCGTCCGGGCGTGCGGGACGGGTAGCCGTATTCAATCCACGACGTAGAAGGTTTCCAGCGTGACACGCTGCGGGAATTTGCGGATGAAGTCCACGGTACTCAGCGCCTGGGTGCGGTGGCAGGCGATGGCTTGCAATTTGCGGGTGATGTGTTCGGTCACGTCATGGCTCAGGTTCGGTGGCAGCCACTCGGCGCGCAGTTCCTCGTTCTCGGGGGGCGTTTCGCTGGCGTAGTACCACAGCACTGGGCGCTCATGCTCTGGCAGGCTGTCCCAGGCGGCCTTGACGGCGCGGTGGGTGGTGACGTGGTCCGGGTGGCCGTTGCTGCCGTTAGGCGGAAAGGTCAACACGGTTTCGGGCTTGTGGCGGGTCATGGCCTCGCGGGCCACTTCTATCAGCGCCTCTAACGGCTGGTCTTTCAGGTACTTGTCGGGAAAGGTGTGCTGCTCGTGGACACTGCCGGGGGTGGTGGTCAGGCCGATCACCTCCAGGCAGGCGGCCAGTTCCACCTCGCGCATCCGGGCCAGTTCCTCTGGTCCCTCGGCCAGTCCCAGGGTGCGGCCCGCCTCGCCGCGTGTCAGGGTGACCAGCCCGCAGCGGTGGCCCTCAGAAAGCAGATTCATCAGCGTGCCGGACGCGCCGTAGACCTCGTCGTCGGGGTGGGGGACGATGATCAGGAACTTCATCTGTGCGTCTGTCATGCCCGTCAGCATAAGCGTGCTGGCGGATGCGCGGCGCAATCGAGCGGGGTCACAATGCGAACATGACCCCTTCCACGCCACGGAACTTCACGCTGCGGGAATTCCGCAAACCCCAGGATTACGCCGCCGTGGCGGACGTGCTGAACGCCAGCAATCCGTCCTGGCCCCTCACGCCTGAGCTGCTCCAGACCTGGGACGAATCCCGCGATCCGGCGCTGTTCTATACCGAAGTGCTGGCCGAGTGCGGTGGGCGCGTCGTGGGTGCGGGCGGCATCGGCCACGACGATTTTGCCTTTGAAGAATGGCGTTACGGCGGCCAGATGGGGGTTCATCCGGACTTTCGCGGGCAGGGCATCGGCACAGCGCTACATGACGAATTGCTCCGGCGGGTGAAGGAGCGTGGGGCGCGTGAAATTCGCACCATGTCCAGCGACGAGCAGAGCGACGCGCCGGGCCGGGCTTTTCTGGAGAAGCGCGGCTACGTGGCGGCCTGGGAACGCTACGAGTCACGCCTGAATACGGTGGATGTAGACCTCTCGCGCTTTGACGATCTGCTGGCGGCGGTGGCCGCAGACGGCGTGGAATTCCGCTCTCTGACTGAACTTAAGGCCAATCCAGACCGGGACCGCTGGCTGTACGAACTGGACTGGGAACTGTTTCAGGACGTACCGATGGGCATGACCCTCACCAGACGCCCGCTGGAAGCCTGGGTCAAGCAGGAACTGGACGATCCCACGCTGGCCCCGGACCTTTCCTTCGTCGCCATCCGCCCCGAACTGAATGACCCGCTGACGGGTCCGTATATCGGCTACAGCACACTGGGGCGTAATCCATCGGGCTTCTATTACATCGGCATGACCGGGGTCAAGCGCGCGGACCGGGGCAAGGGCATTGCCAAAGCACTGAAGGTGGCGGCCATGCGTGGGCTGAACGCTCTGGACGGCGGTGAAATCCGCACCTTCAACGATCCGCCCAACGTCGCCATGATCGGCATGAACACGGCGCTGGGCTTCAAACGCACCTCCACCCGCTACCGCTACGAACTCAGGCTGGAAGAGGTGTGATACGGACTCCGATTGAATCGTTTGCAAAACGATGGAAATCCGAGCGGACGCGAGAAGGAGAAGAACGGGTTCCGGGCGTGGAGTTAACAGACCGGAGCTTTCCCGGTTTGTTAACGGAACAGACGGAATCCGTATGAGCCTCACTGTCCGCCCCATTCAGGACGGCGAGTGGGACGCTGCCGCCCGCGTTCTCTCCCTGGCCCAGCCGCACGAACCCTGGAGTGCCGAGGAACTGCAAAAGCGTGGGCAGGAGCAGGATGCGTGGGACTACACGTCGGGCGTGCTGGTGGCTGTGCTTGAAGGTGAACTGTGTGGAATGGCGGCCTACTCGCAGAATCCGGGCGCGTACCATCCCCAGCGGTACGTGCTGGAACTGGCTGTGGACCCCGCGCAGGGAGGCAAGGGCTTGGGCGGCGCATTGTGGACTGCCCTGGAAGCGGAGTTGCGTGGACACGGCGCGCAGGAGGTCCGCATTCTGGCCCGTGAGGACCATCCGGTGGCCCCCGGCTTTCTGGAACGCCGTGGCTTCACGGCAGGCAAACGCTATTTCACGGGTGTGCTGGACGTGACGGCTTTTGACGGCGCACTGTACCGTGATTTGCCCGGCAGGCTGGTTGCGCAGGGCGTCCGCATCCGCAGCCTTACGGAGTTGCGGGCGGCAGATACGCCCGATCTGGACGCCCGCCTGCACACCCTGATGTCCGATGTGCGCGGTGACGTGCCGCGCGACGATCCAGCCACGCCATTGAGCTTCCATGTCTTCAGGGACGCTGTACTGGATGATCCTGGTCTGCTGCCGGAAGGCTATCTGGTGGCGGAGGTCGGAGATGAATGGATCGGCCAGACCACCCTGTTCCGTAGCGAGGCTAGCCCTGACCTGTTCACGGGGCTGACCGGAGTGACGCGTGGATGGCGGGGCCGGGGTGTGGCAATGGCCCTTAAAGTGGCGGCCATTGGTGTGGCGCGTGATCTGGGTGCGCCCACCATCCGCACCGACAACGCCAGCGACAACGCACCCATGCTGCGTGTTAACGAACGCCTGGGCTTCGTGCGTGATCCGGCGACGGTCAGCCACCTGCGGAAGTTCTGACAGCTTGAGGAGAGAAGATAGGCTGTGACTGTCTGCTCTCTACTGATTGCTCCCACTGGCCCCCACCTATGCTGTTGAGCATTGACTGGGACGCCTATTCCGGCACGCGCGAGTTTGTCTTTGACGCCCCGATCTGGGGAACGCGCGATCTGGAGCATGACCGTCTGGAGGCGTGGCGAGAGCGTGTTCAGAAACGTGGCGGGGGAGACTGGGCCGCGCTGGCTGAAGATTTCCCCCTTTATCCCGGCTGGCAGGAGTTGGAGCAATACGCTGGACTTCCCGCTTTTGTTGCCCTCAGTCATGCGGACGCTTGGGGATGGCTGGAACGCTTTCTGGGGCGGGACGTGCTGAACATAGATTCCCACCATGACCTCGCCAGCTTCAGCGGAGATTCTGCCCGCGTGCGCCCCGGCAACTGGGTGGGCATGGGCCTGCGCGCGGGTTTGATTCGTCAGTACACCTGCGTGTATCCGCAGTGGCACGCCGAATTGCCCGTCGCGGAGGGCTTTGACCCGGACCGCACCCGCGCCGAACTGCTGCCCCTGCTGCCGCTGGAGGTGCTGGACCGCGTGAATCTGACTCGTGATCTGCCCCTGCCCCCTCCTGCTGAAGTGGAGGCCGTGCTATTGGTGCAATCCCCCGCCTGGACTAATCCCGCCCACGACGCGGAATTTCTGGCTCTCGCCCAGCGCCTGAACTGCGAAACATTGACTCAGCCGATGGGCCGTTTGCGGTTGGACCGTTAGACTTTTAGACGGTTGGACAGCCCCTCCCGCGCTAGCCTTCCAGACACCTATGTCACTGCCCCTGATCGTAAGCGCCGGAGAAGCCCTGACTGACCTCGTGACCGCTGGGGGGCTGTCTTGGACGGCGCATCCGGGTGGGGCGGGGTGGAACGTGGCGCGGGCCTGCGCTGCCTTGGGGGTTCCCAGCGCCTTTGCCGGAGCGGTGGGCCAGGATAACTTCGGGGACGATCTGTTCAGCGCCTCGGAACAAGCCGGGTTGGACCTGCGCTTTCTGCAACGGGTGCCCGCCCCCACGTTGATGGCCGTGGTCTACAGCGCCAACCCGCCCGCTTACCGCTTCCTGGGCGAGAACAGCGCCGATCTGCACTTTGACCCTGCAAAGCTGCCCGAAGGCTGGCTTCAGGCCGTCAAATGGCTGCATGTGGGCGGCATCAGCCTGAGCCGCTGGCCGCTGGCCGACACGCTGCTGGCACTGGTCAGGCAGGCAAAAGCCGCTGGCGTGAAGATCAGCTTTGACCCCAACGCCCGCATCACCCACAGCCACCCCGATTACCCGGCGGTGATGGAGCGCGTGGCCCGCAACTCGGACCTGCTGAAATTCAGCGACGAGGACCTGGGGTTCTTCTTTCCTGGCACCTCGGAGGCCGGGGCGCTACAAACTCTGCGCGGCTGGAATCCGCGTGCGCCCATTGTCATTACGCGCGGCTCGGCGGGGGCCAGCCTGTACCACGCGGCGGGCAGGGCCGACTTGCCCGCTTTTCCCGTGCGGGTGGCCGACACGGTGGGCGCGGGCGACGCCCTGTGCGCCGGGCTGCTGGTCTCGGCCACCGAACGCCCGGACGCGCTGTGGACCGAACATCTGGCGCTGGGCCTGAAAGCCGCCGCCGCCGCCTGTGCCCATGCTGGAGCCTACGCACCCACGCGGGCGGATGTGGACGCACTGGAGTCATCCGCTCAGTCCTGATTTTTCGGTCAGATGGTGGAAGGCAGATTCAGCTCACGATCACGGCGTCGTCCTGCTCGGCCATCATGCGCAGGAAGGCGTCCACATACTGCGGATCGAATTGTCGCCCGGCCTGGGCACGGATCTCAGCCATGGCGCGTTCGCGGGTCCAGGCGAGCTTGTAAGGACGGGCGTTGGTCAGGGCGTCATACACGTCGACAATCGAGAACACGCGGGCCGTTTCGGGGATGTTCTGGCCGCGCAGACTGGCGGGATAGCCGGTGCCGTCCCAGCGCTCGTGGTGGTAGCGCACCAGATCCAGCGTCTCGGCGGGCAGGAAGTGCAGGTCCTGGAGCATCTCGTAGCCGATGGTGGTGTGGGTCTGGATCACCTGCCGCTCGCCGGGGTCCAGCGGCCCGCGCTTGTGCAGGATCTGATCGGGAATGGCCAGTTTGCCCAGGTCGTGCAAGTACGCGCCCCAGCGCAGCGCCCGCACCTGTTCCTCGTCCCAGCCCAGGCGGCGGGCCAGACGCAGGCTCATACTGACCACGCGGGTGGTGTGGCCGCCGGTGTCGTCGTCGCGGCGTTCCAGGGCCGCGCCCAGCGAGCGCAGGGTCAGGTCGTTGGCGTCACGCAGCTCGCGGATGGCGCTCAATTGCCCCAGTTGCGCGCCCAGTAGCCGGGCGAAGGAGGCCACCACCGAGGTTTCTTCCTCATCGAAGTCCACGTCGGTGTTGCGGGTCAGGATCAGCACGCCCAGGTGGTTGGAGGCCCGCCCGTACACCGGGGCCACATGGTAGCGGCGGCGCTGCGGCTTTTTCAGCAGGTCCAGCGCTTCCTCGGCCACCCAGTGGTCTGCCTGGACGCTGCGGCTGTCGTTGTGGCTGGGGTGGATCGGGCGTTCCAGCAGCGCCTCGTAGGCTCCCTTGGCGGCCAGGATGTACGGCGTGCCCTGGCGGTAGGCCACGAAGGCCAGATTGGGCGCAACCTTCAGCGTACTCAGGATACCGATGCCGGCGCGGATGATGGCCTGCTCGTCACGGGCCTCGGCCAGCCGCTCGCTGCCGTTGCGGAGCGCCACCACGGTATTGCGCTGCCACTCCAGTTCGCGCTCGGTGCCCTGTTCGCGCAGGATGATATAGCCCAGACCGCCGATCATCAGCAGCGCACCTAGTAACTCCTGCACCGTCGCGGTGTGACCCGGCAGTACCAGCGAGGCCACGAAGGCCACCACATAGAGCAGCAACGCCGCCCAGCGCCACGCCATCCCCAGGGACCAGGCCCCGATGATGAGCAGCACGCCCGCACCGGCCATCAGACCCGGATAATGACCGTAGGACGCGTAACCCACGGTCCCGGTTCCCAGTAGCAGCAGCAAGTAAGACCAGAGGCTGGGAAAAGACACCTCAAAAGTCTAGCACCGACATTCTTACAAATTTAATGTTTTCGCGGTCGTTCTCAACCAGTGAAAAGCATCCCCTGGATGGGGGCAATGTGGCCTGTCAACCCGCTGCCTCTGTCCAGAACAAGACCCGAAACGGCGGCGCTCGGAGGCCGGTTCTGAAGTCTGGGTCTGAGATTGCGTTATTGCGAATACCCAGACAATCTCCACCCACTGCCGTGTTTTTAGTCAAAACTGGGATTGACTGATCCTGAATCTTTATATCTTTTCTGAAGTCTTTGTGGGATATCCGGGTCCGAACGTTCAGAGCCGAATTTAAACAGGGTCGAATTTGAACTGGTCTCGAGAGCTTATGGCTGCTTGACGGCAGTACTCTCTGCATTCAGACTTTTCAGTTCAAACTGTTGAGAATCCTCAGTCCAGATCAACAGCCCACCACGCCTCGCGCTGGGCGGCCAGGCGGGCGCGGGGATCGCCGATGGTGTCCAGGGCGCGGGCCAGGCCCTGCCAGTCCAGCTCGCTCATGGGATCGATGGCCAGGGCGCGCTGGTGAAACTGGGCGGCGTCCTTGGACCGACCCGCCTCGGTGGCGGCGCGGGCGGCCAGACTGAGGACGCTCATCTGCTTTTGCTCCAGCCGGGAGCGCACGTCGTCCACCCAGGGGCTGTCTGCGCCGGGCAGAAAGGTGCCGTACTGACTGGTCAGCTCGCGCATTTCTTCCAAGCCCAGGCTGCCGTGTTCGGCCTGTGTCGCCAGCAGTTCGAAGCGGTACACGTCGTATTCGGGATTCAGATCGCCCGCCAGCGCGTAGCGGCGGTTGGCGCTGACCACGGTTTCGCTGCTCAGGCTGCGGCGCAGGCGGTGCAGGGTGGTGTGAAACAGACTGCTTGCACGCGCCTCGTCCTTTTCCGGCCACAGCGCCTCGGCGGCCTCCCAACTGGTGACCTCCTTGTGTTCCAGTAAAAAGAAGAACAGTTCCAGCGCCTTGCGGCTGACCCACGACACCGCCGCGCCCTGCCAGACCACCTGCGCGGTGCCCAGCGCCTTGGCCTGCATCCCGCCCTCGGCCTGCACGTTCAGGCCCGCGCGGCGCAGGCGGGCGTCGATGGCCACGGTCAGGTCCTGCGGGGTAAACGGCTTGGGCAGGTAGTCGTCTGCACCCAGGTTCATGCCCCGGCGCACATCGCCGCGCTCGGCGTGGCTGCTCAGGAGCATGAAGGGAATGGCCGAGAGATGCTCGTGTTCGCGCATCTTTTCCAGGAATTCCAGACCCGTCATGTACGGCATCACCACGTCGCTGATCACCAGATCCGGGGTGAAGACCTTGAGGAGTTCCAGCGCTTCCACGGGATGGTTGCTGGTGCGCACCTCATGCCCGGCGCGGCTGAGGATCACGCTGACGAGTTTGAGGATGGCGGCGTCGTCATCCACCACGAGAATCCGGGGCATATGGGCGATTCTAACAGAAGGGTGAGGGCAGCATGGATGAAAGTAGACAAAGCTTCATCGACGGGGCCAGCGGAGGCAGTTCTGATCGACTGGGAGAATGAAAAACTCGCAGCCTCTTCCTCGAAGTACAGGACCTGATCTGCGAATGACCCTGGCTATGCTGCTGCCCAGGCAGTCCGGTCCTGCCTGAAAAACGGCTGTGGGATGCGCTGCTAGCCGTCCGGGTGGCGTGGGACTGGGCGCATTTCCGTCTCCCGGTCCTGTGCATTGCATGACATCCTGTGCATTACTCTGCGAACCATGACCCAATCCATGACCATCATCCAGGCCCAGGTCATCACCCAGGACCGCGCCCAGCCGCGTGCCGAGGCCGTACTGGTGGGCGGCGGGCGCGTGCTGGCCGTGGGCCAGGCGGCGGACCTGCGGGCGCTGGCCCCACGCGCCGAGGTTCTCGATCACCGTGACCTGATCCTGACGCCGGGGTTGTGCGACGCCCATACGCACCTGGTGGCCTACGGGTTCTCGCTGTCGCAGATCAACCTGCACGGCGCACGCAGCGTCTCCGAGGTGCAGGCCCGGGTGGCGCAGGTGGCGATGAACACCCCCGCCGGAACCTGGATTCGTGGCGGCGGCTTTCTGCTCTCGGAACTGGGACTGAATGGCTATCCGACGGCAGCCCTGCTGGACGAGGTCAGCCCCCACCACCCGGTGCAACTCTTCTCGCGCGATCTGCATATGACCTGGGTGAACAGCGCCGCCCTGCGCGCCGCCGGAATCACGCTGGAGACCCCGAACCCGGAGGGCGGCCAGATTGTTCATCCTCTGGGCTGCCTGCTGGAACACGCCAGCGGGTTGGTCTCTGCCGTGATGCCCGCCCCCAGCGAGGCCGAGTATCTGAAGGCGGCGAAAGCCGGGGCCGATGATCTGGCCTCGCGCGGGTATGTCAGCACGCACACGATGGCCTACGAGTCGCCCGATGCCCCCCGAGCCATCCAGATGCTGGCGGCGCGCGGCGAGCTGCCGCTGAGAATCTGGGCCTGCCTGCCGCACACCCGCCTAGATGCGGCCCGCGAACTGGGCATCGGCTCCGGCGGCAGTGGACTGTTCCAGTGGGGCGGCGTCAAATTCTTTGCGGACGGCGCGCTGGGCAGCCGTACCGCGTGGCTGCACGCCCCCGGTTTTGCCGACGGTTCCGGAACTGGCATTGCCCTGGATCCCCCGGAACTGATCCGCGAGCGCGGGCTGGAGGCCATTGCCCTAGGCCTCACCCCCGTGACCCACGCCATCGGGGACCGGGCCAATACTGAGGTGCTGAACGTCTACGACGATCTGCGTGCCGCCGCCGAGGCAAAGGGCATCCGCCTGAGAATCGAGCATTCCCAGCATCTGCGCCCCGAGGACATTGCGCGTCACAAAGGCTTCGTGTGCAGCGTGCAGCCCATCCACCTTCAGGCCGACGCGCCGATGATCCGCGAACTGATGCCGCATCTGGCAGACGGCAGTTATGCTTTCAAGTCCCTGATGGACGCCGGGGCGATTCTGGCCTTCGGCAGCGACGCCCCGGTGGCGGCCCCCGATCCACGCGCCAGTTTTGCCGCTGCGATCACCCGCGTGGACGACAGCGGCGGACGGCTGGCCCCGAACGAGGCCATGACCGTGGAGGACGTGCTGTGGGCGCACACGCGCGGCCCGGCGGTGGCGGCGGGTTGGGACGACGAGGGCCACATCCGCCCCGGCGCACGCGCGGCCTTTACGCTCTGGGACAAGCTGGGCGGCAACGCGCGGGCGCTGGTGTTTTAGCGATTCAGCCCAGCGGAGCCAGTTTCAGCGTGACGGTGTGCATTCGCCCCTCGCCCGCGCCGCCGCCGAATTTGCCGATGTACAGGCTGCCGTCTTCCTGCACCGCCACCGCGAAGACCAGTTGGCCGCCCACCGAGCGAAACGGCAGTGCGCCCGAAAGCTGTTCCCACGCCCCGGCCCCGATTCGCAGGGCGTTGATGCCCGCGATGAGCTGATAGGGCAGGTCCATGGGCAGCGATTCCGGGGCGAAGCTTTTTTGCACGGGCCTC
The DNA here is from genome assembly GCF_009017495.1 of Deinococcus sp. AJ005. Taxonomy (NCBI): domain Bacteria; kingdom Thermotogati; phylum Deinococcota; class Deinococci; order Deinococcales; family Deinococcaceae; genus Deinococcus; species Deinococcus sp. AJ005. The sequence goes on along the minus strand of NZ_CP044990.1, from coordinate 2,870,176 downwards.
CGCTCCCAGCACAGCGAGAGGATCTGGGTCTGGGCGCTGGTTTCCTGGCCCTCTACCGTGATCAGCCGCCACTCGAAGCCGCCGCCCGCTTTCTGGGACAGCACCGTTTTCAGCTCCAGCTCGATGTGCTGCACCACCAGCGCGCTGGGATCGCCGCCCTCCTCCCCAAAATCCTGGGCGACACTGGCCTGTACCGCCGTCACAAATTCCAGCACCGACACGGCCCTGTTGGGCATATTTCTCCCCCGGCGCAGTCTCAGAGAAGACGGGGCGCGGGGGCCGGAAACTGCGGGCGGAACCGTGCCGTTCGTTCCTGCGCTTGCCAGCGATCTGTAAGCGTGGAAACGATCTGGAACCAGTGTACGCCTGCGCTCCGGCAGGGCCTTGGTTATACGGATTCCGTCTATTTCGTACAGAAATCGGGACAGCGCCGATTCCTGCACTCCATGCCTGGCACCCGTTTTTCTCCCACTCACTTCGTTCGGATTTTCAGGTGTTTCCAACACCTTTCAATCGAAGTCCGTGTTATTCCTCGTCCTCGTCTTCCGGCATGTCGGCGTTGGAATACACGTTCTGCACGTCGTCCAGTTCTTCCAGCGCGTCGATGATGACCAGCAGTTTGCGGACGTCGTCGCCCTCCACGGTGACCAGCACGTTGGGAATCATGGTCAGGGCCGCGTTCTCGATCTCGTAGCCCGCGCCGCTTAGGGCCTCCTGCACGGCGTACAAGTCGGCGGGTCCGGTGCTGATTTCCAGCCCCTCTTCAGATTCCTGGATGTCCTCCGCGCCGTTCTCGATGGCGATTTCCTGCACGGCCTCGGCGGTGTCGCGCAGCAGCAGCACGCCTTTTTTCTCGAACTGCCACGCCACACTGCCGCTGGTGCCCAGGGACCCGCCACGCTTGTTGAACACAGAGCGAATGTCGGCCACGGTGCGGTTGACGTTATCCGTCAGCGCCTCGATAAAGATGGCCGTGCCGCCGGGGCCGTAGCCCTCGTAGGTCACTTCCTTGAATTCGGCGGCCCCGGCTTCCGCGCCCAGCGCCCGTTTGACGGCGTTTTCAATGTTGTCTATCGGCACGGTGTCGGTCTTGGCCGCCGCAATCGCGTTTTTCAGAGACAGGTTGCCCGCCGGGTCGCCGCCGCCGCCGGAGCGCACCGCCGCCCCGATGGCGCGGATGTGCTTGCTGTACATCGCGCTGCGCTTCTTGTCGTTCGCGCCTTTCTTGCGCTTGATCTGGGACCATTTGCTGTGACCTGCCATATGGCAGATTCTAACGCCAGAGGCCCGGCGCGGTAGACTGCGCGGGTCCGGTGACGGGCGGGATGCATGACAAGTAGGCAGATGACCGGGGCGATACGTTGGCCCACAACCTTAACTCCTCAAAAGAAAAGGAAGTGGCCGGACGCCCTGGTTGCACAGGGTGTCCGGCCCGGTAAAACTATGCCTGAACAGCATCAGTCTACCAGCAGGCGCAGACGTTAAAGAAACCCCTCAGTCTGCTTCGCAGCCAGCTCCCCTCAAAAGGGAGCCAAGGAGCGCAAAAGACCGTCTAGAATAGGAATCTCCTTGCCTCCCTTCTAAGGGGAGGTGGCGCGGAGCGCCGGAGGGGTTAAACCGTCGCAGCCACCAATCAACTCAGTTTGACCCGCCCTAAACCGTCTCCGCAGGCATCTGCCCCAGCACGCGCACCGTTTCCACGCTCACGGTGGTCACGCGGGCCAGCAGGTCTATCACGCGCTCCTTGTGATCGGCAAAGCGGTAGGTGTTGAACTTCTCGCGGATGGTGGGGTCTTTGGGCGTACTTTCCTTGTGGCGTTCCAGCACCCATTCCAGCGCGCTGCGGTTGCCCAGGCGGTAGACCCAGGCTTCCGGGGGTACACCACGCAACGTGGTCAGGCCGTCCAGTTCAATCGCCCCGGTATAGTCCTTGGCCGCGTCCCGCACGGGCCTCAGCTTCGCCTTGCGGGCCAGCGCCAGGGCTTCGGGCGTGCTGTTTTTGGGCGGGTGTTCCTCGCGCTTCAGGGGGTAAGGGGCCACCGTTTCAAAGCCCACATGCAGGGCCAGCAGTTCCGCGCCCCACGCCGCCCACTGTGCAAAGGCCGGGTAAAAGGGAACACGCGGGAATTCCTGCCGCAGATTCAGCGCGTATTTCTCGCGGTACGCCGGGTGGTGCAGCACGGCGTAAACGTAGTGGAAGATGTCCTCGCGCGAGATTTTGGGGTTTTTGTAGTGGGTGCGGAACGCCTTGAGAGCAAAGTCGGTGATGTTGTCGATGCGCTCGCTACCTTTGTAGCGGTAGAGGGGCAGGCATTGAGAGTCGCCCGTGAAATGGAAATCTGAGGGTTTGTCTGTTGCCAGAGACTCGCTCTGATTGCCGCCGAAATTCCAGGATATAGACAGATTCGGCAAGCCTTCTGGAAAAAATTCAGCGGTGCTACCGTCCTCGTCCAGATAGACGCTGGAGTTGTAAAAATAATGTACGCAATAGGGCCGGTAGGCATATTTTCTGACGTGCTTTTTCGAGAATTTCTCGCGCACTTTCTTGTCGAATCGAGATTTCAGGTTGCGTGACCACTTGACCTTCAGCGCCTCGGATTCCTGGCCCGCATAGCCCAGTTCATATTCGGGAATGAACGCTTTCATCTTGGCTTCAAGGTGTTTGGCGTCCAGAGAAGTGACCCATTCATCACGGGCCGAAACGATGCCGGGCGCGTACTCCTTGAAAATCGCCCGCTCCTGCCCCAGACTCTTGGCGGCTTTCGTTTCCTTGTCCGCGACGGGTAAAAACGCCTCCCAATCATGCTCGGCCAGATTGACCCAGTTGTGCTTGTCGTCGGGGCGGATTCGCTCGAAATCGATGTCCCAGAATTTGTTGTCACGCAGGAAGGCTTTTTTCTGTTCGGCGTCCCAGAAATCGGGAACCTCGTGGTAATGAATCTCGCAGGGGCGCGGCTTTTTCTTGCTGCCCGGCTTGGTCTTGACCAGAAAGTAGACGGCCACGCCCACCTTGATCTGATCATTGAACACGTTGCCGCCCTCGCGTTTGCGCCGTTCGCCGCTGGTGTTGGCGTTGCCGCGCATGTTGATGACGTAAATATCGGTAAATTCCTCGGCCACGACTTCCCGGAAGCCGTCAAACGTTTTGGCGTCCACAAATGAACTATTCGAGACGAAGGCCACGATGCCGTCCTGTTTCAACCTGTCCGTGGCCCAGCGCAAAAAGCGGGCGTACATGTCGTACAGCTTGGTTTTCTGCGCGCGGCTGTGGGCGATGTACGTGTCCTTGATGCGCTTGTCGATCTTGGGATACTCGCGGTTCTTGTTGTTGTCGTTCTCGTTGGCCTGATTGGCGCGGTACGGCGGGTTGCCGATAATCACGCGCACCGGGCGGGCGTTCTGCCGCTGCACCCGCTCCAGGTTCTCGGCGCTCACGCTCTGGAACAGCGCGTTGTACTCGCCCTGAATCCCAAAGCCCGTATTGTCCAGCGTGTCCACCAGCACGATGTTTTTAAACTCGGCGTAGTGGCCCATCTTCTGCTCGTAGGTGGCCTCGATATTCAGATTGGCGATGTAGTACGGCAGCAGCGCCAGCTCGTTGCAGTGCAGCTCATGCTCGTACTTGTACGCCAGTTTGTTGCGCGGCAGGTAGTCGATCAGCTCGGTAATAAACGTGCCCGTTCCGGTGGCGGGGTCCAGAATCTCCACGCCCCTGTCGGCCAGCCCGGTCCCAAAATGCCGGTTCAGCAGCGTATCGGTGGCCTCGATCATGAAACGCACGATCTCGCCAGGGGTGTAGAAGATGCCCAGCTTGTCGGCCCCGGCGGGGTTGTAGGCGCGGTAAAAGGTCTCGTACAGCACCTTCAGAAACTTTTGCTTCTCGTGGTGATCGGCAATCTTGCTGGCAGCGGCTTTAATCGCGCCGTAATAGCGTTTGGTGCGCCCGTCCACGTCGCGCCGGATTTTCCCCTTGTAAAAGGTCTCGGCCAGCTTCTGCAACTGCTGCGCGATGTTGTTTTCCTCCAGATACTGCGCGTTGTCGAACACGCCCTGAAAAATCTCGCCCGTCAGGATGTGCTGGATCAGCATTTCCCCGGCGTCGCGGGCATTGAAGGCCGGATTCATGGCCTTGCGCGCGGTCTCTATGAACTCGTCGCGGCGCTGGCGGTAATCGTCTTCGACCTCGGCGTCGGCAATCGCCCCCCGCAGCACGTCCAGCAGCCCCGGCAACTCTGCCCGAAAACTTTCGATGGCCTTGCGGAACTCGGTCACTTCCGGCGGCTCGAAGGCAAAGAACAGCCCCAGCAGCGTGTTCAGCGCGTCGGCGTCGGCCATGTCCGCGCGCATGACTTCCTCGCCGTGCTGGATGAGTACAGCGGTCTGGCTGTCCTCAAAAATGATGTTGTCGCGCGGATAGCCCAGGGCAAACTTCTTCTGGATTTCGTCGTCCAGATTGTCGGCTTCGTCTTTGCTCTCCCAGTAGCCGTGCGCCTGTTGCAAGGCGTCCTTGAGGGTGCCGTCTGGGCGCAGGACATTCTTCTGGCCCGGTGGCGAATACCCCGCTTCGGGAATCAGGCGCAGATCGCCCTGACCCTCGGCCCACCCGCTCAGCAGGGTCTGAAAGGCCGCGCGCACGCTGCTCTCGTTGCGCGTGCCGCCGTGGGTCACGATGTCTTCCAGCCGCTTTTGAAAGGACTTGACCAGGGGTAAGGACATTGGAAAGTAGTTTAGCGGGCGAGCGAAAAAGAAACCCCTCAGTCTGCTTCGCAGCCAGCTCCCCTTGAGGGGAGCCAAGAGTGCGCTGCTGGCCGAGCAATTCCGAAACTCTTGCCTCCCCTTGAGGGGAGGTGCCCCGGAGGGGCGGAGGGGTTAAACCGCAGACGGCCACACCACAAAACCAGCCCCACTGCCTCTCTAAACCCCACCCAAGCGTGCCGTCCCCCAACCCCACCCCTAGAATGCGCGCAGCCTATGCCCACGCCATCCCACCGAGTCTCCAGCTTCCGAAGTCCTCCCCGGTTGCGTCCATGACCACCCCTCAACTGCTGGTCTTCGCCACCCTCTTCGGCGCGCTGGTGCTGTTCGTGTGGGGCAAATGGCGTTACGACGTGGTGGGCATGTTGGCGCTGCTGACACTGACATTGACCGGCGTGGTCAAGGGCAACGACGCCTTCAAGGGCTTTTCCGAACCCGCCGTGATCACGGTGGCCGCCGTGCTGGTGATCAGTCAGGCGCTGCAAAAGACCGGGCTGGTCAATGTACTGGTGCGCGGGCTGGGGCGGGTGGGCAACAACATGAGTGTGCAGGTGCTGGCGATGTGCGCCGTGGTGGCGCTGCTCAGCTCGATCATGAACAACGTGGGCGCGCTGGCGATCATGCTGCCGGTGGCGATCACGCTGGCCAACCGTGCGGGTCGCTCCGCCAGCACGCTGCTGATGCCGCTGGCCTTCGCCTCGCTGCTGGGCGGCATGACCACATTGATCGGCACGCCGCCCAACCTGATCATCTCCAACCTGCGCCGCGACCTGCTGGGCGAGGCGTACAACATGTTCAGCTTTACCCCGGTGGGCGTTGCGGTGGCGGCGGCGGGCGTGCTGTATCTGGCCTTTTTAGGCTGGCGGCTGCTGCCTCAGCGGGTGTCGGGCGAGAACCGCGCGGATCTATACCGCATGGCCGACTATATGACGGAAGTGAGATTGCCGGAAAGCAGCCCCCTGGCCGGGCAGCGCGTGATGGATCTGGGCAAGGTGGAGGGCGTGCAGGTGGTCTCCCTCGTGCGCGGCGAATCGCAGCGCCCCTTTCCCACGGCGTTCACGGTGCTTCAGGCGGGCGACGTATTGATCGTGGAGGCCACCGCCGCCAAGCTGACCGAACTGGTGGAAGACGGTCAGTTAACCCTGGTGGGCAACGAGAAGATCACCCCCGAGCAACTGGCGTCCGATGACGTCACGCTGGCCGAGGTGGTGGTCACGGCGCTGTCGCCCATCGTGGGCCAGAGTGCCGTGAGCCTGCGTCTGCGCCAGCGGTTCAATATCAACCTGATCGCGGTGTCGCGCCAAGGCCAGCGCCTGCGCGAGCGGCTGGTGAATGCCAAGTTCAAGGCCGGGGACGTGCTGCTGGTGCATGGGCCGCGCCCCTCTATCGACGAGGCGCTCAGCACCCTGGGCTGCCTGCCCCTGCGCGAGCGGGCGCTGGACATGGTCCCCGCCGGGCAGACCCGCAAGATGCTGTTGACCGGCGGTATTTTCCTGGTCGCCATCCTGGCCGCCACCGTGAACCTGCTGCCGGTGGCCGTGTCGTTTACCGCCGCCGCCACGCTGATGCTGCTGCTCCGTCTGATCAACCTGCGCGACGTGTACGAGAGCATCGAGTGGCCCATTCTGGTGCTGCTGGCCACGCTGATTCCGGTGGGTGCGGCCCTGTCCAGCACCGGGGGCGCGAACCTGATCGCAGAAACCATCCTTGGCCTCACGGACGGCTGGCCTGTGATGGCCGTGCTGGTGGTGGTCATGATCCTGACCATGAACCTGTCGGACATCATCAACAACGCCGCCGCCGCACTGATCACCGCGCCGATTGCCATCAAGATCGCGCAGGGGCTGGACGCCAATCCGGATGCTTTCCTGATCGCCGTGGCGGTGGCGGCCAGCAGCGCTTTTTTAACCCCCATCGGGCATCAGAGCAACACGCTGGTCATGGGGCCGGGGGGTTACAAGTTCAGCGACTACTGGAAGGTGGGCCTGCCGATGGAAATCATCGTGGTGGCGGTGGGCGCACCGATGATCGCGCTGGTGTGGGGGCTGTCGTAGGTCATGAAAAGGCCGTGAATGAAGGCTGATCTCTTTTCTGATTCATACTGTCGGCAGAGCAAGGTTCCATATTGAAGGGTGCTGACCTGACAGCGCGCGTGCCAAAGCGTGTGTCGGGCCTAACCCGATTCGCCCACCCAGACACAGGAGGCTTCACCATGAATCCCAGCCAAACCGCAGTTGCTACCGACAAACTCGAACAACTGAAAGCCGTCACCGTCGTTGTTGCCGATACCGGCGACATCGAGGCCATCAAGAAATACCAGCCGCAGGACTGCACCACCAACCCGTCGCTGATCCTCAAAGCCTCGCAGATGGAGGGCTATCAGGGCCTGATGGACGAGGCGCGCGGCTGGCTGAAGTCTGGCGAGAGCGTGGACGACGTGATCGACAAGCTGACTGTCCGTGTCGGCACCGAGCTGACGAAAATCGTCCCCGGCAATGTCTCGACGGAAGTGGACGCCCGCCTGTCCTTCGACACGGACGCCATGCTGGCCCGCGCCCGTCGTCTGATCGCCCTGTACGAAGAAAATGGCGTGGGCAAGGACCGCATTCTGATCAAGCTGGCCTCCACCTGGGAAGGCATTGAGGCGGCGCGCATCCTGCAAAAAGAAGGCATCCGCTGCAACATGACCCTGCTGTTCAATCTGGAGCAGGCGATTGCCAGTGCCCAGGCCGGGGCGTACCTGATCTCGCCCTTCGTGGGCCGCATCACCGACTGGTACAAGAAGTCCACCGGCACCCAGGATTACGCGGTGGATGAAGACCCCGGTGTGCTGTCGGTGCGCGAGATCTTCCACCACTTCAAGTCGCACGGCTACGAAACGATCATCATGGGCGCGTCGTTCCGCAGCGCCGCGCAGGTCGAAGCTCTAGCCGGGTGTGACCGCCTGACCATCAGCCCGCAATTGCTGGGCGAACTGGCCGCCGACACCGGCAAGCTGGAAGTCCGGCTGGACGAGAAGATGGGCCACGAGACCGAGGCCATGATCACCGAGGCGCAGTTCCGCTACAGCCTCGCCAGCAATGCGATGGCGGGCGAGAAGCTGTATGAGGGTATCCGGGGCTTTGCCGCCGACACCGAGAAACTGGGCAAACTGCTGGTGGAAGTCAAGCAGAACTGAGCGTCTGATAAATCGACCGTCTGATCGCCCCAAAATTGAGGGCGTCAGGCGGTTTCTCTATGTGGTACGGAACTGCCAGGTGCTTTAGCGCGGAGCCGGGGCCAGATCGCGCAGTGCCCAGCGCAGGCCCCAGGCGGTGACCAGTCCGGTGGCGGCCAGGAGAATCCAGGGCAGGGCAGGCATGCCTATGCTCGCGCCCGTGTCTACCAGCCAGCCGCCCAGCACGCTGCCCAGCGCCCCGCCCACGCCCAGACTGATGGCGCTGAAGCCGAAGTAACTGCCCACCTGCCCGGCAGGGGCAAAGCGGGCAGTCAGGGTCTGCTGCGTGGGGTAGACCAGCATGGTGCCCAGGCTGTACAGCCCCACGCACAGCAGCAGCGCCCCGAAACTGTCGGCCAGCGCCATCAGTCCCAGCGCCACGCCCACCGCGCCCACCGCCAGCGTCAGCACCGTGCGGACACGCAGGTAGCGCTCGGCCAGCCGCAATAGCGGGTATTGCAGCGCCACTGCCAGCCCCGCCGATACCACGTAGAGCGGCCCGGTGGCCTGCGGCCCCGCCAGCGCAATCGCCTTGAGGGTCACCGCCACGTTGATCTGTGTACTCAGTAGAAAGTAGCCGATCAGCACGAGGGTAAAGCGGCGAAACGGTGCGTTGTTGGCGGCGGCGCGCAGGCCAGCCATCCCACTTCCGGGTGGACGTTTCGGCGGGCGCACATGCGGCAGGGTCAGGCCCATCACGGCGGCGGCCAGCAGGTACACGCACGCCGAGGCCAGCGCCGCCACCTGAAACCCCAGCCCCAGCAGCGCCGCCCCGATCATCGGCCCTGTCACCATGCCCAGATTGCCCGAGATACTCGCCAGACTGAACATCTGCGTGCGGTGTTCCGGCTGGGTCACGGCGGTAATGGCGGCGTTCTTGGGCGCGTCGAACAACCCGCCCCCGATCCCCGCCAGGAGTGCCGAGGCCAGCAGGACCGGCAGCGTGCCGCTGAAGGCCATCCACGCGAAGCCCAGCGAGCGCAGCACGCATCCGGCCAGAATCAGTGGTTTGGGACCCACCCGGTCTGCCCACGCCCCGCCCAGTACGGTCAGGCCCTGTTGCGTCAGTTGCCGCAGGCCCAGCACCAGCCCCACGCTGGCCGCCGCCCAGCCCAGCCCGCCCGATTCCACGGACCCGGCGAAATGAACCGTGATGAGGGGAATCACGGCGAAGAACCCACCCCACATTAAAAAGTTGGAGGCGATCAGGCCCAGTTGCGCCCCGGACAGGCGGAATGGTGGGGGCTGGACGGGGGCCAGGGGTGGGGGCGCGGCGATGGTCACGCTCCCCCACCCCGCCTCTGACGCTTCACGTTCAGATCGATCCCTCGAAGCGGTCCCGGTAGACCACGTAGGCCAGCCCCAGCGTTGCCAGCGTGCTGACCAGACTGCTCAGGCCGTAGCTGATCAGCGGCAGTGTGATCCCGGTCAGCGGCAACACGCCCAGCGCCGCGCCGATGTTCTCCAGCGCCTGAAACCCCACCTGTCCCAGCACACCCGCGAACAGAATCTGGTCCTGCAAGCGAGGAGAACCCGCCGCCATGCCCGCCAGACCCCAGAACAGCAGGCCGTACATCGCCAGCACCGCCAGTCCGCCCACCAGCCCCTGTTCCTCGGCCCAGGTGCTGAAGGCAAAATCTGTGTGCGCTTCCGGCAGGAAGCCGTTGTGTGACTGGCTGCCCTGCTTGTAACCCTTGCCCTGCACGCCGCCCGAACCCACGGCAATCGTGCTTTGAATCACCTGATACCCCGCCCCGCGTGGGTCCTGATAGGGGTCCAGAAAGATGGTCAGCCGCTTTTGCTGGTACGGCTCCAGGTGCGGGTACAGCACGGTGGGAACGGCAGCGCCCACCAGCAGCACGGCCAGCAGCGCGTGCCACCACGGAATGCGTGCGGCCAGCAGGATTACCCCGAAGATGACGCTCAGGACCAGCGCCCCGCCGAAGTCTTGCAGGACCACCAGCCCCACGGCAGGCAGGAAGACGGCAAAGGCCCACAGGTAAGTCCTCATCCCCTTGTACCCGGCGCGCAACGCCACTGCCAGCATCAGGATCAGGGCGAACTTCAGGATTTCGAGTGGCTGGAACTGAACCGGGCCGATCTCGATCCAGTTGCGCTGGCCATTGACCTCGCGGCCAATGACAAATGTGCTGGCCTGCAAAGCAAGTGCCGAGCCATAAACCCACGGCGCAAAGGCATAGATGCGGTCTCTGCCCGCCCACCACAGCAGCGCCAGCGGCACGGCGGCCAGTGCCACCCCGACGAGCTGCTTGGTAAAAATCCCTGGTGCGGCGCGTGGCGACAGCGCGGCGGTGCTGACCGTCATCAGGCCCACCACCAGCAGAGCCGCGATGATCAGTGGAAAACGCAGATCGTATTTAAAGGCTTCCCTCACCCCTACAGGCTACGGCACAGACGGGTTCCAGGGTGGGATTCCCCGGTGGGGAATAGGCATGGTGGAGCCATGAAGTTTAGAAACAGCAGGGAAGCCTGGATGTCCGGGCTGGTGTTTGGCATTGGCCTGGGCGCGTTCTGGGGTCGGGGTCCGCTGAACAAATAAAGCGCCGCCGGACTGATGAGGTCCGGCGGCGCAGGTTGAATAAGACTCAGGGTCTTCAGGGCTTGGTGCGGCCCTGCGCGTTCTCGTCGATGGGGATGTTCGCCAGCAGCACCACCATGTCGCCGCGCTGCTCGATCTCGATGCTGCTCTGGCCCGTGGGGAAATACTTGCGGACCACTTCCAGCAGATCGTTTCTCAGGGCTTCCACCTTGCCGGGGGGAATCTGGGCGCGGTCATAGGCCAGCACCAGTTCCAGGCGGTCTTTCAGGGTTTCTTTGGTGCGCCCACGCTTGAGCCAGGAAAACATGTCAGGCCCCCCCGAACAGGCGGCGCAGGGCGGCCATGAATCCGCCCTCCACATCGAATTTGGGATACGGCACGTCTTCACCTTTCAGGCGGCGGGCGGTGGCCATGAACGCCTCGCCCGCGCGGGTCTTGCCCAGCACGGCGGGTTCGCCGATGTTGGTGGACACGATGATGCCCTCGTCCTCGGGCACCACGCCAATCGGCTTGACCCCCAGGATGTCCAGAATATCGGCCTCTGAGAGCATGTTGCCGCTGGCGACCATCTTGGGCCGCAAGCGGTTGATGACCAGCCGGATTTCATTGATCTGCTGCGCTTCCAGCAGCCCGATAATGCGGTCCGCGTCGCGCACGCTGGAGACCTCGGGGTTGACGACCACCAGCGCGCCCGTGGCCGGAGCGGCAGCCGTGCGAAAGCCCGACTCGATCCCGGCGGGCGAGTCGATCAGCACGCGGTCAAAGCCCTCGGTTTCGATCAGGCCGCGCACCACTTCCTTGAACACTTCGGGGTCCAGGGCGTCCTTGTCGCGGGTCTGGCTGGCGGGCAGCAGGTGCAGGTTCTCGACGCGCTTGTCGCGGATCAGCGCCTGACTCATGCGGCACTTGCCCTCCAGCACGTCGATCAGGTCAAAGACCACCCTTGATTCCAGACCCATCACCACGTCCAGATTTCGCAGGCCCACGTCTACGTCGATCACCACGACCTTCTCTCCCAACTTGGCGAGAGCCGCTCCAATGTTCGCGGTGGTCGTGGTTTTTCCCACGCCACCCTTGCCCGACGTGACCACAATTACCTTGGCATCCATTGCCAGGCAGTGTAGCGCGTGCGACGCTTTGGCGTGGGCGGGGGAACTGGGCAGGCAGCGGGAGATGGAGGCTGCTGACATACTCGGGAAATGGTTCCCCATTCTCTCTCCCAGATGGCCCAGGTCATCGCCGTCGGCGGCGCGAATATGGACCTCAAGGTGCAGACGCTGGCCCCCGCCGTGCCGGGCACCAGCAATCCGGGCCGCGCCGCGCAGACCCCCGGCGGTGTAGCCCGCAACGTGGCCGAGAATCTGGCCCGTCTGGGCGTGCGCGTGGCCCTGCTTTCGGCGGTGGGCACGGACGCGCTGGGGGACGGTCTGCTGCGGCAGGCAGCGGAGGCGGGCGTGGACGTGTCGCCCACATTGCGCACGGCGAAGGCGGTCACGGGAACGTACACGGCGGTGCTGGACAGGGGCGGCGAACTGCTGATCGCGGTGGCCGCAATGGAAATTATGGACGCCCTGACTCCGGCAGTGTTAATGGAGCGCGAGGAGATGCTGAGAGGCGCGGCCTACATCGTTGCGGACGGCAACCTGCCCCCCGAAACGCTGGAGCATCTGCTTTCGCGGGAGAGCCGGGTCATCTTCGAGCCGGTCAGCGTGCCCAAGGCGGTGCGGTTGCTGCCCGCCCTGGAAGCTGGACACGCGCCCTGGGCCGTCACGCCCAATCTGGCCGAACTCTCGGCGCTGGTAGAGACCGAAGTGCCGGATAAAGCAGCAGCCATTCGCGAGGCGGCGCTGCAACTGCACGGGCGCGGGGTAGAAGTCGTGTGGGTGCGGCGTGGCATGCGCGGCAGTCTGCTTTCTGTGGCGGACCAATTCTGGGAACTGCCCGCCTTAGCTGCCGATGTCAAAGATGTGACTGGGGCCGGGGACGCCATGCTGGCCGCATTCCTGGCGGCGCTGCTGGCCGGAGAAACGTTGCCGGACGCGGCGCGCGAGGCCCATGCGGCAGCGGCCCTGACCGTGGAGAGTGGGCAGACGGTGGTGCCGGACCTGACGCGGGCGGCAGTGCGGGTGCGACTGGACAGGGGTTGCCAACTGATCACGGTCTGATCACGGTCCCGGTTCTAAGGTGACCGCATGTTCAGCAACCGGATGTGGGAAACGGTCCTGTAAGGGTTTGCTGGGCCTGGACCAGGGGGCTTGGGCATGACCAGACACGGGCATTATCCGATGGGTGGGGAAAATCCGCCGCGCAGTGTGGCCTACGAGCAAGGCAAGTTCGGGCGGCTGTTTCCAACGCTGCCGCCTATCGGGCTGGACACGCCGACGTTGCGCGCCGCCCTGATGGAGCTGGGACAGAAAGGCGGTCTGATGGACGCGGGCGACGACCTCAGCGATCCGGTGCTGCTGATCACCGATCCGGCGCGCAGCGTGAACAACCCCAACAACCCGGACCTGTCGGCGGGCATGACCTTTCTGGGGCAGTTTCTGGACCATGACCTGACCTTTGACCCGACCTCCAGCCTGGAGCGACAGGTGGACCCGGAGGCCATTTCCAACTTCCGCACGCCCGCGCTGGAGCTGGACAGCGTGTATGGCAGTGGGCCGGGGGCGACGCCGCACCTGTACGATCAGCAGCCTGCCGATGCCTTTGACCGGGGCATCAAACTGCTGACCGAGGCGATTCCTGATTGCGAGGCTGTGTCGCGCGGCGGCGTGACCCGCCACGATCTGCCGCGCAACAGCCAGGGGGTGGCCCTGACTGGCGACCCACGCAACGACGAGAACCTCATCATCTCGCAACTCCATCTGGCCTTGCTGCGCTTCCACAACGCGGCAGTGGACCATGTGCGCGCCGATCTGGGCGCAGCCGCCCGTCCCGCCGAGGTCTTCACCGAGGCCCAGCGGCTGGTGCGCTGGCATTACCAGTGGATGATCCTGCACGAATTCCTCCCTGGCACTTGCGGCCCAGGCGTGGTACAGGACGTGCTGGAGAACGGGCGCAAGTTCTACAAGTGGCACAACGCGCCGTACATTCCGGTGGAATTCAGCGTGGCGGCCTACCGCTTCGGGCATTCACAGGTGCGCCCCAGCTACCGCGCCAACTTCGGTGCAGACGACGCTGGGCAGTTCTTCGGGCTGATCCTGGATGCCAGCCTGCCGCCCAGCTCCGACCCGGACGACCTGCGCGGCGAACACCGTGCGCCCCGGCGTTTCGTGGACTGGCAGACCTTTTTTGATTTCGGCGACGGGCGGATGCGGCCCAACAAGAAGATCGACACCAAATTGTCCAGCGTGCTGTTTGCCCTGCCCGGTTTTGGCGCGGGCGAGGTGGCCTCGCTGGCCCAGCGCAACCTGCTGCGCCAGTTGACCTTCAGCGTGCCCTCGGGGCAGCGGGTGGCCCGCGCCATGAAGCTGGACGAACTGCTGCCGGCAGACCTGGCGGACCTGAAAGCCCTGCATCTGGAGGCCCGCACGCCGCTGTGGTACTACATCCTGCGCGAGGCGGATGTGCAGCAGGACGGCAAACGCCTGGGCGCGGTGGGAGCGCGCATCGTCACCGAGGTTTTCGTGGGCGTGCTGGAGGGTGATCACACCTCTTATCTGGCCCTGGACCCCGAGTGGACCCCCATTTTCGGCCAGAACGGCGAATTCGGCATTACGGACCTGCTGAAATTCGCGGGTGTTGTGGTGGATTTCTAGCGTCGAGAGCAAGACCCTGCGCCCTCGCGTACCCTGAGTCCCATGAATCTCCACCCCATTCGTCCTGAAGTCGCCGCCCTGATGGACCTGACCCCCGAAGTTGCCGCCGCCCTGAAGGCGGGCAGGCCTGTGGTGGCACTGGAAAGCACCATCATCAGCCACGGGATGCCGTACCCGCAGAACGTGGAAATGGCGCGCGGGGTGGAACAGATCGTGCGCGACAACGGCGCGACACCCGCCACGATTGCCGTGCTGGGCGGACGCCTGAAAGTGGGCCTGAGTCCCGATGAATTGGAGAAATTAGCCACCGATAAATCCGTGCAGAAGATCAGTACCCGTGACCTGCCCGTGACGGTGGCGCTGGGGCAAAACGGCGCGACGACGGTGGCCTCCACCATGCGGATCGCCTCGCTGGCGGGCATTCGCGTGTTTGCCACGGGCGGCACAGGCGGCGTCCACCGGGGTGCGGGTCAGACGATGGACATCAGCGCCGATCTGCTGGAACTGGCACGCACCGAGGTCTGCGTGGTCAGCGCGGGCGTCAAGAGCATCCTGGACATCGGCCTGACGCTGGAAGTGCTGGAAACCCAGGGCATCCCGGCCATCACGCTGGGCAGTGAGGAATTCCCCGCCTTTTATTCGCGTCGCAGCGGTTTTGCCTCGCCTCTGAGTGTGGCGAACGAGGCCGAGGCTGCCCGCGTGCTGCATGCCAAATGGACGCTGGGCCTCGGCGGCGGCGTGATGCTTGCCAACCCCATTCCTGCCGAAGCCGAGATTCCCGCTGAAGAGATGGCCGGACAGATCGAACAGGCGCTGTCGGATATGAACGCGCTGGGATTGACGGGCAAGGACACCACCCCGTATCTGCTGGGTCGCATCGTGGAGATCACCGGTGGGCGCAGCCTGGAAACAAACATCGCCCTCGTGCGCCACAACGCAGCGGTGGCGGCGCGGGTGGCCGTGGAGTACGCGAAGTTGGGGCAGTAATAGTTCCCTACAACACCGTTACCGCTCAAACCGGATTCTGAAAAAGCCCTCCCCGTTGTGGAGAGGGCCTGGAGTGGACTGGGCGAAAAATCTTTAAACCCCGGCGGCCTGTGCTTCTTGCCCCTGTGCTGCCAGCCGCAGCCTCTCGGCCCTGTCGGTCTGCTCCCAGGGAAACTCCGGGCGTCCAAAGTGGCCGTAGGCGGCGGTCTGGGCGTAGATCGGGCGCTGCAAGTCCAGTTGGGCAATGATGGCCTGTGGGCGGGCGTCGAAGTGGGCGCTGACCAGTTCGGCCAGGCGTTCGTCGCTCAGCTTGCCGGTGCCGTAGGTGTCCACGCGCAGGCTGACCGGGCTGGCGCGGCCAATGGCGTAGGCCACCTCCACCAGCGCGCGGCGGGCCAGTCCGGCGGCGACCAGATTCTTGGCAATGTAGCGGGCATAATATGCCGCCGAACGGTCCACCTTGGTGGGGTCCTTGCCTGAAAAGGCCCCGCCACCGTGTGGCACGGCTCCGCCGTAGGTGTCCACGATGATCTTACGTCCGGTCAGGCCAGTGTCGCCGTGCGGCCCGCCGATCACGAAGCGTCCGCTGGGATTGATGAAGTATTTGGTCTGGGCCGTGAGCAGTTCAGCGGGAATCACGGCCCGAATGACATGTTCGAGCATGTCGGCCCTGATGCGCTCCTGCGTGGCGTCCTCGTCGTGCTGGGTGCTGATCACCACGGTGTCCACGCTGACCTCGCCGCCCTCGTGCGGTTCGCCGCCCCGCACCACCGTCACCTGCGCCTTGGCATCGGGCCGCAGATAGGGCAGCGTGCCATCTTTGCGGAGTTCGGCCATCCGGCGCGTCAGCGCATGCGCCAGACTGATCGGCAGCGGCATCAATTCCGGCGTTTCATCGGTGGCGTAGCCGAACATCAGGCCCTGATCGCCCGCACCGATGCGGCTGTGGGCATTCTTCGGGTCCGCCTGCTCCCCCAGGGTCATTTCACGCCATTCCTCAGAGGTGTCCACCCCCGCCCCGATTTCCGGCGACTGCTCGTGGATGGCCACCAGCACGGCGCTGTACTCGGCATCGAAGCCGTAGTCGGCGCGGGTGTAGCCTACCGTTTTGACGGCCTCGCGCACGGTTTTCTGGATGTCCACATGGGCGGTCTCGGCGCGGACCTCGCCCGCCACCACGGCCATGCCAGTGGTCAGCAGCGTTTCCACCGCCACCCGGCTGCCCGGCTCCTGGCGCAGAAATTCATCGAGAATGCTGTCTGAGATGAAGTCCGCGAGTTTGTCGGGGTGACCTTCCGAAACCGATTCCGAGGTATAGAACTTTTGCATGTCTAAGCTCCTTGCGTGCCGGGCGGCGTCTCACAGAACGGCCTGGAGAGGGATGGCGCTGTGTTCCCGGTCACGGCCTTCTCGCTCCATGCCCGGAGCGCGGCCCATGCAGGGTAACGCACAGGGGAGGGGGCAAAAAAGGAAGGGATGGCCCCATTCATCCGCTGCCTCGCTGCCCACGCCTGACATCCCCCTGACCTGAGCGGTCAGAATGGAGGGCAATGAGCCACGTCGTTGTCATCGAGGACGAGGAAACCGTGCGGGATGTGCTGAGATTCCACCTGGAGCGCGCCGGATTGCGGGTCACGGCGTTGGCCTCCACGGCAGGAGCGCTGGACACCCTGGCCGACGCCGATGCCCTGGTGCTGGACTGGATGCTGCCCGGTGAGAGCGGTCTGGGCTTTCTGCGCCGTCTGCGTGACGCCGCCGAACTGCGCCGCCTGCCGGTACTGATGCTGACCGCCCGCGCCGCCGAGGCCGAGCGCGTGGAGGGCCTGGAAACGGGGGCGGACGACTACCTGACCAAGCCCTTTTCCGCCGCCGAACTGGTGGCCCGTGTGCGCGCCCTGCTACGGCGCTCCCAGCCGGATACGCCCGAGACCCTGACCAACGGCCCGCTGGCCATCGACATGGGCGGTGCAGAGGCCCGTGTGGCCGGGCAGAAACTGAACCTGACCCGCCGCGAATTCGATCTGCTGGCCTTTCTGACCCAGCACACTGGACGGGTCTACTCGCGCACCGAACTGCTGGACCGGGTGTGGGGCGCGGATTTTCTGGGTGGCGAGCGCACGGTGGACCAGCACGTCACGCAACTGCGCGCCCACCTGGGCGAGACGGTGGGCCAGCCCGCCTTTCTGGAAACCGTGCGCGGCAAGGGCTACCGCATGCGCCCGTGGGCCGGGGCGAAATGACGGCAACCCACGGCACAGTCCCGGACTTCTGGATCGACGCACTGCCCCAGGCGGTGCTGCTGACGCGGAATGGTTCTGTGGTCCGCATCAACGCGGCGGCCTCGCGGCTGTGGGGGGTCACGGGGGTGCGGGCGGCGGGCCGTCCGGTGCTGGAGGTGGTGCGGCGGCATACCCTCGAAGCCCTGATCGAGCGCGGCGGCGAATTGGAGCTGGAGGTGGGCGGGCGCACCCTGCGCTGCACGGCCACCCGCGACGGCGAGGTCTCGGCCCTGATTGTCGAGGACATCACCGAACACCACCGCCGCGAGGCCGAACTGCGCGAGGCCACCGCTGTCCTCTCGCACGAGTTCCGCACCCCGGTCACGGCATTGAAAGGCGTGCTGGAGGCGCTGGAATACGACATGCCGCGCGAGCTGTCGCAGAATTTCGTGCGCCAGGGCTTGCAGGAAACGGGGCGGCTGGCCCGGCTGGTAGAAGACCTGGCCGTAGGTTTTCGGCCCACCCGCGCCCGCACCCTGCCGCTGGCCGAGGCCTTTGCCCGCGCCGAACGCCTGCTGGAAAATGAGTTGACCGCGCGCGGCTCCCGCCTGAGCTTCGGCCCGGATCATCTGGTGCGCGCCGATCCCGATAAATTGCTTCAGGTGCTGCTCAACCTGATCGAGAACGCCCTGAAATACGGTCCACCGGGCCAGGACATCGAAGTCCAGACTGCCGGGCGCGGCACCTGGGCCGAGGTCTGCGTGCTGGACCACGGCCCGCCCATCCCCGACACCGACAGTCTGTTTCAGGCCCACACGCGCGGCGCGGGGGCCAGCGGCCAGGGCAGCGGCATGGGCCTGTACATCGTCCGCAGCGTCGTTCACGGCTGGGGCGGTCAGGCGTGGGCGGCGCGGGTAGACGGGCGCAATGCCTTCTGTTTCACTTTGCCGGGGGTTGGGGGCATGGGATAAGGGGTTGCCGGTGAAAGATTGTCTAACCGTTTGCAGGCAAGCAGGACTTTCGCAGCCAAACCATCTGACAGACGCCCCCTGACCCCCCCCTGACACCTCGGATGCTAGTTTGCCCCGTGATGACCGTCCCCAGGAGTTCCCATGCGTGAAGTGCTTGAAAACGATCTGAGAAGCGTCCTGAACGGTGCGCTGAACATGCTGGGCACCGTCGAGCAGATGCTGCCGGTGGCCGCCGACGTGCTGTTGCACGAACAGACCGAGCGGCTCTCCGAGGTGCGCGCCCTGGACCTGGAGGTGGACGCCCAGGAGGCCCGGATTGAGGCCGAATGCCTGCGGATCATCGCCTTGCACCAGCCAGTGGCCCGTGACCTGCGGCTGGTGGCGCTGATCCTCAAGAGCCTGTCGGACATTGAGCGCATGGGTGACTACGTGGTCCATGTGGCCGAGGACGGCGCGGAACTGGCGCAGGCCCCGGCCCTCAAGAAGTATGTCAATCTGGCGCGGATGCTGGCCCGTCTGGGCGAGATGAGCCAGAACCTGCGGACGGCCATTGCGGACCGCGACGTGGCCCGCGCCGAGGCCACGGTGGGCATGGACGATGAGGTCGACGACCTGTACGAGCAGATTCAGCGCGAACTGGTGACTTACATGCTCGAAGACCCGCGCAACATCAGCAAGGCGCTGATGCTGATGCGGGTGGGGCGCAGCCTGGAACGCGTCGGCGATCATATGGAAAACGTCGCCGAACGCGTGCGCTACTGGGTCACGGGTGTACGGGAGGCTTGAGCGGGGCCTGCCTCAACTCTGGGTCAGCCTCGGGTTACATTGCACCTTCCGCCCACAACCCGGTCAAGTTTGGCGAACAGTGCGTTGATTTCCTCCCTGGTCCCGGATAGGCCCGCGCCCTCATAGCTGGTCTTGCCGTTGTCGTAGGCTCCGAAGACATAGCAGGCCACCAGCCGCTCGGGATCGGACATGTCCCAGACCGCGAAATTTGCGCCCTCACTCTGTTCGTAAAAGGTGATGTAGCCGTTGTCACCGTCGTAAAACCAGCTCTTGCTGCTGTTGCGATACGTCGGGGCTGCATCGTCCAGTTTGATCTTGCCGCGCAGGGTGTTGTTGTTCTGATCCAGACCACCTATGTTCCAGGTTTCCCCAGTCTTGAGTGGGCCGCGTGACACAGGGGAAGTGGAGGCACCCGAATCGCCAGCGGCGGGCGCGCAGGACCCCAGCGAAACGGCGGCGGTCAGGACGGCGAGAGACAGCAAGGTAGGTTTGAGCAGAGCAGATTTCACAGAAAAAATTGTAGAGGATTCTCTGCGCTGGCAGAACAAAAACGGCCCTTCCCCCAGCGGGGGCTATTTCCCGAACCGTCGGTCCCGGCCCTGAAAGTCGCGCAGCGCCCGCAAGAAGTCCACCCGCCGGAAGCCCGGCCAGTACACGTCACAGAAGTAGTACTCGGAATACACACTCTGCCACAGCATGAAGCCCGACAGCCGGATCTCGCCGCTGGTGCGGATGATGAAATCGGGGTCCGGCGTGTCGGCGGTGTACAGGTGCGCGCTGATGTGGTCCGGGGCCAGTTCGGCGCTGGCCTGCTCCAGCGACATTCCGGCGGCGGCCTGGGCCGACAGGTGAATCTTGACCGCGTCCACGATTTCCTCGCGCCCGCCGTAGCCCACGGCGATGTTCAGGCGCATGCCGTCGTAGTGGGCGGTCTTTTCCTCCAGTTCACGCAGCGCGTCCAGCACATGTCCCGGAAAGTTGCTGTGCTGGCCGATGGCGCGCACCTTGACCCGGTTGGCGTGGATGCGTGGATCGGTGGACAGGTTCAGTGCCTCGCGTTCCAGCAGGCTCAGAATGTGCGCGATTTCCTGCGGATCGCGGTTGTTGTTGTCGGTGGACAGCACCCAGATGGTCACGGCGGGAATGCCCAGTTCCAGGCACCACTGCAAGACCTCGTGCGCCTTGTCTGCGCCGAAGGAATGCCCCATCTCAAGCCCCATGCCCCCGGCCCGCGCGTAGCGGCGGTTGCCGTCCAGGATCAGGCCCAGGTGACGCGGCAGTTTGCCGCCCGCCGCCACTTCACGTGCCAGCCGTTGCTCGTAACCCCACAGCAGCGCCCCACGCGCCGCACTGCGCGTTTTCTGAAGCGTGCGGACGGCGGCGGCAGCGGGGTTGGACTTCATAGACTGGGGTAGTTTAGCGCGCCAGAAAACAGCGGGGCGTCCCTCAAACGGATGAGCCGTCTGTGAGTGCGGTGGCAAAGAGGCCCTCCTGCCGCGTCCGTAATAGTTCCAGCGCCTTGTGGTCCAGCCGTGAGAGCACCGCTGTCGCTACCACCTGCCGGTGTAAGTTGGAGGCCGCCGCATACACATGCAGGGTGATCTGGCGGTGCGTCATGCTGTGCCGGACCTGCCCCAGCAATTCTCCTGGACACGCATTCAGACGTTTGCAGAGTGCCGCCAGCGCCTCGCCAGTCGTCTCATCCGGGCCAAGCTCAAGCATCGGCAACCCCATCAGACCTCCCAGCAAGCCGCCCTCGCGCCGCTCCAGCACGACCTCCCGCTCATCTCCAATCAGCACGGCCACCGCCTGCACCATCCGCACCGCTGCCCGGACTTTGGGTGCGGGAAACGCTGTGGGCGTGCCCCCTGCCAGTGCCGCGCAGTGGGCAGACAGTGGACATTCGGCGCAGCGCGGGGCCTTGGGCGTGCAGACGGTTGCGCCCAGGTCCATGACCGCCTCGTTCCACGCGCCGGGGCGGACGGGGGAGAGCAGGGCGTCGGCCCGCGCCTGAATCCAGGCGTCCGTGGGCCGGGCCTCACCATAGAGCCGCGCCAGCACCCGGCGCACGTTGCCGTCGTTGACCGCGCGTGCCTCGCCAAACGCCAGACTCGCCACGGCGGCGGCGGTGTAAGGCCCCACCCCTGGCAGCGCCAGCCAGCCGCCGTAATCCCCCGGAAAGCCATCCTGAACGATGACCTTGGCCGCACGGTGCAGATTGCGGGCGCGGGCGTAGTAGCCGCAGCCTTCCCAGGCTTTCAGCACGGCCTCGACAGGTGCTTCAGCCAGCGCCTGCACGTCGGGAAACGCCTCCAGAAAGCGGTCATAGTAGTGCAGGCCGCGCGCCACCTGGGTCTGCTGGAGCAGAATCTCGGCCACCCACACGCGGTAGGGGTCACGCGCTCCCTCTGTGCCCAGCCGCCACGGCAACTCACGGCCTGAGGCGTCAAACCACGCCAGCAGTGCAGCGCGAATCCTGGGAATAGGGTCTGGAACAGCGATCACCGCGCCAGTGTAGGGGCGCGGTGACGTACAAACAGTGCGTTCTGTCAGGGGCTGGAGGTGGTGCTGCCCGGTGCTAGGCCCGCAGACCCAGACCCTCGCGCTGGGCAGTGGTCTCCGGCCTGCTGCCCGCTGGGGTGCGAACGCGGCGGCGTACTCCATCGGCGTACTCGGCCAGATCGGTCAGGAGGTCCGCCACGCCCACGCGCAGCAGGAACTGGCCGCCGGGCAGCGGGGTCAGGGCCAGGAAGGGCGCACGGGTCAGGGTTTCGAGGATGCTGCCCAGTTCGGCGTAATTGACGCCGCTGCCCAGCTTCTCGGCCAGGCGCGGCACGCTGATGATGCTGTGGGCGGGCTGCTGGGCCAGTGTCAGCAGCACGAAACTGAAGATGCCGCGCTGCGCCAGATAGGCGCTGACCAGTTCCGCGATGCTGGCCGCCGATTCCATGTCCACATGCCCGGCCTTCCAGTACCCGCGCAGGTCTACCGGGGACAGCGGGGAGAGCCGCGCGTGTTCGATCAGAGCTTCCAGCGCCTCGTGGGTCAGGCGGGACACGCCCTGCGGGTCTTCACCCTCGCTGCACAGCATGACGCGGTAGCCGGGTTCCTCGTTCCAGGCGGGCGAGGTCCGGGCCTGCTCGTCCAGCGCCACCAGCACGGCGTAACCGTGCGCGCCCAGCTCGGCCTTCAGTCTCAGCACGCCGCCGCCCAAATCGTCCAGGCGGTAGCCGGTCAGGTGGGCCAGCTCGGCCAGTTGTGCTGCTGGCTGCCCGGCCTCTGCGCCGCGCCGGACTTCGGGAGCGGCGCGCGGCGTCGGGGCAGAGGGTCCTGCGGCCACGGCCTGGGCGGTGGCGGCTGACCCAGCACTGGACACAGGCTGACCAGAAACGGGAACGCTGCCCCGCTCGGCCTGGGTCCGTTCGACGGGCGGTCTGGGCTGAACGCGCCCCACCTGTGTCTGGGCTGCCGCTTCCGCCGCACTGGCCCGCACCTCGGTCACCCGGACATCGCCCGTGCTGATCTCGGACGCCTCGGCGGGCGCGGCTGGACGGGCTTCTGCGGGCTGGGTCTGTGCCGACTGGACCTGCGGCACTTCCTGCATCCGCACCTCGCGCACATGGGGGGTGGAGGACACCACCACGCGGCGCGTTTCCGGGGCCTTGTTGGGTTCGCGGCGGGGCGAGGCCGGCGGCGCGTAGGGCTTGACGATGGCCTCCACCTGATAGCGTGCCGGGGCCAGATTGGTAATGGTCAACACGTCGTTGACGCCCAGATGCTGCGCGTGGTACAGCCCGCCCAGACCCCAGATACGGGCGCGTTCGGTATCCACCTGCACATTATGTTCGTCGCCCTTATCGTCCACGAAGACGGCGGGGCCGCTCTGGTTGAAAGTGGGTTGCAGGTATTTCAGGATGCTGAGACTGCCTTCTTGCAGACAGGGCCGGGTCACGATGTAACGCATTGATTTCATGCGGGAAACCTCCATTTGAAACGCACGCACCTGACCTGGCAGGCCAACGGCGCGTGATGGTGCGGGTCTGAATTGTCTCTAAAGTAGCAGAAGTGCAGTGGTCTGCGGGGCATTCGGCACCCCCCTGCCCCCAACGTTCCCCCAGGATGAGCAGAGATGGGAAAGATGAGGCGAGGCGCAAGCCCCTGGCGGCCTACTCGGCACAGATCGTGAGTCCTCTTTTCACCCTTCACCTTTATTCTGGCAGGTATGAATCTGTCTGGCTCTGCCCCCACCTCTGCCCCTGCTCTAGGCCCCAGCATCAGTATTCCCGACAAAACGGCTTTCAGCCCGCAGGCCAGGACGCACGACCTGCTCACCCGCTATTACGCCGCCTTCAATGCCAGTGATCCGGCGGGCATGCTGGAAGTGCTGAGTGACGATGTGCAGCACGACATCAATCAGGGCGGCAGCGAGCTGGGCAAGGACGCCTTCCGTGCCTTTCTGGCCCACATGGACACCCACTACCGTGAGGAAGCCCGTGACCTGACCGTGATGGCCAGCTCCGACGGCCTGCGCGCCGCCGCTGAATTCGTGATCCACGGCGAGTACCTGAAGACCGACGCTGATCTGCCCCCCGCGAAGGGCCAGGAATATGCGCTGCCGGTGGGCGCGTTCTTCGAGGTCCACGGCGGCCTGATCACCCGCGTGACCAACTACTACAACCTTCAGGACTGGACCCGGCAGGTGGGCGGCTGAGCATTGACGTCACGGCGTTGAGCGGCCCGGACCTGCGCCCCTTCTTAGGCGATCTGGCACGGTTGCGGGCGCAGGTTTTCCGCGCCTTTCCGTACCTGTACGGTGGCACTCCCGAATACGAGGAGGCCTACCTGCAAACTTACCTGGACGCCCGTGATGCCGTGATTATTCTGGCCCGCGACGGCGGGAAGGTGGTCGGCGCGAGTACCGCCGTGCCGCTGATCCACGAGACGCCGGAAATCAGGGCACCGTTTGAACCCCCTGAATTTGACGTGTCCGACGTGCTGTATCTGGGCGAGAGCGTGCTGCTGCCCGAGTACCGGGGGCGCGGGCTGGGGCACGCGTTTTTCGATGGGCGCGAGGCCCATGCGCGGCGGCTGGGGCTGGACGTGAGCGCCTTCTGCGCCGTGCAAAGGCCAGAAGAGCATCCGGCCCGGCCTGCCGATTACCGCCCGCTCAATGCCTTTTGGGCTGCGCGTGGCTATATCGAGCGGCCTGATTTACAAACCACCATGAGCTGGCAGGACGTGGCCGAGACAGCAGAAACGCCAAAGCCCATGCGGTTCTGGCTCAGGCGCGAGAAAGATTAAATCAGCGGGCGGCGGCCTGTTTCTCTGCGGCCAGCCGCTTCTTACTCTCGTTCCAGCCGTAGGAGCGCACGGCGTCCACGACGAACCATATCGCCAGCACCAGCGCCAGCCCGGCCCACAGCCAGCTTCCCGAACGCATGGCGAAAAAGGCTCCCACCGCGCACAACGCCCCCAGCAACACGCTGAAGATCAGGACGATGTGGGGGGGCACGCGGCGGTTGCCAAACATGGAGGCAGTGTACGGGACCGGGTCTTACGCTTCTCTGTCAGCAACAGAGTGCGAGAGCATCACGCCCTGTACCTCATCCACTGCATATCCACAAGCCTCGTAAAACGCCCCCGCCTCCGGGTTGTCGGCCAGCACCCAGACTTCCTGTATCCCCTCGGCGCGCATCTGCTTGTGCAAAGCGTCTACCAGTGCGCGGCCCACGCCTCTACGCCGCCAGCCCTCGCGCACGCCGATCTCGTCGAACATGACGTGCCGGGCCTCGCCGTGCCGCTGAGGGTGGACATAGGCCAGCAGAAAGCCGATGGGCTGACCGTCCGCCTCGGCGTGCCAGTGCCACACAGCAGGATCGGACAGGTAAGCGCGGGCATCTGCCGGAGCCAACGGCGGGCTGGATTCCTCGCCCGTGAAGTCGGTTTCCTCGCGGGCGACGAGGGCTAGGGCCTGCTCATCGCCAGAGCTGAGGCGGCGGACGGTGAAAGATGGCATGTTCCAGTTTGAGAGGTTCGGGGCGTGGCCTGCATCGGCCATCTGGCGCATTGCTTCCCGTCCGTCCCACGCTCTTCATGGCACACTTGACTGGATGCCGGATTTTGACGTGATCGTGATGGGCGCGGGCCACAACGCGCTGGTAACGGCGGCCTACGCGGCCAAGGCTGGACTGAAAGTGGGCGTCTTCGAGCGGCGGCACATCGTCGGTGGAGCGGTGAGTACCGAGGAGCTGGTGCCTGGCTACCGCTTCGACTACGGCGGCAGCGCCCACATCCTGATTCGCATGACCCCGGTGGTGCGCGAGCTGGAGCTGACCCGCCACGGCCTGCACTACCTGGAAGTGGACCCGATGTTCCACGCCTACGACGGCGAAACCCCGTGGTTTATCCACCGCGATGCCGGGCGAACGGCCCGCGAACTGGAAGCCCTGTTCCCCGGCCAGGGCGAGGCGTATACCCGCTTTCTGGACGACTGGACGCCGTTTGCCCGCAGCGTGGCCGATCTGTTCAACTCCGCGCCCGGCCCGCTGGATATGGGCAAGATGATGGTCAGTTCGGGCAAGGGCCGCGACTGGATGGAGCAGTTGCCGCGTATTCTTAAGCCTTACGGCGAGGTGGCGAAGGAATACTTCACCGACGAGCGCGTGCGTGCGCCGCTGACCTGGATGGCCGCCCAGAGCGGGCCGCCGCCGACAGACCCGCTCAGTGCGCCCTTTCTGCTGTGGCACCCGCTCTATCACGAGGGCGGCGTGGCCCGGCCCAAGGGCGGCAGCGGCGGACTGACCCAGGCGCTGAAACGCGCGATTGAGGCCGATGGTGGCGAGGTTTTTGTCAACGCGCCAGTCAAGGACATTCTGGTTAAAGATGGAAAAGCGCAGGGCATCCGGCTGGAGAACGGCGACACGTACACCGCCCGCGCCGTCGTGTCTGGGACGCACATTCTGACTACCGCCGGGGCGATGCCGGATGAATTCGTCCCCGAGTCTGCCAAAAATGTGCGTGTGGGCAACGGCTTTGGCATGGTGCTGCGTCTGGCCCTGTCCGAGCAGGTCAAGTACCGCCACCACACCGAACCCGACAGCCGCGTGGGCCTGGGCCTGCTGATCAAGAACGAGCAGCAACTGATGACGGGTTACGGGCAATATCTGGCCGGAGAACCGACGAAAGACCCGCCCCTGATCGCCATGAGCTTTAGCGCCGTGGACGATTCACTGGCCCCCCCCGGTGGCGAGGCGCTGTGGCTGTGGGCACAGTATTACCCGTATGAGCTGTCCTCCGGCTCCTGGGAAACCCGCACTGCCGAGGCGCGCGAGAACATCCTGAACGCCTTTGAGCATTACGCGCCCGGCACGCGCGACACGATTGTGGGCGAGCTGGTGCAGACGCCGCAGTGGCTGGAGACCAACCTGGGTCTGCACCGGGGCAACGTGATGCACCTGGAAATGAGCTTTGACCAGATGTTCTCCTTCCGCCCGTGGATGCGCGCCAGCCAATACAAATGGCCGGGCCTGAAGGGCATGTACCTCACCGGAGCCAGCACCCAC
Organism: Deinococcus sp. AJ005; assembly: GCF_009017495.1. Lineage (NCBI taxonomy): Bacteria > Thermotogati > Deinococcota > Deinococci > Deinococcales > Deinococcaceae > Deinococcus > Deinococcus sp. AJ005. The sequence continues at coordinate 2,843,361 of NZ_CP044990.1, read as the reverse complement.
CCAGGCGGCGGAATCATGGGGGCGAGTGGAAGGAATGCCGCGCAGGTGCTGGTCAAGGATCTGACGCGGAGAGGCTGGAAGTGAGGCGCGTGGGAGCGGGCGTGGCTGTCTTGAAGGACGAAGCAATTTTGCTGATCCGGCGAAGAGACAACAGCCTGTGGGACGTGCCAGGTGGGGGGCTGGAATCCGGCGAGACTCCAGAGGCCGCAGCACGGCGCGAACTGGCCGAGGAAACTGGCCTGAGCGTCGGCGTTCTCCGTCCACTTGCCGTGTTCCAGCACCCGCACACCTACCCGGACGGAAATCGGGTGGATTGGGAAACACACTTTTTTACCGCCGATGACTCAGGCGATGAAGTAAAGGCAGGTGACGATGCTCGGGAGGCGCGTTGGTGGCTGCGCAAGGCACTGCCACAGAATGTCTCAGACGCAACCCAGCACTACTTCACGATGCTGGGGCAATTTATGCCTCTGTCTGCTGAGGACTGACCTTGACCCACCTCCCGCCCACCATTCTCCGTACTGGCCTCGCCTTCGCCGCGCTGGGTATTGCTTTTGCGGGTGCGCTGCTGGTCCTGACAGATCGGAGTGCAGGCTGGGCGCTGATCGCTATTGGCGTGCCGCTCTCCGGCCTTCTGGCGCTGGCAGGAGACGCGCTGGGCAGCGGATTCTCCAGAACGCTGCAAGACCGGACACGACAACTCATTTCCGAGACGCGCCCGTGGATGTGGCTGATTGCCCTGTACGCCCTTCTGCACGTTCCTGTGCCGCTGTGGCCGGAGGGCTTCGGCGTGCTGGGGCTGGCGAGTACGGCGGCGTTGTTCGTGGGTGCGCTCCTGTATGCCGCCGAGCGCGTGGGCTGGGGCCGTTCCTGGCTGATGGCCGCGCTGGCCTGTGGCCTGGGCCTGAGCGCGGAAGTGATCGGCACCCGCACTGGCTTCCCCTTTGGCATCTACTCCTACGCCACCGCCCCCGAGCCTTTAATCCTCGGTGTGCCGCTGATGGTTCCATTGGGCTGGTTCGCCCTGACGCTGGCGGGCCTGCTGTTGGCGGGCGGGCGGGCGTGGCTGGCTGGGCTGCTGCTGGCGCTGTGGGACGTGGGTCTGGAACCGCTGATGACCGCCCAGCGCTACTGGCTGTGGAGTGATCCGAATCCCATCTGGGCGGGCGCTCCGTTGCAGAACTTTCTGGGCTGGTGGGCGGTGGCAAGTGGCATTTCATGGGTGCTGCTGAAAATCGGGCCGGGGGTCTTTTTCTCTTCTCTCCCTGGTGGCAACAGGGTTCCCCCAACCTCATTCAATTTCGCCGTCGCTTACCCGATTGAAGCCTTCTTCCTCCCCGGCGGCTTGGTGCTGGTGGGCCGCTATCTGGAGGCCATCGTCACCCTGGGGGCAATGTTGCTGGGTCTGGGGCTGGCGCGGGCGGTGAGGGGGAAGCGTGCCTGACCGCGCTCCCTGGGCCACCCCCGTTCTGAAGCACAGCATTCGCCAGAGCCTGCACGCTGGGCTGGGTGGCGTGTGGGTGCGCGGTTCCCTGCCAGCAGGCGGCGCGGTTCTGGTGCCCAACCACAATTCCTGGTGGGACGGCTACGTGCTGCGCGAACTGGCGTGGTGGGCGGGCGCGGACTTTCGGGTGCTGATGTCGGCGCGGCAATTGGGGCGCTTTCCCTTCCTGCGGCGCATGGGCGCACTGGAGGCGGGCCGGGTACGCGAAGCGGCGCGGAGTGCGCAGGATGGTGCATGGGTGGCAGTCTTCGCAGAGGGAGCCGTGCAGCCACCCGGACCCCTGGCCGAGTTGCAACCCGGCGCGGCGTGGATCGCGCGGACGGCGGGCGTCCCCCTGATTCCCGTGGCCCTGCGCGTGGTGATGCGCGGCGGGCAATGGCCGGAGGCATATCTGCGAATAGGGGCGGCGAAAACTGATCTGGCCGAAGCATTGGCGCACGAATTGAGCCTGCTGGACGCTGAACTCGCCTCCAGTGACCCGGAGCAACCGCTGGCGGGCTACCTGCGTGTGATGGCCGGACGGGCCAGCGGCAGCGATGAGGTGGACTGGCCTGCCCGCCTGCTGACGCTGATCACGGGGGACCAATGAAGCCCATTGCCCGCGCCTACCACACCTTCGCCTTCGCGTGGCTGGCGGGAAAGGCGGCGGTGCTGATGATCAATGCCGTGCATTTTCCGCGCCTGCGCCCACGCCCCACGCCCCGCAGTGGCCCCCGCATCTCCATCCTGATTCCGGCCCGCGACGAGGCCGCCAACCTGCCCCACACTCTCCCCGGCGTGCTGGCGCAGGGCGCAGACGAAGTGATCGTGCTGGACGACAGCAGCACCGATGGCACGGCAGAGATTGCGTCTGGGCTGGGCGCGCGGGTCATTCAGGGCCAACCTCTGCCCCCCGGCTGGTTCGGCAAACCGTGGGCCTGTCAGCAACTCTCCATCCTGGCGTCGGGCGACATTCTGATCTTCACCGACGCGGATGTGACGTGGCACGCGGGCGCGCTGGGGGCGGTGTTGCATGAGCTGGAGGCATCCGGGGCCGACTTGCTGAGCGTGCAGCCGCGTCAGGCGAATCAGACTCTGGGCGAGCGCCTGCTGACGCCGCTGGTGGACGCCGCCGTGCTGTCCTACTTCCCCTATCCGGCCATCAGGCAGCCGCAGGCCGCCGCCACGATTGCCAACGGGCAGGTCATGGCCTTTCGCCGCGTGGCGCTGGAAGGGGCCGGGGGCTACGCGCTGGTGCGCCGGGAACTGCTGGAAGACATGCAACTGGCCCGACGTTTAAAGGCCCGTGGGGGCCGGGTGGCCTCGGCGCTGGGGCAGAACGTCATCGGCGTGCGGATGTACCGCTCGTACCCGGACTCGGTGCGCGGCTTTTCCAAGAACGTGCTGCCCATCCACCTGCATTCGCGCCCGCTGCTGCTGCTGAGCGCGGTGGCCCATCTGGCGGTGTATACGCTGCCGTGGTTGCTGCCTGTGTTGGGGCTGCCAGTGCCGGGGGCAAGGGCCTTGCGCGTGCTGGGGCTGCTGGAACGAACCGCCGTGGCCCTGATCGCGGGCCGCCGCAGACCCGCCGACTTGCTGGAAGGGCTGCTGGGGCCAGTCACGCCGCTGCTGGCGCTCCCGGTGTATCTGAGGGCGGCGCGGCGGCGGGTGGTCTGGAAGGGCCGTGAATACCCGCAGGGTGGAGGGGAAAGGGATTAGCTTTTGATGGCCCTGCCCATCAGCTTCACCTCAGCAAACGGGCCGAGGCTAGGCGCATGAAACGCACGCTTTTACTGGCCCTCGCCCTGGCAGGCAGCGCACAGGCCCAGGCGCAGTGGCAGGAATCTTCATACGCCAATGTCGGCGGCTGGCAGCCCGTTCAATCGTGGTGCGACACGCCGGGGCGGGTGCTGGCGGTCACGGCTCCGGCCAATTCTGGCGACGCGGTAAAACTGGCGCAGTGGGTGGGCGGAAAGATCAACGTCCAGAACTGGCAACTGGGCCATCCCGATCCTGGCGCGGGCCAGATTTACACGCCGCTGACACCCGCCGGGCAGACGCCGAGCCAGACTCCCAGATACTTCATTCACAGCAGCAACGTAGAGAACACCACCGATCCTGCTTATCGCATGACCCACATCAACGAATACGTCGTTCCGGCAGGCCGTTTCCAGTGCCGATACGTGCCGCAGGCCACCGTGCTGGCCGCCACCGCGAGGCACACGGTCATCGTCTGGGAGAGCGGCGGGAAAGTCACCTACGCCAGCCGCAACCGTGACGGCACTCCTGGCATTCAGCTCGCGGGCGGCACGCACACCCGCACCAACGGGGGCCACGAGCGTTATGTCTGGGACAACGCGGGCTATCAGTACGTGCTGGAAGTGGGCCAGTCTGCCGGGCCGGGCGGCAGCCTCAGCGTGCTGAAGGGTGGAAAGACCCTGAGCCGCGAGGAACTGCTCGCCTATTCCATCAGCGTGCAAAAGTGACTGCTCTGCCCCGCAGTCCGCATTATCCTCTGGGCATGAACAGTAGGACCAACAGGAAAACGCGGGTTTGAAGAACGCTCCCAGGCATGTCGCGGTGATCGGTGCGGGCTTCGCGGGGCTGGCGGCGGCGCTGCGGCTGGCGCAGGCCGGGGCGCAGGTAACCGTGCTGGACGCGCTGGAACGCCCCGGAGGCAAGGCGGCGCTGGGCTACGAGGATTTCTCCAGCGGCCCCACGGTGGTCACCATGCCGCAGATTTTCCGAGCGCTGCACGAACGCCTGGAACTGCCCGCCCCCGAACTGGAGGCTGCCCGCCCCACCACCACCTACCACGCGCACGCCTCTAAACCCGGTGAGGGCCGCATCTTCGCCCCCGAGGCCCTGCATGTGGCGGGCAGCCTGGAGCCGACGCTGGCGCAGCTTTCAAAGACGGAGGGCAAGCGCTACACCACGCTGCTGGCCTCTGCCCGCCAGATGTATCTGGACGCCGCGCCCACCTTTCTGTTCGCGCCGCCGCCCACGCAGGCGCGATTGGCCCGGTATGCCCTGACACGCGGTATACGGGCCGCGCCTGGAACGACGCTGGCCCGCTACACCCGTTCGGGGCCGTTCATGTCGCCGTTCTGGCTGCGCTTCGCCACTTACCTGGGGGCGGACCCTTACCGTGCTCCTGCCGTGCTGCACAACATCGCCTGGGTGGAGCTGGGCTACGGCGTGTGGCACATGCAGGGAGGGTTGCTGGCGCTGGCCGAACGGTTGCACGACAAGGCCGTGGAACTGGGCGTCCGCTTTGAATACGGTACGCGGGTGCGGCAACTCATCGTTCACGGCGGGCGCGTGCTGGGCGCACACACGGACCGGGGGGCCTTCGCCGCCGACGCCTGGGTCAGTGCGGCGGACCGTGCACTGACGCTGGGCTGGCTGGGCGTGCAGGAAAAACCCACCCCGCGCGGCGTCAGCGGCTTTGCCCTGCAACTGCACCTGAAAGAGGACATGGGCCGCGCCCACCACATCTTCTGGCCTGCGCAGTACGCCCGCGAGTGGCAGGACATCCGCGCTGGACGCCTGCCGCGCGATCCTACGCTGTACCTGCATCTGGACGGCCAGCGCGCCTTCCTGCTGGTCAACGCGCCCCCCAGACCGGAACTGGAAGACGATCCACGCGCCTATGGGCTGCTGTTGCTCAAGCTTTTGCAGGAACGCTTTCCTTTAGATGTGGAGGACTGGCTGCCCCTCGGTCCCGCCGATTACGCCCGCGTCTCACAGGGCGGCGCATTGTACGGACGCGCGCCGCACGGCCTGACCGGCAGCCTGCGCCCCGGCTGGACGGTTCCCCAGATTCGCAATCTGGCGCAGGTGGGCGGCACGGTGCATCCCGGCGGCGGCGTCCCGCTGAGCATGCTGAGCGGCTGGAACGGGGCGGGGCAACTGCTGGGCCTGCGCTACGACGCCCTGGGCGGCCTGGACGTGCCCGGAGTGGGGGAGACGTGGGAGTAAGACTGCGGGGATAGAGGTGTGTAGACGTTGCGAATGGATGGAGCAGGGGCCACCAGGCAGACCGCTCCACAGGTCAGCGCAAAGGGCGATAGGATAAACGCGTGGTGAAATTACTCACCTTTGGCCCGCTGGAGCTTCAGGGGACGGCCTTCCGGCGTGAGAAGCCCCTGTTGCTGCTGGCCTATCTGTCTCTGCGGGGCACCCAGGAACGCCGCACGCTGGCCCGGCAGTTCTGGCCAGATGCCGCAGACCCCATGAACAGCCTTTCGGTGGCGCTGGGGCAGCTCCGGCACGTTTCGGCAGACCTGCTGCGTGTCACCGATACCCAGGTGGCAACCCCGCTGGAATGCGATGTGAGCGACCTGTTGCGCGCCTGCCGCAGCCAGGATCTTGACCAGGCCCGTAGGATTTACCGGGGCGCTTTCGCTGCTGGGATTGGGGCGGGCGATCTGTCCGACGATCTGGCCGAATGGTTGCTCGCCACGCGTGAGTCGGGCGCGGATGCTTACCGCCGTCTGCTGCTGGGTCAGGCCCGCGCCGCCGTGGACGCCGGAACTGGAGGCGCCGGTGTTTGGGCTGCCCTGGCCTACGCCGTTCCTGGAGCTGCCCCACCTGATCCCGAGACCTTCGGAGAACTTCACAATCTGCTGGCCGCCGAGAGGCACCCGGACGCCGCCCTGCTGGAGCGTCAAGCTGCCGAGCTGGGTGTCGCGCTGCATGCGCCCAGCGTGTCCTTGACAGGTCGTCAGGCCGAGCTGGCCCGGATCATGGAGGTGCCGCCGGGTCAGACGCTGTGGTTGCTTGGCCCCGCCGGGATCGGCAAGAGTGCCCTGCTGGCCGCGTCGGTGGGAACGCTGCTGCGTGGGCAGGGCGGGCGGCCCCACGCGACGCTGCTGGCCCTGCCAGAGGTGCCCCATCCCGGCCCAGTCACCGAAAGCGCCTGGGCGCAGGTGCTGAGTGCCCGCTCAGAGCCGCTGCTGATCGACGACTGGGAAGCGTGTGACCCCGACTCTCGCCGCGTTCTGCTGGCGCTGGCAGCCACGCACGCTGGCCCGCCCCTGGTGATCGGCAGCCGTGAACGGCCCCCCCTGCCTCTGCCGGAACTGACGCTACGTCCGCTGAGCGCTTTGCGAGCTGGGGAGCTGCCACTCACGGGTGGCATTCCTGCCCTGATTCATGCCCACCGCCAGAATCTGTCGCTGGCCGACGCCTACGCGCATCTGCTGGCGCTGCATCCACCCCGTGCGCGGCAGCTTCTGGCGTGTCTGGGCATTCAGGAGACGCCCGACCTGAAGGCCACACAGGCGGCGCTGGAACTGGGCGGCGAGGATATGGCCGCCGCCCTGGAACGCCTGAACCGCGCCTGTCTGCTGGACGGCACCCGGCCCACCGCCCCCGCTGCCCTGCGCGCCTGGCTGGACACCCAGCCCAGCCTGGAAACCGAGGTGCTGACCCTGCTGGCCCCGCACCTGCTGCCCGCAGACGCCCTGCCGCATTACCTGCGTGCGCACATGCTGACGGGTTCAAGCGACCTCCCCGGTTTCCAGGCGGTGCTCGCTGACCGTACCCGCGCGCTGCTGGCCGAAGACCGCCAGGTCGAGGCCCACGCCCTGCTGCGCCCGCACGCGCAGTCGCCAGAAACTCGCCTGCTGCTGGGCCGAGCGCTGGACGCCCTGGGTCAGCACAAAGAAGCCCTGAAGGTGCTGAGTGAGTTGCCAGACACGCCGCTGGTGCAGGTCTTCCGGGGCCGCGCCGTGTGGCGACTGGGTGACCGGGCGGGCGCGACGACCCTGGCGAACGCTGGCCTGAACGGCGACATGGAAGCGCGGGCGCAGGCTTATAACCTGCTGGCGGCGCTGGCTCTGGCTGCCCAGGACTACGCACAGGCCCATGACTGCGCCCAGCGCTCTGCCGCTCTGTTCATGCTGTTAGACGACGACCTGATGCGGCTGAAACTGGTGTGCTGCCAGGCGATTGCCATGCAGAAACTTGGCAGAGACGTTGGCCCCTTGCTGCGCGAGATGCAGGAGTCTTCGCTGAATCAGCTTCCAGCCACCGTGCTGCTGGATATCGGCTGGATTCTGGAGGCCCAGGATCAATGGACCGATGCCCTAGCCTACGCCCAGCAAGCTGCCACCAACGCCGAGAGCCGACAGGATCTCTCCACGGCTGCCGCCGCGTGGAACAACGTGGGCGTCCTCCATCACAAACTGGGGAGAGCGGACCAGGCCGCCAACGCTTACAGTCAGGCTATTCACGCTGCCCGGCAGGGCGGTGAAGTCCGCCTGCTGGCGCTGTCGCTAGGCAACCTGGCCGAGTTACAGGAGAGCTTGCCTCTGATCGAGGAGGCCCTGAGTCTTCTGGAAGGTGCAGGCCACGACGATCTCGCTGTGTATTTCAGGGAGCAGCGCGAGGCGTTCAGGGGGCGTTCAGGGGGGGGATGACATGCTCGCGATATGCCGAGAAGCGTCTATATCATTGACGGGACGATCTGGCTGGAGGAAGCCCATGAAACGATACACCTGGAGTTCGATTCTTGCCCTGGCCCTGACCCTGGGTGCGGCGGGTGGCACTGGCCTCTCACCCATTGCGGGCAGCAGCCGCCCAGACGCCTATGCCCGTGCTGGACAGCCCCTGATCTTGAGTGTCCCAGAGATCAGAGGCCGGACGGTCAAGGTGGGCGGCATGACAGCGACAATTGAAGATATTGCCGTTACCGTGACCATTCCCAGCAGCACCACACCGGGACGGCACACCCTGAACTTCGTGAACGCTGCCGACAACCTGACCCTGACCAGCCGGGAAGTGGATGTTCTGCCGCCCGCCAGCATCGCCCCGTTACAGGCTGTGGAACCCGGCAAAGTGCAGTTGCTCGTCAACCCACGTCTGAGCGTGTCAGAGGCAGACGCGCTGTTAAACAGTCCTGCGGTTCAGGCCATCGGTAAGGTCACCACACGGGAGGTGCTTCCTGCGGCCCAGAGCAAGGGATCACCCTGCGGCGGGACGCTAGCCGAACTGAAACTCAACCCCGGTGTCAGTCTGGAAGTGGCCCTGAACGCCCTCCTCCAGATCGGTGGGAACGCCCTGTGGTATCCCGATCCGATAAGCACCTATGGCGCTCCCAAACAGGTGCAGTCCACGCTTCCTGGCAGCGCTGCCTCCAGTAATGCCGCCTCCAGCTTCCATTACATCCATTCGCCTGTCATTCCCAGGACCGCCCTGGGTCTGGGCGCAGGATCCACTGTTCTCAAAGGCAAGGGCATCACCATCGCCGTGCTGGACACCGGCTTCACGTCCAGCATCGACAGTCTGAATGAACTGGCAGGCCGCACAGACAAGGCCATGAATGCTCTGTTCCCCTTTAATCCGCAGACCACTTTTACGAACGCTGCCGATTTCTGGGAAGGTCACGGCACGCAGGTCGCCATTCTGGCCGCTGGAAACCAGCACGGCGTCGCCACGCAGGCCCGCGTGCTGCCCATCAAGGTCTGTGCCGAGGGTTCGCCCGGACTGGCGAGCTGCAACACCCGCGATGTCCTGCGCGGTCTGTGCTTCGCGCTGAATCAGGTTCCGGCCCGCAAACTGGTCATTAACCTCAGTCTTGGCGGCCCCATACCCATCAACGGTATCCACGCAGTTCTCAACTGGGCGACCTCTCAGGGCGTGGTGGTGGTCGCGGCAGGCGGCAACCAGGGGCAGACCGAGAACCTCCCGGAGTTTCCAGCCGCCTACACCCAGGCCAGCGGTTCACAGGTGGGTTTGCCCATGCTGGCCGTCGCCTCGGTCACGCCCCGCGCTCCAAACATCTGGAAATACTCGGCATTCAGCACGACAGGCACGTACCTGAACATCAGCGCTCCCGGTGAAGCGCTGGATATCGGACACCCGTACCTGTACAGCGGCACCTCGTTTGCCGCGCCGCTGGTGGCCGGAGCCGCCGCGCTGGTCAAGGGCGCGAATCTGGCGAACCTGCCGCCGCCCGCCGCCGTCCGGGCCTTCATGCTCACGTCGTCGCGCGTTCTCCAGGTCCAGAATGGAAAGCCGATGCTGCGGCTCAGCGGCTATTGAGTGGGAAACAAGATGCACTAACAATGCAAATCAATCGCCCCGCCCTGCGCGGGGTTTTTGTTGTTTCTGGGGGATAGCCAGGGCACTCTGCTGCGGCGTGCGCGTGGGCCAGTTCGCGGTGCAGCGGCGGGGAAGCCTTAAAGCTGCTGGGCATTGGAAACTGTGCCGATTCCGTGTGCGTTATCAGGCGTTCATACCATACCGGGGCTTGCCCAGCGCGGGTTTTTCCGTTGCCCATCCCCCAGTGTTCATGAGCGTTCAGGGGTCGTTCAGGGGTCGGCGCGTACCTTGATTTCAGCAGCAAATAAGAACAGGTGGACACCGGAAAGGCAGCGGCTGGGCAACAAGCCAGAGCGTGCCTGATGACCTCCACTGCTGCCTGACCGCTTCCCCCCCTTCGCCCCTCACGTCCACAGGAGGACACCTCATGCAAGACCGCACCGAGTCCAGTCCGCGTTCCTTTGCCCGCTCCCTTGCCAGCAAAAAAGAAGGTATGACCATGAATAAAACCATCAAAGCTGTGCTTGCCCCCGCCCTATTGCTTTCTACCGCCCTTATTCTCGCGTCTTGTGCTGGAAATGACGTTCCCGTGGCCGTGGCCGTAGCCGTCACTCCGCCCGATGCCCAGATCCCCCTGCCCGATCCCCGCACCCAGAATTCCTGCGTGGATAACCTGCTTCAAAACCCCAATGCCGCGCAGTTCACGGCGGGTAGCAGCACGAACATCTCGCCGCTTGGGCCAACCGTCGTACCTGGCTGGGCCTCGGCGGCGGGCAGTCCGCAGCACAGCCCAACGGTGGGCTACGACTCGGCTCCCGGCTGGCTGCTGGCTTGGGGCTATAAGGACGGCGGCGAATCGTTCGCGCAGTCGGGCCTGAGTCTCACACCCGGCACTTACACGCTCAAGCTGGGACTGCGGGCCTTCTCCACCACGGTGGCAAACTACTCCAAGTACACCATCAATTTTGGCAACAGCGTCAGCACTACGCCCTGGACAATCGCGGCCCCGACCATCGTTTCGGGCAGCATCCCCGTGAACTCGCCCTCGTTGCCCTGGGTGCCTCAGTCCCACACCTTCACGATTGGTGTTGGCGGCGCGACGACCATGCAGGTGACCACCGTGAACGACAACGCCTCGGCGCAGGTGAACGGGCATCCAGAACTGGTGTCGTGGATGGGCTACGACGGCTTTTGTCTCCAGAAGGTCAACCCAGTCAAGCCGATCAACTTGCATCACGCCAACAGCGTGCGCGTGCTGCCCAACGGCAATACCGTGATGGTGGGTTCGGCGGACGCGGTGGGCAGCCTGCCGGGAGCCGACCCCGACTTTGCAACTGTCATGTACGGCCCGGCTGGAAATGTCCTGTGGAGCGACGTGCGGCACCTGAGCAATGTCAACGATGAGGCAACCGACGTGGCTGTGGACAAGAACGGCAACATCGTGGTGGTGGGCGTCAAGAACCGCAGCATCCCCACCCAGGTCTATGACGATTCTGGCGCGGTAATGTTCAAATACGGCCCGACCGGCACCTTGCTGGATAGTGTCACCGTCGACAATCCCAACACCCAGGACTGGTTCCAGAGCGTAGAAATTGACCAGAACAACAACATTGTGACGGGCGGCACCGACAACACCCAGACGGTCAGTAGCCAGGGCGGCGCGGGCAACTGGCGAGCCTTCAAAGTGCGGCGCTATCTGTCGGTTCCGACTCTCCCTCTGGACACCACCTTCAATGCCGCCAGCTCTACCCCCGGCATGTTCAACCTGAGTATCAATAGCTTCTTCAACCTTGAGGATTACGCAGCAAGCCTGTCGGACGTGGCGATTCAGCCGGACGGCAAGATTCTGGCGGCGGGCACCACGCGGGTCACGGAACTGGGCAACGTGAATGTCAGCGCTATTTTGCGACTGAACGGCGACGGCACCCTGGATACCAGCTACGGCGTGGGCGGCGTGCAAACGGTGGGCTATAACCCCAGCGTGGTTGGCACCGGCAATCCTTCAGCCATGAGCGGTTCGGTCAGCAGTGTATTCAACCGCATTCTGCTTCAGGACAACAAGGCCGTCATGGCGGGCCATGTGATCTTCGGAAGCCCAGATGATGTCTGCACCGTGACCCGTCTGGACGTGAACGGCAAGCTGGACGCCACTTTCGGCACTGGCGGCGTCACTTTGATCAAGCAGGCGCAGTGCAAAGGGATTGCCAGCGACGGCAAGATGCTGGCCTTGACTGGCCCGAACTTCCAAGCCTTTAGTGCCAACGACAGCGATGTGCTGGACGCCCGCTTAGTCGCCACCAACGGCGCCTTGTCCAGCGTGGCCCCAGGTGTGAACGACCCGAACACCTACGGCCCAGTCGGACGGGTGGATGTGGGTACAAACGTCGCCTACGACCCCACAACGAGCAAGTACGTGTTCTCCGGCTTCACCAACAAAGCGGGCACAGACGACGAGTGGTTCTCGCCCCTGCTGCGGAGGTAAGTCTCTAATACGGTAAGTCAGAGAGCGGCCCTCCTGGCGAAAATGCTGGGAGGGCCGGTTCCACAGATTCCAGAGGAGAAACCGCCATGCACACCAAAAAAATGCTCAAGTTCAGCACCTTCCTTCTCCTGGCTCTCCCACTACTCGGCAGTTGCGGCTATCCCAACTATCCCAATGCTCCCCGTCGGCCTACTCTGGCGGTTCTCAATATGACCTACACGCCAGCGGGCGCGTGCCCCGGCATGGCGCTGATTAACAAAAGCAGTGAGCTTGTGACGTTCACGGCGTTGGGAGGGGTCAGCGGCTCCGGCACCCAGCAGCTTGTGGTGGATCTTCAGCCGGGCAGCGCCCAGGCGCTTGCCACTGCTTTTGCACTGCCGTATACGGGGCGCAGCCTAACCAGCAAGGGCGGCAGCAACAGCGAAACGGGTAATGTGTCATATTCGCTGGCCGTTCGCTGTTCGGCCAGTTCGCCGGAAGTGACCAAGAGCTTTACCGTCCTGGGCGATACCACCAAAACCCTGGCCCTGGCCGAAGACTCCTCCGCGCCGGGCGGAGTCACGCTGACATTGAATTAAAGCCCCAGATGCAAGCCCAGGACAGACGCGAGCTTGTCAGACGTTTCCCAGGCGGGGGCAGCTTCAGTCCAACCAGTTTCGGAGGTCCACTATGAAACAGGAATTCAGAAAGCCCAGCGCTGTGGCAGCCATGCTGCTGGCCGCCGCGCGCTCGGCCTGTGCGCCAGCAGTGACGGGTCCGGGCGGTCTGCCGATCACGGTGAGGGGCCAGGCGTATGGCGTGGCCGTGAAGGTGCCGCTGACAGCGTTTACGGATCAGATGCGGGAGAACGTGTATGTCATCTTCCCGCAGTGCGGCGCGGCTGTACTGGCGGCCTTCGTGCGGGAGCGCGGGCCAGGGGAAGGCTTGAAGACCTGTCAGGCGGCGCAGAGTTCCGGGACGGGCACGAACATCCTGAAGGCGATTGGGGTGGGCGTGGGCGTCGGGCTGGTTGTATTTCTCACATTCATCTGGGCCATCGTCTCGGCTCTGGGAACGGGTTGAGCGGCGCGCGCGCCCCGCCGTGGCCGATCGGGTGGGGCAGTCAGGTGGAGAGGCGGGGTGCGTACCGCTTTCCGCACCCTGGTCTGAATTCGTCTTGTGCCCGCCCTGTCTTGTGCCTGCCGCGCCAAGCTGACAGGATGACTCCTGAATGCCTGACCTCTCCGCCTTGCCCCAGCCCCCCACCCGCCCCGGCAACGGCCACCTTCAGGACTGGGCGCTGCAACCCCTGCCCCTGATCGACGACGGCGCGCGGCGGGCGCGGGCGGCAGGGACAGATTTATTTCGTTTAAGGCTGGGTATCCCCTCCGTCGTCGGTTTCAGCCCAGCATGGAATAAGCGGCTTTTAAGCGATCTGGACACCTTCCGCAGTGCGGGTGGGTTCTCGGCGGTGGTGCCGTATCTGGCGGGCGGCGTGATTCTCACCGATGCGCCCATGCACCGCAGGCGGCGGCAGACCATCAATCCGGGATTTAGCAAGAAGCATCTGGAAACCTTGCGTGGACGGACTCGGGCCGCCCTGTTACCCATCCCAGACGGCGAATTTGATGCGCTGGCATGGGCCGACAGCGCGGTGCTGAAGTTGCTGAATGCGGCGTATTTTGGCGGTGAATTCAATGCACAGTTGCTGCACGCTTTCCTGGCCCCGTTGCGCCGCCCGTTCCCGGTTCCGGCCCTGCCCCGCCCGCTGCTGTTCCTGCGCGTGGACGCCGAATTGCGCCGCCTTGCCACACACCGCTTAACTTCGGGTGGAGACGATCTCCTCGCGGTTCTCGCCCCCATTCCCGGCGGGCTGGAGGAAGCGCGGGTCAGCTTGGCCGCCGCGCACGACACCACCACGCACGCGCTGGCCTACGCGCTGTGGCATCTGGCAAATTATCCGCAGTGGCACACGCTTCAGCATCACGCCGCCGTGTTAAAGGAAACCCTGCGCCTGCACCCCCCTGGCTGGATGGGCAGCCGCCGCCTGAGCCGCGAGCTGGACTGGAACGGCGTGAAGTTGCCACGCGGCACGCTGGCGCTGTATGCCCCGTACCTCTCGGCCCGTGATCCGCAGCTCTGGGATGCGCCCGAGCGGTTCCGGCCCGAACGCTGGGAAGCCAAACCGCCTGCCTGGGCCTATCTGCCCTTCGGCGGCGGCGAACGTCTGTGCCTGGGGATGCATCTGGCGCAGATGCTGATTCTGGACGTGCTGGCAGCGCTGCCCCCGCTGCGTGCGGTGCGTGGCGACGACTCCCCGGTGCCGGGGATCACGCTGGGGCCGAAGGGACCGCTGGTGGTGCGGCGGGCGTGATCATTCAGGCACTGTGATCAACGTTACGTAAATATCTGTCTGGCCCTGTCGGCTCATTTCCGGCTGACAATGACCCATGAATAAAGCATTGCTGCTGTCTGCTGTCGCCGCCCTGGCCCTGTCTTCCTGCGCCCCGCGCTACAACCCCAACGCGCAGAAGCCTGATGTGGACCTGTCCTGCTCGGAGGTCCGCAGCGAGATCAGCCGCGCCCAGTCGGCCCGCGCCGAGGCCACCAGCAACCGGGGACTCAGCGCCCAGAACGTTGCGTGGGCTGTGTTCTTCATTCCGGGCATCGTCGCCAACGAATACACCAACGATCAGGTGCAGAAGGCCGCCGATGACCGGATTGCCAAGCTCAACCAGCTTTACGCCGTCAAGCGTTGCAGCTAAATCGCCAGCCGTAGCCATGAACCCGCCCCGCCCCAGTCGGCGGGGTTTTTCGTGCCCGTTCCCAGCCTCCGAAAAAGGCGGCAGAGGCCACCGTAACGCCGCCCCAGCCGTGGTCTACTCCGCCAATGAAACTCCTGCTTTGGCCCGCGCTGCTGGCGCTTCCCCTCTCCAGCATCAGCCTGGGCGCGGGCATTCAGGATCACGCGGGGGCCATCCTCAAGTTTGGACCTCGCGTGACGGGCAGCGCCGCCAACGAGCAGGCCCGCCGCTATCTGGAAACGCAGTTTCAGACGCTGGGCTACCAGACGCGCCGCGAAACCTTCAGTTACCCGCGCTTCGACGATCTGGGTTCGGACGTGCGGGTGGGCCAAGAGCTTCTGAGCGGCAACGCCTTGCAGGACTCCGCTGGGGGCGAAGTCACGGCCCCTGTCGTTCGCGTGCCTGGGGTGGGCACCCCTGCCGACTTTGCCGGCTTGGACGTGCGCGGAAAGGTGGCGGTGGTTTCTCGTGGCCAAATTCCTTTTATCGACAAGACCCGCGCGGCTCTGGCGGCGGGCGCGGTGGGCGTGGTGATCGTCAACAACAGCACCGGGGACTTCCGGGGAACGCTGGGCGAAGGGGTGGACGTGCCTGTGCTGGGCGTGTCTCCCGCAGTGGGCGAGGCCCTGAAAGACGGCCAGCTCGTGACCCTGCGCGTCCGCGTGCGCGAGGGCAACGTGCAGGCCGTCAACCTGATCGCCTTCAAGGCAGGCGTGGACACACCGGACGTGCTGTTCGGCGCACATCTGGACTCGGTGGCGGGTGCGCCGGGGGCCAATGACAACCTCTCGGGCAGTCTGGCGGTGCTGGACGTGGCGCGGCGGGCCGCCAACACGCCGCTGTCGGCCCGCAGCTTTTTTATGCTCTTCGACGGCGAGGAAGACGGCCTGCTGGGTTCGCGCGCTTTCGTGAAGGACAACCCGGAAGTCGTGACGGGCCTGAAGGCCATGCTCAATCTGGACATGGTGGGCGTGAATGTCATGCCCCTGAGCGTCAGCGGCGAGGCTCCGCTGGTGGAAGCGGCGCGGCGTGCGAGGGTGGAGGCCAGCGTGGGCACCCCTGGCAGCAGCGATCAGGTGCCGTTCCGGCAGGCGGGAGTGCTGACATTATTTTTCCACCGGGGCCTGGACGCCAATTACCACCAGCCCGGCGACACGCTGCTGGACCCGGCGCTGGTAGAGCAGACGGCGGAGGCGGCCTTCAAAATCGCAAACGAGGTTCTGAAGGTGGCCCCGCTGAAGTAGCAAAACCCTCTCCGTCCGCATCTCTGAAGTCGGAGGTGTTCCTCTACACTTCCCCCATGCCCAATCCCCGTGATCTTGGCCTGCCCTTTCCTGGCAAGACTGGCCCTCTGAACGCCATCACCGATCTGCCGGGGCTGGAAGTCGGCCACGTCACGCTGATCTCGGGTGAGGGCGAGGCGGCGGTTCGCACGGGCGTGACCGCTGTCTTGCCCTGCGGAAAGGATGGCGCGCACACGGTTCCCGCCGCGTGGTTCTCACTGAACGGCAACGGCGAGATGACCGGCACCGCCTGGATCGACGAGTCTGGCGGGCTGACGGGTCCGGTGATGCTCACCAACACCCATTCGGTGGGCGTGGTGCGCGACGCGGTGGTGGCCTGGGGCCAGGCGCGGGGCTGGGCCGAGGCGTGGAGTCTGCCCGTGGTGGCCGAGACTTACGACGGCTTTCTGAACTACATCAATGGCTTTCACGTCATGCAGCAGCACGCCTTCACGGCGCTGAACACGGCGGCGGGCGGCGCAGTGACGCAGGGCAACGTGGGCGGCGGCACCGGCATGATTGTCTCTGGCTTCAAAGGCGGCATCGGCACGTCCTCGCGGGTGCTGGATGCGCCCATGCCCTGCACGGTGGGCATTCTGGTGCAGGCCAACTTCGGCGTGCGTGAGGACCTGACCATCCTGGGCGTGCCCGTCGGCCAGGAAATCCCCGATCTGCTCCCCGAGCGCAAGGAATCTGGCGGGCGTGATGGCTCGATCATCATCATCGTCGCCACCGACGCGCCGCTGCTGCCGCATCAGCTCCGGCGGCTGGCCCGGCGCGCGGCCCTGGGGCTGGCCCGCACCGGCAGCGTGGCGCACAACGGTTCCGGCGACATCTTCCTGGCCTTTTCCACCGCCACGCCCGAGGTTCATGGGGGTCTGGAACACTGGCGCGCACTGCCCAGCGCCAGCCTCGATCCGCTGTTCAAGGCCACTGTAGAGGCCACCGAGGAAGCCATCATCAATGCCCTGTTCGCCGCCGAAACGATGACTGGGCTACGTGGGCGCACGGTTCACGCGCTGCCGCACACGCGCACGCTAGAAGCCATGCGGAAATACGGGCGGCTGGGGGACAGCAACTGAGGAGAGAGTCTTTTTTATCTTCCCTGAATCATTTCTGGTCAGATCGTGGCGGGTCGCTTCCCAGACGCACGGGCGCGCGGCGGGTGTTTAGCCAGACCCGTAGCCTGCGCCGCAGCGTGGCGGGCAGCGCCCAGTGTTTGGCGAAGGTGGCGAGTTCGCCGGGGCCGGGGCGGGTGGACAGCAGCGCCCGGCCCAGGATCGGCAGGCCGTGGTAATCGCCACGCTGAACGGCGCGCGGCACCAGTTGGGCCAGCAGGAATCCGGCGAAGGCCCGGTCCGAGAGCCGTCCGGCCTCGCGGTGTCCCTGCGCCCAGTTCAGCATGGGGTGCCAGATCGAGTCCCCGCTGCCGGTGGGGCGATCCTCGCCCACATGGTAGATCGCCAGGGCATTGGCATCCTGTGGCGATAGTTGCTCGAAACCCACGCCCTCGATTTCCTCGGCCCTCAGCATCCAGTCCACGTCCTCGCTGTTTCGCAGTTCGGTGCGGAAGGGCAGGCTCAGCGCCAGGGATTGGGGCACCATCAGCAGGGTGCAGACCAGCGTACACAGCTTGCCGGTCACCGAACTGCGCACCAGCATGTAGTCGCCTAGAGTCTCGTTCTCCGTCTTCTGGCGCGGCGGGCAGAGCGTGTCGCCGTAGGGCGTGCGCGTGATGTAGCCGCTCAGCACCACGGGCAGCGGGTGCCGGGAGCGCTGCGCCAGTTCCATCTGCCGGGCCAGTTTCTCGGGCCGCCAGAGGTCGTCGTCGTCCAGAAAGGCCACCCACTCGCCGCGAGCGTGCTGCACGCCGTAATTGCGTGCCGCAGACGGTCCCTGGTTGCTGGGCAGCGTCAGCGGGCGCAGGCGGGCGTCGTCCACTCCGGCCAGCGCCGCCGCCGTCAGGGGGTCCGGGCCGTCCATGACCACCAGCACTTCCAGATGGGGATAGTTCTGGGCCAGCGCGCTCGCCAGTCCCCGTTCCAGCAGCAGATCAGGGCGTTTGAACGTCGGGATGACGACGCTGATCAGCGGCTGGGAAGGAGTCGGCAGTGAACTGTCAGGCATGGGAACCTCTGGAAAGTGGGAAGGGACGATTCGGTGCTGGAAGTCGATAAAACCCATGCGGGGCACTCCACATGAGGGGCATGGACCCTGAATATTCAGTTTTAAGTTGAGCATATCTCTGACAGGGGCGGGGGCAATGGTGCTTCCCGATCTTTCATGTTCGGGTGCGGACGGGGGCCATACGAGGCGCTGTTCCCGGTTGCCCGTTGCCCCGTGAATGTCTGGTCCATCATGGTCCCCGCCACCTGGCGCGCTAGCCTGCCTGCCATGACCGCCCCGCTGCCGCCGGACGCCGCGCCGCCAGCCCGGATTGAATCTGTCGGCATCCAGCGCGGCCCCGTCAAAACGCGCGCCCCGCTGCCGGACGTGCTGCGGGGGCTGGCGCTGCTGGGCATTCTGCTGGTCAATGCGCAGGATTTCGCGGGCTTTCGGGAATGGACCCAGACCGGGCTGGACCGCGCCGTGCAGGTGCTGACCGACGTGTTTGCCAACGGGCGGTTCATCAGCATCTTCGCCATGCTGTTTGGCTGGGGTGCGGCGGGGCTGCTGCAAAAGCAGGGGCTGGGCGTGTTCCTGCGCCGTCATTTGGTGCTGTTGGCAGTGGGATCGCTGCATTTCGTGCTGGTGTGGCACGGCGACATCATCTCGCTGTATGCGGTGCTGGCCTTTGCGCTGCTGGCGACAGCCCGGCTGACAGTGCACGGACTGCTGACGCTGGCGGCGGTGCTGGGCGTGTGGTGGCTGGGCCTGGGCCTGCTGGAAGGGTTTGCCGCGCTGGCACAGAATCTGGGGGCGGGCCGATTCACGGGCCTGCCCGCCCTGTTTGCCGGGCAATCCTACCCGGAAGTGGTCTCCGGGCGGGCTGCCGAGTTCCTGGGCGATCTGATCGGGGGCAGCCTGTACAACGGCGCGTGGCTGCTGGCGCTGTTCTGCCTGGGCGCGGCGGCGGGGCGCGCGGGGGTGCTGCTACGCCCACACGAACATCCCCGGCTGCTGCGAGGGCTGGCCTTCTGGGGCCTGCTGATCGGTCTGCCGCTGGGCGCGCTATTGGCGTGGCTGAACACGCGTGGAGATTATGCCAGCGGGCTGCTCGCCATTCCCGTCCGTATGGGCGGTGGGCTGGCCTCGGCGCTGGGTTACGTGGGCCTCATCGGCCTGCTGACCGTGCATGATCGCCTGGGGCCGCTGCGGGTGTTTGTGGCGGGCGGGCGCGTCGCCATGAGCAATTACATCTCCCAGAGCCTGATCATGACTGCCATGTTCTATCCCTACGCGGGCGCGCAGTTCGGGCGGTGGGGCGCGGCGGCGGCGGTGGGGCTGGCCCTGGTGTTGGGCCTGATCCAACTGCCGATCAGTGCGTGGTGGCTGCGCCGCTTTGGCACTGGCCCGCTGGAATGGCTGGTGCGGCGGGTGGTGTACTGGCGGGTCTGAATGTCAAACCTCGTTTAGGGCTTGATGCCAATCCCGGAAAGTGGTTCTGGGACGGCAACAAGACGAATCCATTTTCTCCTCAACCTGAACAAGCCATGTTTTCTGCTCGGCGTTGAATGATTTCCCGCCCTCAAGGTGCAGCACATCGAAAAAACAGCTTCTGGCCACTGAACCCTATAGCTTCAGCAAAATGGCGGTGTCGCCTCCCAATGTACGCAAAGCGCTCTCCCAGACAGCCTGGAGGCTCGCTCGCTCAAGCCCTAAACGGGGTGTCAAAACGTCTGAAGACTCAGAATTTTCAAGCTTTTAGACCTTTTGACCGTCCTCTTCCCCATGCCACAATCCCCCATATGACCTCTCCCGATCAACCGTTGCGCGTGCTGGCGCTGTGCCTGGGTAATATCTGCCGCAGCCCGCTGGCCGAAGCGTTGCTGCGCCGTGAACTGGAGGCCGCTGGGGTGCGGGCCACGGTGGACAGCGCCGGAACCGGAGACTGGCATGTGGGCCGCCCCGCCGATCCACGTAGCATCGAGGTGGCCCGCGCGCATGGGCTGAACCTGGATGGCCGCGCCCGCCAACTGACCGCGCAGGATTTCAAGGACTTTGATGTGATCGTGGCGATGGACGCCCAGAACCTGAGCCATGCCCGGCACCTGGTCCCGGAAGACGCGCGGGCAGAACTTCACCTGATGCGCGAGTGGGATTCGCAGGCTCCCGGCGCGGACGTGCCTGATCCATATTATGGCGGCCCAGACGGCTTTGAAGACGTCTATGCCATGCTGGAACGCAGCGCGCGGGCCTTCGCGGCAGAGCGGAAACAGGCGCAGTGAAGCCTTCCGGGGCCGTGTGGGAAACCCGTGAGAGGGGCAGGGTAGACTGCAGAGCATGGACAACCGCACGAATCTCGACGATTACCTCGCGGAGCTGGGCATCAGCGAGGCGGACGAGAGCGTCACGCCGCCGCCCATGCCCGATGCCTCCGATTCTGCGCCCGTGCTGGAGGCCGCAGACACGGACGCCAGAGGGACACTGGAACGCTTTCTGCGCGGCCTGATCGCCCGCATCGATCCCGAGCTGAGCGTGACCGTGCGTGAGGTCGACGACGCTATCGAGGCCGAGATCAGCGGTGAGAACGCGGCCCGACTGGCCGGGCGCGACGGGCGCACGCTGGGGGCCATTGAGGTCATCGCTTACACGGTCCTGTCCAAGCAGGAAGGCCGGGGAGACCTGCGCGTGCGCGTGGACATCGGCGGCTTTCGCAAACGGCAGGCCGATACCCTGAGCAAGCTGGCCGAGCGCCTCGCCATCGGCGTCGCCAAGAGTGGCGAACCCCACGAGCTTCAGCCCATGCCCGCTGCCGAACGCCGCGTGATCCACATTGCCCTCAAGGAACACCCCGACGTGATGAGCGAGAGCGTGGGCGAGGGCGCGTCCCGCCGACTGGTGATCAAGCCCCGGCACGGCTAGCGGGAGAGCGGAAACCCTACTTTCTAGCCAGACCAGGCCAGTTTGCACCCTCTATGTTTCGCAGCTCTGCAAATTCGTCTCTGCGGGCGGTCTCCACTCACAAGGGAAGGGGATGGCTGGCTGAGACGGTTTTCTGGCCCCCCGTCCTCTCTTCTGAAGACGGCTGGCAACGAGACTGACTCTTGATCCGTCCCCATCTCTGTGACACTGATTTCGCGGCGACTCGTGAGCTGGGTTCGTGTTCTCCTCACGCCAATGCGGCATAGTGGGGGTGAACGCGGGTGGTCCCAAAGCCCCCGCAGGTGCCTCTGCCCCAGGTGCCCGGACTGCTGCCGCGAGGATGTCTTGCAGTCTGACGCGGCCCTCTAAGCTCCACTTCCTGACACTTTATTCAAGTGAAGACCTCTTCCCAGCCGATTTCCGGCGCGTTCCCTTGTGGACGCATCCATAGGACACCCATGACCCGAACCCGCACACTAGACCGTCCCCGCCCCCAGAACGACGCCCAGCAGCAGCCCCAGCACAGCCAGTCTCAGCCTGCCGCTGTACAAACTGCCGACTGGCGCAAGATGCTGAGCCATGACACGCCCACCCCTGTGCAGGCCGGGGCTATTCCCGCGCTGCTGAGCGGGCGTGACGTGATCACCACTGCGCGCACCGGCAGCGGCAAGACGCTGGCCTTTCTGATTCCCGCCGCCGCGCGGGGCATCGGCATGAACCCCGTGCGTGGGATGCGTCCGGAAGTGCTGGTAGTGACGCCCACGCGTGAGCTGGCCGTGCAGATCCGTGACGTAGCGCGTGAGCTGGGCATGACCGCCGGGCGCATCACCGGGGGCATCACGCCGGGGCAGACCCGCAGTGAGGCGACGGGCAAGGGCCTGATCTCCGGCACGCCGGGCCGCCTGAAAGACCTGATCAGCCGCCGCGAACTGAACCTTGCTGGTCTGCGTTACGTGGTGCTGGACGAGGCCGACGAGTTGCTGTCGCTGGGCTTTCTGAAGGACGTGGGCGAGATCCTGCGTTCGGCGCAGACCCAGAGTCAGGCACAGACCGGGCAGAAAATTCAGATTGCGATGGCCTCGGCCACCTTCCCCGCCGAGATCCGGAGCGTGGCGCAGCAGTTCATGGTCAACCCGGAGCGCATCGACATCGCCCCCGCCGCCCGCGCCGAGAACTCCAACCAGGACGACATTCTGGGCGGCGCAACAGGTGCCACCCACCTGCTGGTCCACACCACCCGCGACGACGTGATGGACGTGGCCGCCGAGCAGGCCCGTGAAGCGCTGCGGGAGCCGGGCGGCTGCGTGGTCATCTTTTCGCGCACCAAGTCCCTGGTCAAACGCCGCGCCGAACGTCTGGAACAGATGATGCCCGGCGAGATCGTCAGCCCGCTCCAGGGAAACATGGACCAGAAGAAGCGCGAACGCACGATGGACCTGCTGCGTGAGGGCAAGTCCCGCGTGCTGGTGGCCACCGACATCGCCGGGCGCGGCATTGATCTGCCCGAGGTGCGTCTGGTCATTCACATGGATGTGGCCCAGACCGCCGAGGACCACGTTCACCGCTCGGGCCGGACCGCCCGTGCGGGACGTCCCGGCGTGAACCTTGTGCTGCTGATTCCTGAGCAGCGTGGCCTGTGGCAGACCGTGCGCCGCAACCTGCCGCCCGCGCTGCACCCGCCGTTGACCAACCAGGAAGCACAGGTGGACCGCAACATCCAGGAGAAGCAGGGGCGCGGCTCCGGCAACGGCCTGATGCCCGGCGAGAGCGGCGGCGGACGTGGCCGCAGCCAGGGTCAGGGCGGCGGACAGGGCCGGGGCGGACAGGGCGGCGGACAGTCTCGTGGTCAGCAGTCCCAGGGCCGTGGACAGACCGGGCATTCGGACCGGGGCCAGAGCAGCGGTGGACGTGCCGCCCAGCCTTCGGGCCAGCGGCGCTCAGAATCTGGCGGGGCTGGTACAGGTGCGGGCCGTGTGGGGCCGCAGCCTGCGCGGGGCCGGGGCGGACGTGGGCGGAGCTAAGCAGCAAAGATAAGCAGGACGGGCGCGAGGGTAGGCCCGTCCTTCTTCTTTGGCTGTGGCCTGTCGGATGGCCTTCTGGGTCGTGGGGAGTGTTGGGCCGCAGCGTTATTCGGGCCGCCCCGCCCCCCAGCCCCCTACCCCAGGGGGGCAGGGGGAGCTAGCGTTGCGCTGGGCACGAGTTCTCGGATTTTGTGGGCGGGAGAAAGCGGCGATATCCGGGTCTGATGCCCGGCTTCGTCACGCTGAATGCGGCCCGTCCGCTGCGCGCCCGACGGCCTTCGGTTGCCGTTTTGGTGGGGTTTTGTGGGGCAGATGCTTTGCTCAATCGAAGTCGATTGGTTCTACGTTCTCGCACCTGTCGGTGCTAGCTCCTGAACCAGTTCCCTCACAGCCCGCAGCATCAACTCGCTTTCGATGGCCTGCACGCGGGCTTTCAAGGTTTCCAGCGTGTCGCCGGGACGCACTGGCACTTCTTGCTGTGCCAGACGCGGCCCCTCGTCGATGCCCGCCGTGACCAGATGCACTGTTGCACCGGACCGGGTGTCACCTGCTTCCAGCACGGCTAGATGCACCCGGTCTCCGTACATGCCGCGCCCGCCGTGCCGGGGCAGCAGGCTGGGATGGATGTTCAACACCCGTCCGGCAAAGGCATTCAGCACGCGCGGCCCCAGCTCGCGCATGTAGCCGCTGAGGATCAAGAGATCGGCGTCTGCCTCCCGCAGAACTTCGAGGATGGCGGCGTCCAGTTCATCCGGGTTCGGGTATTTCGCGCTGCTCAGGTGGGCCGTCTGTAGACCCTCCTCCCGCGCCCATTCCAGCGCGGGGGAACGGCTGTTGTTGCTGATTAAAGCGACGGGCGTGGCGTCCAGTTCCCCGGCCCGGCATGCTGTCGTCAGGTGCCGCGCCGCGCTGCCGCCATGGGAGGCGAGAAAGGCGAGATTCATGGGCAACCTGCTTCCCGCCTTCCGCTCACTTGCCCAGTTCCTGAATCAGGTACGCGCTGGTCAGAATGCCGTTGTGGTAGTCCTGCACGGCAAAGCTCTCGTTGGGGCTGTGGGGGGCGTCCTCGTTCAGGCCCATATCCACGAACAGCACCGGGCTTTTCAGAATCTCGGCAAAGTAGGCCACGATGGGAATGCTGCCCCCGGTGCGCGCGAACACGGCGGGCTTGCCGTACACGCGCTGGAGGGCGCGGTCTGCCGCCTTCACGTACTCACTGGAGGTGTCGAATTTGATCGGCTGGCCGCCGTGGTGATCGATGACCTTGACCGTCACGCCTTCTGGGGCAATCGTCGGCACGTAGTCCTGAATCAGTTTGGTAATTCGCACGGGGTCCTGACCGGGAACCAGACGCATGGACACCTTGGCCCCGGCCTTCGCCGCGATCACGGTCTTGCTGCCCTCGCCCTGATAGCCGCCCCAGATGCCGTTCACGTCCAGCGTTGGGCGGCCCCACAGGCGTTCCAGCACGCTGTAGCCTTCCTCGCCGGGCAGCGCGGACACGCCGATACTGGCGGCGAATTCGCCGTCGTCCTGCGGCAGAGAGGCCCACATCCCGCGCTCCTCGTCGGTCAGGGGTTCAATGTTGTCGTAAAAACCGGGAATGGTCACGCGGCCCTTGTCATCTTTGAGCTTGGCGATGATCTCGCACAGGGCGTTGATGGGATTGGGGGCGGCCCCGCCGTAGCTGCCGCTGTGCAGATCGCGGTTTGCGCCCTGGACGTGAATTTCCACGTAGCTCAGGCCGCGTACGCCGTAGGTGATGGTGGGGACGTCGGGGGCAAAGCGGCTGCCGTCGCTGATCACGATCACGTCGCTTTTCAGCTCGTCCGCGTGCGCTTTCAGGTACGGCACGATGCTGGGGCTGCCGATCTCCTCCTCGCCCTCGATGAAGAACTTGACGTTGATGGGCAACTCGCCCTGCGAGAGCAGCAGTTCCACGCCACGGATGTGGGCGTACATCTGGCCCTTGTCGTCGGTGCTGCCACGCGCGTAGATGCGCCCATTCCGTACGGTGGGTTCAAAGGGCGGCGTGACCCATTCTTCCAGTGGCGCTTCGGGCTGCACGTCGTAGTGGCCGTACAGCAGCACGGTAGGCTCGCCGGGCGCTTTCAGGTGTTCGGCGTATACGGCGGGATGCCCGCCCGTCTCGTCCACCCGCGCCGTGAAGCCCAGCGATTCCAGCTTGGTCCGCAGGAATTCTGCCGTCTTCGTCATGTCCGCCTTGTGGCTGGGATCGGCGCTGACGCTGGGAATCCGCAGCAACTCAAACAGTTCGGCGTTGGCGTCGTCGCGGTTCAGGGCGCTGGAAAGGTCCGTTTGGGTCATGTGGGGATGATAGAGGGTGGGGCGGAGGGAGCTGTGAGGGGAGCGACGGTTTAAAGTCTGATCCAGAATTGAGATGGTCTGCATCCAGAGGCTGCCCGTGGCTCCTATGTGCGTGAAACGGCCCCTCTCCCGCAAAGGGGAAGGAGCCGTTCCATGCGCTGGTTTGGGGCGCTGGGTTGGGTGTCAAACGCCTGCGCGGTTTCTCAGTAGCGGTTGAAGTAGTCCTGAATCTTGTTGAGGTCCTTCGTTTTGGTCAGCGCCAGCATCAGCAGGATTCTGGCCTTCTGCGGATTCAGCGAGTTGGCCGAGACGTAACCGTTCTTGAGATCGTCCGGTGCGGGGGCCACGGTTCCGCTTCCCGTCCGGGTCGAGCGTGCGATGACCACACCCTTAGCGACGGCGCTGGCGATGCTCGGCTTGGAGGCCGTCGAGATGGTGCCGTCCCCGGTCCCCGCCACGACGATCCCCTTGTCCCCTGCCGCCACGGCAGCGTCGTACATCGCGCCGCCATTGCTCTGGTAGCCGTAGACGATTTCCACCGGGGGCAGGCTGGTCAGATTGGTCACGTCGAACTCGGAATCCTTGGTATGAACCTGAACGGGCTGGTTATAGAAGTACGCCTTGCCCCCCACAAAAGCCCCCAGATACCCCTGTTCCGCCGACTTGAAGGTGTCCAGGGCGGTGGTGTTGGTCTTGGTGATAAAGCGCGCCGCGCCGATGCGGTCATTGAGCAGCACCATGACGCCCTTGCCCCTGGCATTCGGATCGGCGGCGAGCTGAACGGCCTCGTACAGGTTGAACGGGCCGTCGGCGCTGAGGGCCGAGGACGGACGCATCGATCCCACGATGACCACTGGTTTGTCGCTCTTGACCACCAGATTCAGGAAATAGGCGGTCTCTTCCATGGTGTCGGTCCCGTGGGTCACGATCACGCCGCTGACGTCCGGCGAGGCCAGCAGCACGTTGATGCGTTTGGCCAGTGTCAGCAAGATCTCCGGGGTCATGTCCTGGCTGCCCGTGTCGGCAACCTGCTCGCCCGTCACGTTGGCCACGTCATTGACCGCTGGCACGGCGTTGATCAGATTATTCACCGTCTGGCTCAGCGAGTAGTTGACCACCTGCGTACTGGACGCCGCCGAGGACGCGATGGTGCCCCCCGTCGCCAGAATCACGACATTGGGCAGGTTGGGCTTTGGCGCGGGCGCGGCAGCCGGGGCCGCTGGCGTCGCGGGCGCGGTCTGCGCCAGTGTGGTCAACGGAGCGGTCAGCAGCAGCAGAGCAGCAGAGCAGAGCAGGGTGTGGCTGGAACGGGTCATGGCACTCCTTGAAGTGGTGGTGATGGGGCGTATGGGTAGGCGAACAGAAATAATGGGACGGATTGCCGTAATCTGCCTAATTTCAAATCCGTAATAACTCTTTTTGTGCATTCTGTAAAAATTTATTTAAACAGAATGCAGAGCTAGGAAAATCATAGCCGATGAATTCGGGAGTCTATGGACTCGAGGCCAGGAAACCTATACAGGCTGCGTAACGGCGTGGATGTTTGGGCAACGCCCTCGCGTTCTGCCCTGCACTGCATTCTCATCAAGGTTGCTTCGGGTATACTCAGCCTAACTTATGGTCTCGGACTCTAAACATCGCCCGGTGTATGTGATCTCGGTGGCGGCGGAACTGGTGGACATGCACCCGCAGACGCTGCGCCTGTATGAGCGCAAGGGCCTGATCCGTCCGGGCCGCAGCACTGGCAAAACCCGCCTGTATTCCGAGCGCGACATCGAACATCTGCGCGAGATCCGGCGGCTGACGCAGGAACTGGGCGTCAATCTGGCGGGCGTTGAGGAAGTCATGCGCCTCCAGCACGAACTCGATGACCTCCAGGGCGAGTTCGAGGCCGAGATCACGCGCATTGAGGACGAGTTGCGGGACCGCGCCCTTGCCCTGCCCAGCAGCGAGGGGGGGCGGACTGATCCCAGGGACCGCCCGGTGTACGTCATCTCTATCGCCGCCGAACTGGTGGACATGCACCCGCAAACCCTGCGCCTGTACGAGCGCAAGCAACTGATCAGCCCGGGCCGAAGCAGCGGCAAAACGCGCCTGTACTCCGAGCGCGACATCGAGCATCTGCGCGAAATCCGGCGACTGACGCAGGAACTGGGCGTCAATCTGGCGGGCGTAGAAGAAATCATGCGTCTGCGGCACGAGCTGGACGGCGCACGCTCGAATCTGGAAGGCAACGTGCGCCGCATCCAGGACGATCTGAGCGAGCGCATGACCAAGCTGCGGACCCTGCCTTCCCCGGAGGACGAAGAAGAAGAAGGCTAGGCGGCTGGGAACCGTCCCTGGCCTGCGAGCGGGTGTGGGCGGCATGGCGGGAAGTAAATGAGGAGCCGGGTCTGGACGTTAGAAACGTTACACTTCTGAATGTGTTCAGCGGTCCTGCCCACCTCAAGACGTCTCCCGACGGTCACGTGCCACGGTGGGCCACGGCGCTGTATCCGGCCCGCGATTTCATGGGGATATCCAGCTCAGGGAACGCTGCCGGGATGCGCTGTTGGCCGCCGTCTGTCCTGTCTGGAGCTGTCTTTCCTGTGCCAATCGGTCTGACCATCCCGCAAGCCTGCTCTGAGGCCACGCCTTGAGGGAACTGTGGGTCATCGGGGACGTTCACGGCGCATATGGCAAGTTGCGGGCCATGCTGCTGCGCGCGGGACTGATCGACTTCGATGGCGGTTGGACGGCTGGGGACGCGCATCTGGTCTTTCTGGGCGATTACGTGGACCGGGGACCGAAGGGCATCGAGGTCATTCGCCTGATCCGCAGCCTGGAAGTGCAGGCCGCCGAATTCGGGGGCGCGGTGACGGCGCTGCTGGGCAACCATGAGGTCATGTTCATGGCGGCGCTGCTGTTCCGCCGCAGCGATCCCAAAGACGCGCTGGGTTTCCACGAGTACTGGCAGAACAACGGCGGTCAGGAACGCGATCTGACGCTGCTGGACCCCGGCGATCTGGCGTGGCTGGAGGCCCGGCCTGCGGTGGCCCGGATCGATTCCTGGCTGCTGATCCATGCCGACAGCCCGATGTACCTGCGCCTGGGCGAGAGCGTCGCAGAGGTCAACGGTCACGTCAACGCCTTGATCCTCAAACGAGACGCCGACGCCTGGGGCGCGTTTCTGAATACCTTTGCAGACCGTTTCGCCTTTGCGCTGGGCGGCGGCGAGAAGGCGGCCCGCCGGATGCTGAAAACGTTTGGCGGGGACCATCTGGCGCATGGGCATACCCCCGTCTACGTGCTGCTCGACGAGTACCTGCACGGCCCGACGCTGGGGGCAGGCGCGCCCATTCCCTACGCGGAAAGGCTGTGTGTGGCGATGGACAGCGGCATGGCCTACCGCGACGACGCTGGATTCATTGCCCGGCTGGACGATGGGGGAATCGCCGAGGTGATCTCGAATCCGGGTGGGAATCCGCCGTACTGAGCCATTGATCACACCCGGTCATCAGCCGCACTGGGGTGGACTTCGCCCGGAACGCAGCCTCTACGTCTGGTGGTCCGCGTGATCGCGGCACAGGAAGGTGCCCAGCAGGTACTGCTCGCCGCCTTCCCCTTCCCGGTTCAGGTACGGCGTGATCAGGGCCATCAGGCCGCGCTGGAGGGTGCGCGCCTCCTGCGGCGTGGCGCGGATCAGGTTCCAGCCGGAGAGGATCAGCGTGGCGTCGTCTGCCAATGGGTCCCAGATCTGCCCGTCCGGCGAGGCGATCTCGTAGTACGTCTCACCCGAGGGCAGCGCTCCCGTGAGCGCCCCCCAGTCCGGGGCAAAGCCGTGGCGCACCGAGGTCGCGAAGCTGCGCTCGAAACGGTGCAATTGCGTCAGGCGGTTGCGCTCGCCGATTTCCTCCAGTCCCAGAACATGAAACGGCACGAAGAATGCTGCGGGGGCGCGGTAATACCGGATCGCCCGGCCTGCCCGCCGCTGCTGCCGGGTTTCTTCCAGGAGGCCCAGCGCCACGAAACGCGCGACGATTTTGTAGGTGGCCGTGATTCCCAGGCCCAGTCGGTGCGCGGCCTCCGAAATGCACGCTTCGTGGCCCATGAACGGCGCGAGGCGGCGCAATTCGTCACGGCTGGTCACCACTTCCGCCTGTCGCCGGTCTGTAATCAGGGTGTATGCCGGGCTGCTTCCCTGCTGGGCTTTCATGGCAAGCAGCCTAGCTCCTAGCCTGGAGGCATGAAACGCCTGCTGCTGTCTGCTGCCCTGAGCCTGGGTTCCGCTCTTGCTGGGGGGAACGAACCCGGCCCAGTCACCCAGGCGCTGCCCCTCGATTTGGGGGGTCAGGCCACCCACGCTGAACTGCTGCGGCCAGATGGGAACGGGGTGGCCCCGCTGGTGCTGCTCGTGCAGGGCACCGGCCCCGAGGACCTGAACGGCAGCTTCCAGAGTTACGGCGGCAAGGTTCAGGGATCGCTGGGCACGCTGGCCCAGACGCTGGCCCGACAGGGCTTCGCAGTAATGCGCTTCGATAAACGTTACGCGGCGGCCACCTTCGATCCCGCCACCGCACAGGCCGCGCAGGAAAGCTACGCCAAACTGACCATGAAGGACCTGCTGGCCGACGCGGGGACGGCTCTGGAGACGGCGAAAAAGCAGCCGGGCATTAACGCGCAACAGGTCTTCATCTACGGCTGGAGCGAGGGCAGCGTGGTGGCGGCGTCGCTGGCGCAGGCGGTGGGCGCTCAGGGCCTGATCGTTCAGGGGCCGGTGGTGAATGCCTTTGCCGACGCCTTCACCCGCCAGTTCGAGCGGGTGGGCCTGAAGTACCTGGAGCCTTACGCCCCCGACGGCAAAATCGATCTGAAGGGTGTGGTGGCCTCACTTTATGGCCCCGGCTCGGCCCTGGCGAGAACGCAGGGGCAATTCCTGCTGGCCCGCGACAGCACCCCGCAGGTGCCCAAGCTTGCTGCCGTGCTGGACACCAACGGCGACGGCAGGATCGATCTGCGCGCCGAGGCATTGCCGATGGTCCGGGCTTTCTATGCCCAGAGCGTCACGCAGTCGCCCCTGTACACGCCTGCCACGACGCTGCCTACGCTGGGCGAACTGGCCCCCAGACTTAAAATGCCAGTGCTGATCTTGCAGGGCGAAAATGACGGCAACATCGACCCAGCCAGCGCCCAGCAGTTGAACAGCGCGCTGGCTGCCGCTGGCAACACCGATCACACCCTCAAGTTGTATCCGGGGCTGGGCCACAGCCTCGGCCCGGCAAAGGACCTCACGCTGGACAACTTTGCCCCGATGGCGCAAGGGCCGATGAACGACATGGCGGCGTGGTTGCGGGCGAGGGTGCGCTGAACATTTCGGGCAACGGGTAATACGGATTTCGTCTGTTTCGTGGAGGAATCGGGACTGCGCCGATTCCTCCACTCCACGCCCGGAACCCGTTTTCCAAGTGTTTCCAACACCTTTCAATCGGAGTCCGTATAAAACTTCCGCTGCACAGGATTCGGGGGTGGTGACGGCGTCAATTGCCGCACGACTCCTGAACCCTGTGCTGGCAAAGGGAGATACGGCGGTAGACGACGGTCACTGCCGCATTCGTCTGTTTTCTGTGCCTCCAGGTCTCCAGACCGCTATTCCCGGAAAGCAGAAGAACAATGAGGGCTTGACAAATGCTCTGTGAGACCGCACACTGACTGCATCTCAATGTAATCGTTTGCAATCAGTTTCTGCCGTTGGAAGCTGCCAATTTGATCTACCTCTTCTCCATAAAGGTGTAATCGTTTGCTATGTCGAGTATCCAGGATGTCGCTGCCCTTGCCAAAGTCTCCACGGCCACTGCCTCGCGCGCGCTGAGCCGCCCGGAGATGGTGGCCGAGGGCACACGCAAGCGGGTCATGAAGGCCGCGCAGCAACTGGGCTATCAGCCCAATGTATTGGCCCGCAGCCTGCGCCAGCGCGAGACCCGCACGATTGGCCTGATCGTGGCCGACATCCTGAACCCCTTTCACGCACTGCTGGCCAAGGGCGTGCAGGACACTGCCGAGGAGCAGGGCTACGTGACATTCCTGTTCAACAGTGACGAGCAGCCGGAAAAGGAGGCGCGGGCCATCGATACCCTGCGCGGCCACCTGCCGCAGGGCCTGATCGTGGTTCCTACCAGTGGCACGCGGGAACACCTGAAAACCCTGCCGAACTTGCCCGTGGTGGAACTGGACCGTGTGAGCGGCAATCCGCAGGCCAGCACGGTGACCGTGGACAATGTCGGCGGCGCGCGGGCGGCCACGGATCACCTGATCGGGCTGGGCCACCGCCGGATCGGCCTGATCGTGGGCCAGCAGGACATCAGCACAGCCGTGGAGCGTCAGGCGGGCTACCACGACGCCCTGAAAGCGGCGGGTCTGTCGCCTTGTCCCAAACTGATGCGCTCCGGGCAGCACCGCGAGGACGACGGCTTACGCGCTGCCACGGAACTGCTGTCTATGCCAGCCGGGCAGCGGCCCACCGCTCTGTTCGTGGGCAACAACGAGATGACCGTGGGCGCGGTCCTGGCCGCCCGTGAACTGGGCCTGCGAATTCCAGAAGACCTGTCCATCGTGGGTTTCGACGATTCGCGCTGGGCGCAGACCATGTCGCCGCCGCTGACCGTAATCGCGCAGCCCGCCTACGAGCTGGGCGTCCATGCCTGCGAGCAGCTTTTTGGCCTGCTGCGCGGCGCAGGCCGTCCAGTGCACCTGCAACTGTCCACCGAACTGATCATCCGCCACTCCACCGGGCCGCCGCACCGTTCCTGACGCGGCCCGATTCGCAACGCTTCACGTCCGCCCTCCAGTTCCTTCGCCCCCATTCAACAAAGGAGATCCACCATGCGCCACACCAAGTTTGTTTTTGCTGCCGTTATCACTGCCGCCGTTACCGTGACCGCCGCGCTGGCCCAGAACGCCCAGCCGGTCATCGGACTCATTACCAAGACCGATACCAACCCGTTTTTCGTCAAGATGAAAGAGGGGGCGGGCGCGGAGGCCAAGAAGCTGGGTGCCAAGTTGTTGACTGGCGCGGGCAAGTCCGACGGTGACAACGCCGGACAGGTCACGGCCATTGAAAACATGGTGGCTGCCGGGGCCAAGACCATCCTGATCACGCCCAGCGATTCCAAGGCCATCGTTCCCGCCATCGCCAAGGCCCGCGCCGCAGGCGTGATGGTCATTGCGCTGGACAGCCCCACCGAACCCGCCAGCGCCGTGGACGGCCTGTTCGCCACCAACAACTATCAGGCGGGCATCTTGATCGGTCAGTGGGCCAAGAAGACGATGGGCAGCAAGAAGGCCGTGATCGCCACGCTCGATCTGTTTCCCGGTCAGCCCGTGGGCATCGCGCGCCACAACGGCTTTCTGGAAGGCTTCGGCATGAAGGGCGTGACCAGCAAGACCACCGCGCAGATCAACGCGGGCGTGGCCTGCGCGCAGGATTCCTTCGGCGATCAGGCCAAGGGCCAGACCGCGATGGAAAACTGCCTCCAGAAGAACCCCGACATCAATCTGGTCTACACCATCAACGAACCTGCCGCCGCCGGGGCGTATCAGGCCCTCAAGGCCATCGGCAAGGAGAAGGACGTGCTGATCGTCAGCGTGGACGGCGGCTGCGCGGGCATTCGCAACGTGGAGGCGGGCGTGATCGGCGCAACCAGCCAGCAGTACCCTCTCAAGATGGCCTCAATGGGCGTCACGGCAGGCGTCAATTACGCCAAGACCGGCAAGAAGGTCAGCGGCTACACCGATACCGGCGTCACCCTGATCACCAACAAGCCCGTCAGCGGCGTCAAGAGCCAGGACGGCAAGTTCGGGCTGTCCAACTGCTGGGGCAAGTAAGTTCTCACCACCTCCTGATCTCAAGACCCTCTGATCTTCCCTGAGTCACGGCACGCGGCCTTCCATGCCGCCGTGCGCCGTGGCTCTATGCCTTCCCATCCCAGGAGAACACCCTGATGACTGCATCTCCCGTTTCTGAAAAAGGTCGGCGGGGCTTCGTCCTCCCCAGCCTGAGCGTGCTGGGGCCACTGATCGCGCTGCTGCTGGCGTGCATCTTCTTTGCCACACAGTCGGACCGTTTCCTCACCTCCCAGACCCTCTCGCTGGTCCTGAGCCAGATCTCGTTCGTGGCCGTGATCGCCATCGGGCAGACGCTGATCATCCTGACGGCTGGGATCGATCTGTCGTGCGGGTTCATCATGGCCCTGGGCAGCATCGTGATGACCAAATTTGCCGTGGACTACGGCGTGCCACCCGCGCTGGCAATTCTGTGCGGCCTGGCCGCGACCACTGCGATTGGGGCGCTCAACGGCCTGCTGATCACCCGCCTGCGGTTGCCGCCGTTTATTGCCACACTGGGGATGCTGGGCATCGTGCAGGCCATCACCCTGATCTACTCCAACTCGCAGACGGTCAGCGGCTTGCCCAATGCCCTGAACTTCCTGGGCAGTACCTTCAAAATTGGGGGAACACCCTTTACCTTCGGCGCGGTGCTGATGCTCGTTCTGTTCGGCGTGGCGTGGTTCTTCCTGACCCAGACTTCGCCGGGCCGTCATCTCTACGCGCTGGGCAACAACCCCGAAGCTGCCCGTCTGAGCGGGATCGCCACCACCAGGTTGCTGATCAGCGTGTACGCCACCGCTGGGCTGCTGTACGGCGTCGCCGCGCTGATTCTGGTGGGCCGCGTCGGTGCGGGCGATCCCAACGCCGGGCAGACCGAGAACCTGGAAAGCATCACCGCCGTCGTGCTGGGCGGCACCAGTCTGTTTGGGGGGCGCGGCAATGTGATGGGAACGCTGCTGGGCGCGGTCATCGTGGGCGTGTTCCGGGTGGGCCTCACACTCTCGGGTGTCAACAGCATCTATCAGGTCCTGATCACCGGCATTCTGATCATCCTGGCCGTCGCCACCGATCAATTCTCCAGAAGGAAGGCCTGATATGACCGCTGCTCAGCATCAACAGCCCGGCCTCAAACCCTCCGTTTCCGCTCAGCCGCTGGTCATGGAAGCGCGTGGGCTGATCAAGCGCTACGGCAGCGTGACTGCCATCAACGGTGCAGATTTCCAGTTGCGCGCGGGTGAGATTCTGGCCGTGATCGGCGACAACGGCGCGGGCAAATCCAGCCTGATTAAAGCGCTGTCGGGTGCGGTGGTTCCCGATGAGGGCGAGATTTTTCTGGACGGCCAACCCGTATCGTTTCGTAGCCCCATCGACGCCCGCAAGCAGGGCATCGAGACCGTGTATCAGGATCTGGCCGTGGCCCCTGCCATGACCATCGCCGAAAACCTCTTCCTGGGCCGCGAGATCCTGCGTCCCGGCCCCATTGCCCGCCTGCTGAAGATCATTGACAAGAAGCGCATGTTCGAGGAAGCCACCGCCTACATGTCAGACCTGCAATTCGCCATCAAAAGCATGTCCCAGCCCGTCGAAACGCTGTCGGGTGGGCAGCGGCAGGGCGTGGCGGTGGCCCGCAGCGCGGCCTTTGCGCGCCATGTGGTGATCATGGATGAGCCGACGGCGGCGCTGGGCGTCAAGGAAGGCAACATGGTGCTGGACCTGATCCGCAAGGTGCGCGACAAGGGGCTGCCCGTCATTCTGATCAGCCACAACATGCCGCATGTGTTTGAGGTGGCGGACCGTATCCACGTCCACCGCATGGGCAAACGCGCTGCCGTCCTGAAT
The DNA here is from genome assembly GCF_009017495.1 of Deinococcus sp. AJ005. Classification (NCBI taxonomy): domain Bacteria; kingdom Thermotogati; phylum Deinococcota; class Deinococci; order Deinococcales; family Deinococcaceae; genus Deinococcus; species Deinococcus sp. AJ005. Next base: position 2,808,205 of record NZ_CP044990.1, on the reverse strand, counting down.
CCGAAGAACATCAGCATGGCCGACACCGTTTCGGTGATGACTGGTGCGCTGCGGCCCGAGGATTTGAGTGCGGAGATGCTGGATCACTGAGCGGTAAGCATCCCCTCTGACCCGCGCCGCCTGGACTGGAGCGCGGGTAAACTTTGGCTATGACCGATCCCAACTTCCGTGTCATGACTGAAGGGGAATACCTGAACCTTTCCGGCCCGGAAAAGGTGCGCTGGGAGTACGTGGACGGCTTCGTATATGCCTAGGCCGGGGCGAGTCTGCCCCACAACCGTATCTCCACAAATATTCAGAGGGCGTTGATCGGGTTGCTGTCAGACAGCACTTGCTGGAGTTATGTGAGTGACCTCAAAGTTCGTGTGATCCGCGACGGCAGCCGCCGCTATTACCTGCCCGACACCGGGGTGGTCTACGACTCTCAGATGGTGGGGACGGTAGAAACCCAGCCGTGCTTAATTGTGGAGATTCTCAGCGCCAGCACCCGCAGTCTGGATCTGGCCGTCAAAGCCAGCGACTGCCAGCGCATCGACAGCTTGCAGGGCTACCTGATCGTGGACAGCGAGGCGCGTGGCATGATCTTCCACCGCCGCACATTGGACGGCTGGCAATTTGAAACCATGGAAGAGTCGGTGGAGCTGACCTGCGTGGGCGTTTCGCTGTCGGTGGCCGAGATTTACCGCAACGTGGGTCTGTAGCCCAGACTCCCCCAGCGCTTTTTCAGTCTCCACTTCCCTGGTACGCCTGCCGCAACACTTCCGCCACTTCCGGGCGGGTGAATTCAGGCGGCAGCTTCTCGCCCGCACGCAGCTTCTCGCGGACCTTCGTGCCGCTGAGGACCAGATGGTGCGATGCGTCATGTGGGCAAGTGCGGGGGCTGACCAGTTGAGCGCAGCACTGGCAATAGAACGTGTGCTCGAACTTCAGGATGCGGATGCCCAGTTCCTCGGCGGAATAGGCGCTGAAGATGTCCTGCGCGTCGTAGGTGCCGTAGTAGCTGCCCACGCCCGCGTGATCGCGCCCGACGATGAAATGGGTGGCTCCGTAATTGCGCCTTGAGAGCGCGTGAACAATCGCCTCGCGCGGCCCGGCGTAGCGCATGGCGGCAGGGTAGACACTCAGCAGGGTGCGGGCCTGTGGGTAGTAGCGGTCCAGCAGCACCTCGTAGGCTTCCACGCGCACGTCGGCGGGCACGTCGTCGTTCTTGGTGGTGCCCACCAGCGGGTGCAGCAGCAGGCCGTCTACCAGTTCCAGCGCCACCTTGTGCAGGTACTCGTGCGCCCGGTGGATCGGGTTGCGGGTCTGAAAGGCCACCGTGGTGCGCCAGCCACGCGCCTCGATCACGGCGCGGACCTCTGCGGGCGTGCGGTGATGCTGGGGGAACGCGCCGCGCGGCACCTCGAACAACGTCACGGGTCCGGCCAGATTGATCTCGCCCTGCGCGTACAGCGCAGCCACGCCGGGATGGGCGGCTTCCTCGGTACGGTAGACCTCGCGGGCCTCCCACTGTTTGCGGGCCTCGAATTGCTCCTGAACGTCAATCAGGCCTACCGCCTTGCCGTCACGGGTCAGGACCACGCGGCCCCGCAGGTCACGGGCCTCCAGACGCGAGACGGGCAGCGTGATAGGCAGACTCCAGGGCGTGCCGTCCGCGAGGCGCAGGTGTTCCACCACGTTCAGGTAATCGGCCTCGCCCAGAAAACCGGTGAGCGGCGAGTACGCGCCCGTTGCCAGCAAGTCCAGATCGGCGGCGCTGCGCTCGGACAGTTCCAGACGGGGCAGTCCTCTGAGTTCAGCCTCTGACACACGGTTCACCTGATGGACCAGCGTACCGCCCAGCGGCGTGGGCAGGCCAGTAACGGGATAGGGCAGGGTGGGCATAGAGTTTCTCCTGGGTAGATCGTAAAGCGGATGGAAGCAGTGGATGAAAAGAGTCAACTATTGGCCGAAAAAAAGGATCAGAGCTTGCCGTCCCCCGCCCATAGACCGCATTCGGTCTTGCCATGCCCGGCCCAGCGTCCGGCGCGGGCGTCCTCGCCGGGGCGCACGGCGCGGGTGCAGGGCCAGCAGCCCACCGAGAGGAAACCGTCGGCGTACAACGGGTTGACGGGCAAGTCGTGTTCGGCGGCGTAAGCTTCCAGCTCCTGCCGCGTCCACTCGGCCAGCGGGTTGATCTTGATGCGCGCGCCGCCTTCCTCCACGAAGGGAATCTCGGCGCGGGTGGTGGCCTGATCGCGGCTGCGGGCATTCAACAGGGCAGACGGGTTCTTGTGTTTTAAGTAGTTCTGGAGGGGCGCAACCTTGCGGGCCGCGCAACAGGCGTCGGGGTTGGCCGCGTACAGCTCAGGCGGCGTGCGCCTATCCTGCGGGGACGCGCCTGCGTTCAGCGTCACGAATTCCAGTTCGGAATACCGCGCCGCCAGTCGGTCACGCGTCTGGAGCGTTTCGGGGAAGTGATAGCCGGTGTCCACAAAAACAACCTGCCCCCGGTAGCCTGCCCGCACCGCCAGATCGATCAGCACCACGCCGTTCAGATTAAAGGCGCTGGGCATCAGCAGATCGGGGTGGGTGGTGATGGCCCAGTTGATCAAAGCGAGGGTTTCTGAGTCCTTTCCGCCCCTGGGAGAGGCTGACAGAGGTCGCAATTCGGCGGCGAACCTGCCCGCGCCTGCCGTCACCCTTCCCCCAGCGCCTGCAACAGCCTCCGCACCCCTTCATCCACGCTGATTTCATCGGTTTTCAGGTGCAGGTCTGGCGTCTGGGGAGCTTCGTAGGGATCGCTCACACCCGTGAAGTGCTGAATCTCACCCGCGATGGCTTTCAGATATAGCCCCTTTACGTCCCGCGCCGTGACCACTTCCAACGGCGCGTCCACGAAGACTTCCAGGGTGTTGGGCAGATCAGCCAGCACGTCGCGGCGGGTATCGGCGTAGGGGCTGATGGCGCTGACCAGCACGGTGACGCCGTGTTTTGCCAGCAGGCCCGCCACGAAGGCGATGCGCCGGACATTCGTATCCCGGTCCTGGCGCGAGAAGCCCAGGCCCCTGCCCAGGTTCTCGCGCACGGCGTCGCCGTCCAGCAGTTCCACTGCCACCCCGCGTGCCGCCAGTTCAGCGTGCAACGCGGCGGCCAGCGTACTTTTCCCTGCCCCGCTGAGGCCAGTGAACCAGACCACGCGCCCCATCTTCACTTCTTCAGGGTAGAGCGTGCGCTCCAGCGTGGCGGTCATGCGCCCACCAGTTCGCGCTCATTCAACCCGGCGGTCTGTTCGGTCAGCACGGTATCCGGTAAAAAGTGTTCGTTGCCCCGGCGGTCCGCGTATTCCACGAAGCTCTCGCCCTCGGTTTTGTTGGCCTTGAAATCAGTCAACACCTTATCGGTGTACTCGGTCAGGCGGACGGCGGGAACAATCCCCTTGAGCTTGGCTCCCGTCCGCTGCGCCTGCCCGATGCTGCCCGCGAGGTGGACGTTGTAAACTTCCTCTTCCCCACGCAGTGCGCCCATGAAGCCCAGATCGGCCACCTGATAGCGCGTGCAGGCGTTGGAGCAGCCGGTCAGGTTGATCACGAACGGCACGTCCAGATCGCTGTGCAGCGGCTCCAGCGTGTCGATCATGCCCGCCACCCGCGCCTTGGTCTCGGTGTGCGCCAGCCGGCAGAACTGCGTGCCTGTGCAGGCAATCGTGGTTCCGCGCAGCGTCGCTTTGGGGGCGAGGTCTAGCCGCTCCAACTCGGCCACCAGTGCGTCCACGTCCTCGGTTCGCACGTGCGGAATCATCATGTTCTGGAAGGCGGTGGTGCGGACCACGCCCTTGCCGTAGCGCTCGCTCAGATCCGCCAGTGCCCGCGCTTTGGCCGGATCAATGCGCCCGACGGTGGTGGTCAGGACCACGTAATTCAGACCGTTATGCTGCGGGTTGACGCCCAGCACGTCGCTGCCGCCGAAGCGGGCCACTGGGGCAGAGGGGCCGTCGCGCAACGGGCGACCCAGGTACTCGGTTTCCACGATCTCGCGGAACTTTTCCACACCCAGATCCTTGATCAGGTACTTCAGGCGGGCCTTCTTGCGGTTCAGGCGGTAGCCGTGATCGCGGTAGGCTCCGGCAATTGCGCGGCCCACCTCCACCACTTCATCGGGGCGGATGAACACACCCAGACGTTTTGAAAGGTGGGCCACCGCACCCAGGCCGCCGCCCACCCACACGTCAAATCCAACCTCGTCCTCCACCGTGTGGGCCAGGAAACCGATGTCGTTGATCAGGTGAATGCCTTCCAGCTCGGGAGTGGCGGTCAGGCTGATCTTGAATTTGCGGGGCAGGTCTTCAAAGTCAACATTTCCGCTCAGGCTACCCTCCATTGCCAGAGCAATCGGGCGCACGTCAATTCGCTCGCGGGCGTCCAGTCCGGCCAACGGCGAGGCGATCACGGCGCGCACGGTGTCGCCGCAGGCCCCGCGCGTGTGCAGGCCCACGGTGTCCAGCCGGTCCAGAATCGCCGGAATGTCCTGAATCCTGAGCCAGTGAAACTGGAACGCCTGACGGTCTGTCACGTCCAGCAGCCCGCGCCCGTAGTCCTCGGCAATGCCCGCCACCACCCTTAAGGCGTCACTGCTCAGCTCAGCGGTGGGCACCTTGACGCGCATCATCAGAAAGCCGTCCTCAATGGGGCGCTGCGGGTAGACCCCGGCCCACTTCAGCAGGTCGATTTTCTCCGGGTCAATCGCTCCGGCGGCGGCGTACTGCGGGATCAGGTCAAAGATCTGGAAGGGCGGCAGCTCTTTTTTCAGGGTTTCGATGTCGGACATGGGGAGACCTCGGCAGTGGGGGAGAGGGTGAACTGGGCACGACGACAGGGACGGACTTCGGCGGTGAAGTCCGGGCGAAATCCGGGCTGAGAAAAGCTGGAGACTTGAAGGGTTTTAGCGGCTCAGGACGGTGTAGCGCAGGCGGCGGTACTGGAAGTACATCAGGCAACCCACACAGATCTTCTGGCTCAGGTTCAGGCTCGCCAGGGCAATGACCATCAGGCCCAGGCCCAGGCCCAGCAGCGGCAGTCCGGCCAGCCCACTCAGGCTGGAGGCCAGCAGAAACACGCCGCCCACGCCCTGCGCGAAGTGATGGGCGCGGGGGTCTTCCTCGACGACTTCGGGCCGCAGTCCCAGCCGCTGCCCGAACATTCGGTAGGCCGCCCGCAGCGGCGAGAGGTCTGGGTACACGGCCCCCAGCAACATGGCCGCACCCAGCAGCAGCGTCAGCACGCTCAGGCCGGAAATCAGGGCCAGCAGCGTCACACCGATCACGCTGTACTGGTTGAATTTCAGCGCACTCAGGTCCGTCTGGGCAGGCGTGACTGGGACGCGGGTGGGGGACGAGGTAATCATTGATCAAAAAGGTAAGCTTTTATTGATGACAAAACAAGTCAACTGGTGCCGGGTGAACTAGACGGGGCGCGGTCCTGCTCCAGTCGGGTGGTGGGCATGACCACGAAGGTGAGTGCTGCCAGGATCAGAAGGACGCCTCGTGGCAGGCCCTCCTGGATCAGGACCATCGGCGTGTCTGGTGAATGTTGCATCCGGCCAAGCCACCTTCTAGCCCAGCATTGCCGCTTTCGGCTGAGCCATCTGCCTCTCTCTGCGGCACGGGTGTTCTTTTGGTGGCGACGGTGCCGCTCGTCCAGAGTTGTGGCGTCTGGACCTGCGGGGGCCTGCGGGCATTACACTCGGTCCCGTGAAGACGCACACCGTACAGGTCGGGGACGTGACCCGTGAACTGCCCATCGTAGAGGTCGCTCCCGGCGTCCATGTGGCGCTGTTCAACATGCTGGGCGATACCGAGGTCACCGAGGCTGCCGGAATCGAACTGGCCAAGCTGCTGCCCGCAGACATTGACGTGCTGGTCACGCCGGAGGTCAAGGCGCTGTCGTTGGCGCATGTCATCAGCCGCGAGACGGGCAAGCCGTACATCGTGATCCGCAAGACCCAGAAGCCGTACATGGTGGACCCGGTGGCGCGCGAGGTGGTCAGCATCACCACCGGCATTCCGCAGTTGCTGGTGCTGGACGGCTTCGACGTGCCCAAGATCCGGGGCCGCAAGGTGGCCATCGTGGACGACGTGGTGTCCAGCGGCGGCACGCTGCACTCGCTGCGCCAGATCATCGATGAGGTGGGCGGCGAGGTGGCCGCCGTGCTGGCCGTCTTTACCGAGGGCGAGGAGCGCCCAGAGGTCACGGCGCTGGGCCACCTGCCGCTGTTTCCGTCCGAGTGACCAGCCGGGGCTGACGGGCTAAGCTGGGGCCATGACCCAGGCCAGACAGGAAGTGACGGTGAAGATCGGCGGTGTGACGCGCACCCTGCCCAGCGCGCGGGCGGGCGGCATGGGCCGCGTGCCACTGGTGGAATTTATCGGCGACAGCGAATTTACCAAGGCGGTGGCCGAGGAAATGGTGGTCATGATCCCGCCCGGCACCGAGGTGCTGCTCACCGTGGTGACCAACGCGCTGCCGCTGGCCCACGAGCTGAGCCACCTGAGCGGCCTGCCCTATGAATGCGTGCGAAAAAAGCGCCGCCCCTATATGCAGGACCCGATCATTCAGGACGCCCCCAGCATGACCCTGGGCGTGGCCGAGACCTTCTGGCTGGACAGTCCGCACGCCGCCCGCCTGAAGGGCAAGAAAGTGGCCATCGTGCAGGACGTGATTTCCAGCGGCGGCACCGCCCAGACGCTGGCCCGCATCGTCGAACGCTCGGGCGGTACCGTCAGCGGCTATCTGGCCGCCTTCCGGCAGGGCGAGAGCGCGCTGAGCCTGCCTTTCAAGTACCTGGAAAAGCTGCCCGCCCACATCTGAGGGTCAGCCGTATGCGGGTCAGCACTGATCCCCGACTTTCGGCTGACGCGCCACTGATCCTCTGCCGTTAGTCTGCCGGGCAGATGGTGGAGTGGATTCAGAATCTGATGGACAGCCTGGGTTACCTGGGCATCGTGCTGTTGATGGTGCTGGAGAACGTGTTTCCGCCGATTCCCAGCGAGCTGATCCTGCCCTCGGCGGGTTTCGCGGCCTCGCGCGGTGACCTCAGTTTCCTGGGTGTGGTGCTAGCGGGAACGCTGGGCAGCGTTCTGGGTACCCTGCCGCTGTACTACATCGGGCGGGTCTTCAGTGAGGAACGGCTGGTGGCCTGGGCCGACAGGCACGGCAGATGGCTGGGCCTGCGTGGCAGGGACATTCGCAAGGCCGACGAGTGGTTCGACAGACACGGCCCGAAAGCAGTGCTGTTCGGGCGCATGGTCCCCGGCATCCGCAGCCTGCTGAACCTCCCGGCAGGCATGAGCGGTATGGCGCTGCCCACTTTTGTGCTGTACAGCGCTATCGGCTCGGCGCTGTGGGCCGCCCTGCTGACCGGCGCGGGCTACCTGCTGGGAGACCATTACGAGAAGGTGGGCGAGTACATGGCCCCGGCCTCCAAGACCATCCTGGCAGCGCTGCTGATCGCCGCCGCCGTGTGGTTCGTGCGGCGTAGGCAGGCGGCCCGCAGCGCCGCGCAGCCGGAGCGTCCCGCGTCCCTGAAAGAAGGGTAATCAGCCGTTCGTCCAGTAGCGCCACTGGTGCCCGCCCGCACACGCCGCCGTGAACTGCGGACCGCTCTTGCTCAGGCGGGCGGGCTGCTGGCAGGTGGGGCAGACGGGTTTGGCCGGGGTGTTGCCCTCGCACGCAGCGCATTTGAAGTAATAGCCGTATTTGCCGTACTGGATGGATAATTTGCTGGACTGGCACTGGCGGCAGTGGGGAATCTGTGCTGATCCAATCTGGGCCGGTTCGGGCAGGGCAGGCGCGGCCACTGGCAGGCTGTGGGGAGGGGAGACCACGCCAGTCAGTCCTCTGGATACTGGGGTATGTGCTGCGGACGCTGGAGCTTGAACGGGGCAGGGAGCAGACGCGAGGTCTGGCTGAGCCTCGCTACCCGCGACGTGCCGATTTCGCAGAAAGGCGCAGATGCGGGTCATCTCGGCGTCACTGAAGGTAAAGGCGGTCAGACGGCCCTGCATCTCCCTGATGATCTGCTGCACCCGTTCAGGGACCTGATCGGCCTTAACCACTTCCGGCACTTCCGTTTTGCGGGTAATCCGCCCACCGTCCGAGATCGCCACCAGCACGTCCCGGCGCATGGGGGTAAAGGTGCGCTGCTTCAGGCCGAACAGCCCCCGGTCCAGCAATTCGGCAGTGTGATCATTCAGCAGGGCGCACAGCAGATCAAGCTGTCTGCGGGCCTGAAGGACCGGCGACGGCATGCCCCGGCCCTGGCGGTTCCACCAGCGGGTCCACTCACCCTGCTCGTTCACGCTGAGCTGTCCGGCCACGCTCTTGCTTTCCACCACCAGCAGCCCGAAACGCAGCACGATCAGGTGATCGACCTGGGCGACCTCGCCCCCACGCTCCACCCGCAGATTGTTCAGCACGAATTTGTAGGGATCTTCGCCAAAAGCCCGTTTCAGATAGTGGGCCATCTGCCGCTCGGCCTCGTACCCGGCGCGGCGTAGCAGATCAGTGTGGGTCTTCATCTCCAGCTCTTTGATGATCATGATTCCAGAGTTTAGGAACTGGCGTCTGACACGGCTCTCACCGCTTCACCGCCTCGCCCCTGGCAAAGGCCCGGTACCCGCTGGGCGTCAATCCCACCGCCCCCTTGAAGGCGCGGGCAAAGGCGCTGTGGTCAAAATAGCCGCAGTCCACGGCGATCTGCGCCACCGAAAGACTGGTCTGGGCCAGCAGGCGGGTGGCGGCCTCAATGCGCGTGCGGGTCAGCAGTTGTGTGGGGGTCAAGCCGTACACGCGCCGGATCTGCCGCTCAAAAGTGGTCACACTCAGGCCAGCGCTGCGGGCCAGCTCCGGCACGGTCAGCGGTGCGGCGTACTCAGTTTCTATCCGGGCGGTGGCGGCGGCCAGCCCGGACCCCGGCCCAGAATCGTGGCGCGGCAGATGCAGATCGCGCGACAGGCCCAGTAACCCGGCGGGTGCGTCTCCCTCGCCCAGCCGCCGTTTGGTGGTCAGGCACCAGCCCGCCTTGCCGCCCGGATACAGGTGCAGTTCCAGATGCTCGGTCAGGCCCAGTCCTGTGGAAGACTGGCTTGCCAGTACCGCCGCATCCTGTTGGGTGTAGGCGGCCCCCAGCGATGCCGGAAAGACCTCGCAAGCCTGCAAGCCCGCCACACTTGAACGTCCCAACCGTTCCAACAATGTGCGGTTGGCGTACAGGTAGCGCCCCTGTGCATCTTTCACGAAGGCCACGGTGTCCGGTAGGTAGTCCAGCACGTCCAGCATGGCGGCCAGACCTAGCCGCCGAATGGCCTCTGGCATGTTCCGAACCGGGTCATGGGCTGTGGGATGCGGGGAAAGGGAAGACACGGCCCATTGTGCAGGATTCGGCAGGTCTTTTGCCCAGAATGTCCAAGACAATCCGCCCTGGTCTGGCGTAACGTGAGGCATGTCACCCGCCGCCCCGTCCAGCCCCAGGGTCACGCACCGCCTCTCCTTTGTGGATTCCCACTCAGCAGGCGAGCCGACGCGCGTGGTGCTGGGCGGCTTTCCCGAATTGCCGGGAGAAACGCTGGCGCAGCAGCGGGAAGCATTGAGGGACGATTTTGACCGCTGGCGCACCCTGGTCAACTTGGAGCCGCGCGGCAACGACGTGCTGGTCAGTGCGCTGCTGCTGCCGCCGAAAGCGCCGGATTGCGTGGCAGGCGTCATCTATTTCAACAACGCCGGGCCGCTGGGCATGTGCGGCCACGGTACGATGGGTCTGGTGTCCACCCTGGCCTACCTGGGGCGCATCGGCCCCGGCGATCACCGCATTGATACCCCTGTGGGCGTGGTCACGGCGACGCTGCACGACGATGGCCGCGTCAGCGTGGCGAACGTGCCCGCTTCCCGTCACCTCAAAGATGTCTGCGTGACGGTGCCTGGGCTGGGAGAGGTGCGCGGCGACGTGGCCTGGGGCGGCAACTGGTTCTTCCTGGTGGACGTGGGCGAGCGGGTTCTCAGTCTTGAAAATGTTGCGGAGCTGAGCGACGAAACGCTACGGATTCGTCAGGCGTTGGAAGAAGCTGGGATCACAGGCGAAAACGGCGCGGAAATTGACCACATAGAACTGTTCAGTCATGCGAACGGCGTCAACTGCAATTTTGTGATGTGTCCCGGCGGCGCGTATGACCGCAGCCCGTGTGGCACGGGAACCAGCGCCAAACTGGCCTGTCTGGCAGCGGACGGCAAGCTGGAGCCGGGACAGGTCTGGCGGCAGGAAAGCGTGATCGGCAGCGTGTTTGAAGGCGTGTACTCGCTGAAAGGTGGTCAGGTGCATCCCGTGATTACCGGGCAGGCGTTCATCACCATGCAGGGCGAACTGATCGTGCAGGACGGTGATCCCTTTGCCTGGGGCATCCGGCCAGAGTCAGAAACGGCATGAAGGCCATCGTGATTGGCGGTGGACTGGTGGGCGCGGCCTGTGCGGACGCTCTAGCCCGTCAAGGCATGCGTGTAACGGTGCTGGAGCCGGGGCCAGTGGGGGGCGGCGCGACGGCGGCGGGCATGGGCCATCTGGTGGTTATGGACGATAGCCCCGCGCAACTGGCCCTGACCGCCCGCAGCCTGGAACTGTGGGAGGCGCTGGCCCCGGCGTTACCCAGGCAGGCTGATTACCACGGCTGCGGCACGCTGTGGGTGGCAAGTGACGAGGAAGAACTGGCGGCGGTGGAACCCAAACGTCGGGCGTATCTGGCCGCGGGCCGCGAGGCCACCCTGCTGGACGCCGCCGAACTGGCCCGCGCCGAACCGAATCTGCGCCCCGGACTGGCCGGAGCCTTGCGCGTTCCCGGCGACAGCGTCGTGTACGCCCCGGTGGTAGCCCAGTTTCTGCTGGAGCGTGCGGGGGCCACCGTGCAGCGTGAGGCGGTGGCGGAACTGATAGACGGCGGCGTGCGGCTGGAAAGTGGCGAAATGCTGCGGGCCGATGTCGTGGTGGTGGCGAATGGCATTGGAGCGGTGTCGCTCTTGCCCGATTTGCCGCTACGTCAGCGCAAGGGCCACCTCCTGATCACCGAACGCGGCCCCGTGCATATCCACCATCAACTCGTGGAACTGGGCTACCTGAAAAGCGCCCACGGAAACGACGAGGACAGCGTGGCTTTCAATGTCCAGCCGCGTCCCACCGGGCAACTGTTGATCGGCTCCAGCCGACAGTTTGAGCAGCCGGACCGCGAAATAGACTGGCCGTTGCTGAGGCGAATGCTGCGCCGCGCCGCCGAGTTTCTGCCCGCTCTGGAAAACATCTCCGCCCTGAGAATCTGGACCGGGCAGCGTTGTGCCTCCCCGGACCACCTGCCGCTGGTTGGGCCGCACCCTCATCTGGACGGCGTTTTCCTTGCCACCGGGCATGAGGGACTGGGCATCACCACGGCGCTGGGAACGGCGGAACTGCTGGCGGCGCAACTATTCGGAACGCCGTCCGAATTGCTGAAACACGACTTCACCCCCGCCCGCTTTGAGCGCATGCCGGAACCCGCCCATGCCTGAGCGGACGCTGGCGGTGTTGACGCTGGACGGTGTGCGGGTCATGGTTCCGGCTGGAACCACCGTGCTGGCCGCCCTGCAAAACGCAGGACTGTCGCCGCTGCGTCGCAGCCTGAGCGGCGAGGCACGCGGGGCGCTGTGCGGCATGGGCAGTTGTTATGAATGTCGCGCCGTGGTGGACGGGCAGACAGTGCGAACCTGCCTGACCCCCGTGCAGGATGGTCAGAACGTGCGGCGTTTGATGGAGGTGAACCGTGAAGTCTGATCCCTGGGACGCTGTGGTGGTGGGCGCTGGCCCCGCTGGATTGATGGCCGCGCTGACGGCTGCCCAGGGCGGCTTGCGGGTGCTGCTGCTGGACTCCCAACCCACGGCAGGCGGCCAGATCTGGCGCGGCGCGGCGGCGGGTCAGCGGGGGGTGGCGGGCGACTTGCTGCGAGATGCGGCCTCCCACCCTGGAATCACCGTCCTGAGTGGCGCAGAAGTGATTGCTGCGGCGGCTGGAAAGCCTCACGTTCTGACCGTCACCTCTCCATCAGGTCTGACCCACGTTCACGCTGCCCGCGTCATCCTTGCCACCGGGGCCACTGAACGCTTTCTCCCCTTTGACGGCTGGACGCTGCCCGGAGTTGTCGGCGCGGGCGGATTGCAGGCCATGAGCAAGGGCGGTCTGGACGTGCGTGGCAAACGCGTAGTGGTGGCCGGATCGGGTCCGTTGCTGCTGGCGGTGGCGGCGGGCCTGCGGCAGAAAGGGGCGCGGGTACTGGCGGTGGTGGAGCAGGCGGGTTTGCCACAGGTGGCCGCGTTCGGCGTGGCGGCGGCGCGTCTTCCTGGCAAGGCGGCTGAAGCGCTGGGACTCGCCGCCGGACTGCGCGGCGTGCCGTACTGGGCTGACTGCGCCGTGGTGCATGCCAGCGGGCAAAATCAGCTCCAGACCGTGACCCTGCGGCGTGGACGGTGCGAGGTCACGCTGACTTGCGACTATCTGGCGGTGGGCTTCGGTCTGATCCCGGAGACCCGCGTGGCGGCGCTGCTGGGCTGCTCTCTTGATGCTCAGGGTGCGGTTGAGGTCAACGTCTGGCAGGCGACGGGCGTTTCAGGCGTCTACGCTGCCGGGGAAGTCTGCGGCATCGGTGGCGTGGACGGGGCCTTGCTGGAAGGCTTCGTGGCCGGATGCACCGCCAGCGGTCAGATTGAGCGCCTGCACGATGCCCCGCGCCGGGCTGAAATTCAGCGGCGGTTTCAATCTACGCTGGAACGCTCGTTCGCGCTACGCCCAGAACGCCTGCCGACACCCTCCTCCCAGACCATCATCTGCCGCTGCGAGGATGTACGGCACGGCGAGTTGCAGCCCTTCACGAACTGGACTGCTGCCAAACTCCAGACCCGCTGCGGCATGGGTGCCTGCCAGGGCCGGGTCTGTGGTCCCGCCACTGAAACCCTGTATGGCTGGAAATTCAGCGGTGTGCGCGCCCCGCTCGCGCCACTCCCACTGTCTCAACTTCTCAGCGAGCCCAATACTCTCAGTCCGCCGTGAAAGCTTGAAATCCCCAGACTCTTCGCCCTCTCACCCAAAGGAGCCACATATGACCCTTTCTTCATCCCACCCCTTTCGCGGCGTTTTCCCCGCCATCACCACCCCCTTCAATGCCGACGGCAGCGTGGACCACGGCTTTCTGCGCGAACATGCCCGCTGGATGATGGCCGCCGGGTGCGACGGCATGATTCCGCTGGGTTCGCTGGGCGAGACCAACACGCTGGAGATGGACGAGAAAATGGCCGTGCTGGAAACCCTGGTGGACGCGCTGGACGGTAAGCCCGTGATTCCCGGCATCGCCAGCCTCAGCACGGCGGGCGGGGTGCGGCTGGCCCAGGCGGCGCGTGACGTGGGCTGCGGCGGCCTGATGGCGCTGCCGCCCTACGTCTACACCAGCGACTGGCGCGAGATGAAGGCGCACATGGCGGCCCTGGTGGCGGCCACCGAGCTGCCCGTGATTCTGTACAACAACCCCGGCGCATACCGCACCGATTTCCTGGCCCCGCAGATTGCCGAACTGGCCGGGGAACACGCCAACCTCCGTGGCGTTAAGGAATCCAGCGGGGATGTGCGCCGCGTGACCGCCCTGCGCGCTGTGCTGCCCGAATCGGTGGACATTCTGGTGGGTCTGGACGACGCCATCGTGGAGGGCGTGGCGGCAGGGGCAACTGGCTGGATCGCGGGCCTGATCAATGCCTATCCCGCCGAGAGCGTGCGCCTGTTTGAACTGGCCCGCGACGGCAAGACGCAGGAAGCCGCCGAACTGTACCGCTGGTTTTTGCCGCTGCTGAGGCTGGACGTGGTAAACAAGTTCGTGCAACTCATTAAATTCGTGCAGGAAGAAACCGGGCATGGCAGCGCCCGCGTCCGCGCCCCCCGCTTGGAACTGACCGACGCCGAGAAAGCCGAGGCCCGCGCCGTGATTGAGGCCGCCTCCGGGCGCGTTCCTGCGCGAGTGGGCGCATGACCGCCCACACCTTTCAGGCGACGAATCCGGCGACGGGTCAGCCTCTGACTCCGGCCTTCAAGGTCACGACACCCGGCGAGCTGGAGACATTGGTAGCGGCAGCAAAAGACGCGGCACGCGGTTTTGCGGCCAGTTCTCCCCAGCAGCGGGCCGACTTCCTGAACGCCGCCGCCGCTGGAATTGAAGCGCGGGCCGACGCGTTCATTGAAGCGGCCATGGGCGAAACTGGATTGCCGGAAGCCCGGTTGCGCGGCGAGGTGGGCCGCACCGCCAACCAGCTCCGCCTGTTCGCACGGGTGGCGGCGGACGGCTCGTGGGTGGACGCCCGCATTGACCATGGTGATCCGGCCCGCAAGCCCGCCAAACCCGATGTCCGCAGCATGCGCGTTCCGCTGGGGCCAGTGGCAGTCTTCGGGGCCAGCAATTTTCCGCTGGCCTTCAGCGTGGCCGGGGGCGACACCGCTTCCGCGCTGGCGGCGGGCTGCCCGGTGGTGGTCAAGGCACACCCCGCGCACCCGGCGACTTCCAAGCTGGCCGCCGAAGCGATCAGCGAGGCAGCGGAGCAGGTGGGTCTGCCCGCAGGCGTCTTCGGCATCGCTTACGAGGACAGCTATGAGCTGGGCGTGCAACTGGTGGGGCATCCCGACATCCACGCCGTCGGCTTCACCGGCTCACGCGCGGGTGGGCTGGCGCTGGTGGCGGTGGCCCAGGCCCGTGAAGTTCCTATTCCCGTCTACGCCGAGATGAGCAGTGTCAATCCCAGCGTATTCACGGCAGCGGCGCTGGAGGCGAATGGCGCGGCACTGGCGAAAGGGCTGGCCGCCAGCATCAGCGGCTCGGGCGGACAGCTCTGCACCCAGCCGGGACTTTTGTTCGTACCAGTCGGAGAGGCGGGGGATGCCTTCCTGAACGACGTCGCCGCGAAGCTGGACGCGACTCCAGCCTGTACCCTCCTTACGGGCGGCATCCTGAACGCCTTCCAGAAGGGGGCGGCGGGGCATCTGAAAGCGGTGGGCGTGCAGCCTCTGACCCAGGCTTCTGCCCCGGAGAGCGGCGCGCAGCCTCAGCTTCTCAGTGTGCCCATCGCCAGCTTTACTCCCGATCTGGCCGATGAGGTCTTCGGTCCCCTCAGCGTGGCGGTGCGCTATGACAGTCTGGAGGAGGTCACGCCCATTCTGGCCGGATTGGAAGGCCAGTTAACCGCCACCCTGCATGCCACTGACGCCGAGTTGGACGGCCTCGCGGACCTGCTGTACGTCATGGGCCAGCGGGCCGGGCGACTGGTGCTGAACGGTTTCCCGACTGGGGTGGAGGTGGGGCACGCGATGGTCCACGGCGGGCCGTTCCCGGCCACCAGCGACGGCGGGCGCAGCACCAGTGTGGGCAGTCTCGCCATCGAGCGTTTTGCCCGCCTGCGCGCGTACCAGGATTTCCCGGACCGTGCGCTGCCCCCGGAATTGCAGGACGCCAACCCCTGCGGCATCTGGCGTCTGGTGGACGGCGAGCGCACGCGCTGAGGCGCTGAGCTTAAAACAGGGCATCTAAAACAGGGCGCGTTCTGGGGGGGGGCGGTACCTCCCCCAACGCGCCCGTTTTGCCCTTCCCACACGGTGGTCATGCGGGGTTAAGATGCCGCATGCGAAAAACCATTCTCCTGGGTCTGCTCCTCGGGGCGGCGGGAGCGGCGGCCCAGGGCAATATGCCGCTGTCCTCCTTTGAGGGGCAGGTGGTCTATCAGGTCATGCCGGACCGCTTCTTCGACGGCAACGCGGCCAACAACGCGGGCGTCAACAAGGGTGATCCGCGCGCGTGGCACGGCGGCGATCTGGCGGGCCTGACTGCGAAGCTGCCGTACATCCAGAAGCTGGGGGCCACCGCCGTCTGGCTGACGCCCATCTACCAGCAGCAGGCGCAGAATTCCTTCGACACCGCGCCGTACCACGGCTACTGGCCTGCCGACTTCCGCAAGGTGGACCCCCATTTCGGAACGCTGAACGATTTCTCGGCGTTTATCGGGGCGACGCAGAAGGGCGGCATGCGGGTGGTTCTCGATCAGGTCATCAACCACTACGGGTATCTGGCCCCCGCCGTGAAGGAACATCCGACGTGGTTTAACGGCAAGGCGGCGTGCGACGCCTCGCGCCAGAAGGACATCGACTGCCCGCTGGCCGGGTTGCCGGACCTGAACCAGGGCAATCCCCAGGTGCGCGATCTGCTGCTGGGCAACGCCGGATTCTGGCGCGATCAGGGTGTGTCTGCATTCCGTTACGACGCCATCAAGAATGTGGACGGGCCGTTTCTGGGCGATCTGCTGGCGGGTGACCGCGCCGCCGGGATCTGGACCTTGGGCGAGTGGTACAACGCCGACACGGGCACGGTGGCCGAGTGGCAGCGCCGGGGCTTCGACAGTCTGTTTCTGTTCAGCCTTCAGGCCGCCATGAAGGGCAGCATCATGGCCGGGCAGGGACTGGACGGGGTGGCCGCCGTGCTGTCGCGGCAGGGCGAATTGCCCCGTCCCGGCGAGGTGGCGCTGTTCCTG
The DNA here is from genome assembly GCF_009017495.1 of Deinococcus sp. AJ005. Lineage (NCBI taxonomy): Bacteria > Thermotogati > Deinococcota > Deinococci > Deinococcales > Deinococcaceae > Deinococcus > Deinococcus sp. AJ005. The sequence goes on along the minus strand of NZ_CP044990.1, from coordinate 2,791,606 downwards.
GACAACCACGACGTGCCGCGTTTCGCGCAGGGTTCGCTGTTCGAGGACGTGGGGCAGGCCCGCACCAAATATGGCCTGCGCGCGCTGATGACCCTGCGCGGCGTGCCCGTGATCTGGCAGGGCACCGAGATCGCCATGCGCGGCGGTGCGGACCCCGACAACCGCCGCGACATGCGTTTTGAAGACAGATGGACGCCCCAGGAAAAGAGCGTGTTCGAGGTGGCCCAGAACGCCATCGCGGTCCGGCAGGCCAGTCCGGCCCTGAGCCGGGGCACCTTGACGCTGCTGAAAACGCCACAGAGCCTCGCGGATCGGCTGCTGATTTTTACCCGCGAGCAGGAAGGCCAGCGGGTCTTGGTCGTCTGGCACGGCGGCAAGACGCGGCAAAGCTACTCGGTCAGGCTGGGGAGCCTGGGCCTGAGCAGTGGGGACCTGCCCGTGATCCAGTCGCTGTTTGCCGGACAGAACGCCAAAATCAAGGTCAGCAGCGGCTACCTGCATCTCAGTCTGCCCCCGGAGGACGCGGCGGCGTTCAAGCTGAATTGACTGCCGTCCAGTCCACCACCACGGACACTGGGCGCGGCCAGTCCCACAGCCGGGTGAAAGCGGCAGGCAAGTCGTCAGGTTTGATGGTTTCCGCGAAGAGTCGTTCCAGCACGGGATCGGCGTGTTGCCACAGCCAGCGGGCGTAAGCCCCATATTCCTCGCCATCGCTGGAGGCCACCACGCTCAATTCGCGGGTGTGGAAGGCAGGTGGCAGCGTGAGTGACCCCCAGTTCCCGTCGCTGAGAACGCAGCAACGCCCACCAAGGCCCAGGTGCGAGAGCAATTCCGTGAAGCCCGCCGGTGACGCGCTGCATTCCAGGCCCACATCGTAGGCGTCGTGGGGAAGGGTGCCGGGTGCGTGAGCTGAAACTGCGCCGAACGCTAAAGCCAGTTCGCGCCGCTCTGGGTCAGGTTCCAGGACGGTCACATTCTCGATGCCACGGCGGGTCAGGTTAAAAATGCTCAGCAATCCCAGCAGGCCTGCCCCGGCCACCAGCACACGCTCCTGCGGCCCAGGCGCGACTTTGCGGACCCCCTTGTGGGTTTCTTCGCCCAGAATGACGGCCAATGCCTGCCGGTCCGGGACGTGGTCTGGAACAGGGAAGACCCTCTCAGCACGGTGAATGCCTGCGCTGGAATGGCCCAGAGTGGTGATCACCCGCACGCCCACTTCCAGCGCAACGTCCGCGCCCACTGCCTCCACCACGCCCACTGCCTCCACCACGCCCAGCGTCTGATAGCCCAGCCGCCAGTGGGTCTCACCGTTTCGCACCACGCTCAATTCCGAGGAAACGCTGACGGCGCTCAGGACCGTTCGCACGCGGATTTCGCCGGGGCTGGGCGGTGGCAACTCCACCTCTTCCCAGCGGAATTCGTGGGGCGCGGTGAGGGTCAACCTGCGTTGCATCCCGTCATTCTGACCCCTTGACCCTCACGTTGCGTCAGCCCTTACGCTGCTGTTTATGGAGGCCAGAACCGCAACAGATGAACAGACCTGGACGGTGGGAGAGGTGGCGCTGCTGACCCGCCTGAGCGTCCGCACGCTGCACCACTACGACGAGATCGGGCTGCTACGGCCCGGCGCGCGGACGGAGGCGGGTTATCGCCTGTACACCCCTGCCGATCTGGCGCGGCTGTGGCGCGTGCTGAGCTACCGCGAACTGGGCTTTCCGCTGGCCGAGATCGCCCGCGTGCTGGACGCTCCGCCCGGTGATGAAGTGGCGTCGCTACGGACCCAGGTGGCGTTGCTGCAAGAAAAACAGCGCCGTATCCAGTCCACCCTGGACGCCGCCCTGGCCTACCTGAATGCCGCCGAACGCGGCGAAGGAGTTCCCAAGATGACCAACGTTGAACTGAAAGAAATCTTCGACGGCTTCGATCCAGCCGAACACGAGGCCGAGGCCCGTCAGCGCTGGGGCGATACCGACGCCTACCAGCAGAGCGCCCGGCGCACGGGCAGCTACACAAAAGCCGACTGGGAAGCGGTCAGGGCCGAGATGAACGCCATCTATGCCCGTTACGTGGCCTTAATGCACGTCGGAACGCCTCCTGATTCTGCTGAGGCAAAAGCCGTGGCCGCCGATCACCGCGCCCATATCTCGGCCCGATATTACGATGCATCCCCCGAAATGATGCGCGGTCTGGCGCAGATGTGGGTGGCCGACGAACGTTTTACGAAGAATATCGACAGCGTGGGGGAGGGATTGGCGGCCTACAGCAGTGCGGCTGTGCTGGCGTGGGCGGCTGAACTGGAAGGGTGATGGGGTGACTTACTTTCCTCCTATAGCACCCGCCGCTCAATCCCCGCCTGCCCGCGCCCCAGCCGACGCTCCAGCGCCCGCACCACGCGGGTCAGGGTGAAGGTCAGCAGGAAATAAACTAGTGCCAGCACGGCGTAGACCTCGAACTGGCGGTAGGTGACCCCGGTGATGTACTTGCCCTGTGCGAACAGTTCCTGCAAGGTCACGGCACTGGCGAGGCTGCTGCCCAGGATCAGGCTGATGAATTCGTTGCCCAGCGCGGGCAGCGCCACCCGCCACGCCTGCGGCAGCACCACAAAGCGCACCGCCTGGGCGCGGCTCAGGCCCAGGCTGCGGCCTGCCTCGATCTGGCCCACGGGCACGCTGTTCAGCCCGCCGCGCACGATCTCGGAGGTGTACGCCGCCGAGTACAGACCCAGCGCCAGCACCGCCGCCGGAAAGCCGTCCAGCGTCAGGCCCAGCGCGGGCAGGCCGTAATACACCACGCTCAGGAGAACGATCAGCGGAATGCCGCGCACCACCTCCACGTAGGCATTGCCCAGCGGCCCCAGCAGCGGCACCCGGAACACCCGCACGATACCCAGCACTGTCCCCAGCACCACTGAAACGCCCAGCGCGCACAGGCTGACCGCCAGCGTGAGACCCAGACCAGACAGCAGCAGGCGCGGGTAATCGCCTGAAAGAATGGTGCGGAATCCCTCGGCTAGATCGGCCATGCGGGGGACAGTGTAAACCGTGGGACCGGCCTCAGCAGACCGCAAGGTCCGAAAACCACCCCTCCATGCCATTACGCCCTGCACAGAACGCGCTATCCTGGCGGCGATGTCTCTTGTCCAGCCGCACACTGCCCAATCTCCTGCCGAAACCGACGCACGCGCCCTGGAAGTCCTGAGCCGGGTCTGGGGTTATGGGGCATTTCGGGACGTGCAGGCTGACATTGTGCGGACGGTGGTAGAGGGCAACAATGCGCTGGTGCTGATGCCCACGGGCGGCGGCAAGAGCCTGTGCTATCAGGTGCCCAGTTTGCTGCGCCCCGGCGTTGGCATCGTGGTGTCGCCCCTTATCGCGCTGATGAAAGATCAGGTGGACGCGCTGAGGCAATTTGGCGTGCGGGCCGCTTTTCTGAATTCCAGCCTGGATTTGCAAAGTGTGCGCGAGGTGGAAGCTGCCCTGATGGCCGGGGAACTGGACATGCTGTACGTGGCCCCCGAACGCCTGTTGCTGCCGCGCACGTTGGACCTGCTGGAACGCGCCTCGGTGGCCCTGTTCGCCATCGACGAGGCTCACTGTGTCTCGCAGTGGGGGCATGATTTCAGGCCGGAATACGGGCAACTTGGCGTGCTGCCCCGGCGTTTTCCCGACATCCCCCGCGTGGCCCTGACCGCCACCGCCGATGACCGCACGCGCGCCGACATCCTGAACGTGCTGGAACTGAACAGCGCGGCACAGTTCATCTCCAGCTTTGACCGCCCGAATATCCAGTACCGGGTGGCGAACAAGGAGGGCCCCAAGACCCAGTTGCTGGATTTTATCCACGCCGAACACCGGGGAGACGCGGGCATCGTGTACTGCCTGTCGCGCAAATCGGTGGAACAGACCGCGCAGTGGCTGGCGACGCAGGGGGTGGACGCCGTGCCGTATCACGCGGGCCTCTCGCCGCGTGAGCGCAACCACGCCCAGGAACGCTTTCTGAACGACGAGGGTGTGGTGGTGGTGGCCACGGTGGCCTTTGGCATGGGCATTGACAAGCCCAACGTACGTTTCGTGGCGCACCTGGACCTGCCCAAGAGCATGGAGGGCTACTACCAGGAAACGGGCCGCGCCGGGCGCGACGGCCTGCCCAGCACCGCCTGGATGGTCTACGGGCTGGCCGACGTGGTGAACGTCAAGCGGATGCTCTCGCAGAGTGACGCGCCGGAGGACGTAAAGCGCGTGGAGGCTGCCAAACTGGACGCCCTGCTCACCTACTGCGAGGCCGCGACCTGCCGCCGCCAGTTGTTGCTGGCCTACTTTGGAGAGGAGAGAAACGAACCCTGCGGCAACTGCGACATCTGCCTGAACCCACCGAAAGTGCGCGACGCCACCCGCGAGGCGCAGATGGCCCTGAGCGCGGCTATTCGCACGGGCAACCGTTTTGGCGCGGCTCACCTGACCGACATTCTGCTGGGCCAGCCCACCGAGAAAGTCGTGGCGATGGGCCACCATCTGCTGCCCACCTTCGGCGTCGGCAAGGGCCACGACGAGAAGATGTGGCGCGGGCTGATCCGTCAAATGGTCAGTCTGGGTCACCTCGCAGCGGGCGAACACTATGGCCTGAGCGCCACTGGCAAATCTCGCCCGCTGTTGAAGGGCGAGACACAACTGATGTTGCGTGAGGACAGTCTCGTTCCCCACGAAAAGTCTCGCAAGCGGGACCGGGACGCTTCCCGTGGCAACCGCGCCCCGGTGGATTCACAGGACGCGCCGCTGTTTGAAGCATTGCGGGCCTGGAGGCTTCAGCTTGCCCGGCAGAAAGCTGTGCCGCCCTACGCCATTTTCAGCGACGCCACCCTCAAGGCCATCTGCGAGTTGCGCCCCGGTAGCGCGGCCACGCTGGGAACGGTCAGCGGTGTGGGCCAGCGCAAACTGGCTGATTATGGCGAGGGCGTGCTAGACATCGTGCGCGAACATTCGGGGAGTGAGCGGGCGCGGCCTGCTTCACCCGCCGAGCGTGGGATACGGGAAAACAGCGCCGTGCTGGGGCTGCTGCGTGGTAAGGAAGAAAGAACGCCACCCCAGCCCCTCTTCTCAGCCCCAGTCAGAGCAGAGCAAACCCCGCCCGTCTCCGTCAATCCAGATGTTGCCGAAGTCCTGCGCGAACTGCGCCGCGAGTTGACTCGCGAAACTGGACACAGCGCCTTCGTGATCTTCCCGAACGCCGCGCTGGAAGCCCTGGCTGCTGCCTGCCCACGCACGGTGGAAGAACTTCAGGGCCTGCCCGGTATGGGACCGAAGCGCATTGAGAATTACGGCGAACGCATCGTGGAGGTGGTTTTGACGGTGCTGAACGGGTGATCTTCATAGCTCCCCTGAACTTGCAAAGCTGTGTAGGAGAGCGGAGCTGACTGAGGGGTTCAACCGTCGAAGCGTCCCAGACCCATGAAACACTACGCGTCCCCGTTCACTTTCATCTTTCCCTTCTCCCGGTTGTTGGCGTCAATCTCCCGTTCCAGAAAATAATTGAGCGCCGTGCGAATCAGCGCAATGGCCCCCAGTTTGCCGATGTCCTCCCAGGTGGGGGCGATGGCGGTCAGGAGGATGTCGGCGGCCAGCAGAAATTCCAGGGCAATGGCGAGCCAGCGGCCCAGTTGCAGGCGCAGGTTCTGCTTGGCCTCGTCGTTGGCGGCGGCGTTGCGCGGTAGGAACAGCGCATATAGCGAACGCCACAGCGCCTGCACAATCGCGGCGGCAATAATTAGCGCGGCGGCGAATTCGGCCAGCGAGGCAATCGCCCGCGCCCCCAACTGCACAGCCTGCTCAACGGTTCCCAGCACCCGCAGACTCTAGCGTTTGAGATGCTGACGTTTGAGGCTCTAGCGTTTACAGCGTCAGCGCCAACTGCACGGCCTCTATCAAGCCTCCATTATCCACATGGCCCACCGTGTAGCGGGCGGCGGCCAAGGCGGGTGGGTCCGCGTTGCCCATCGCCACCGGATGGCCCACCACGCGCATGGCGCTCACGTCATTCTCGCCGTCGCCCACCATCATCACGCGGTCCATGCCTAGGCCGTATTCCGCCGCGATTCGCCGCACCGCGCTGCCCTTGCTGATGCCCGCGCGGGTGATGCTGATGAACATGGTGTCCGGCATGGCCGGGCTGCCTGCCGGATGCAGGTCCAGTCCCGGATGAGGCTCCGTCGTAACAGCCGTTTCCTGCTCGCGCGGCACCACCCACTGCGCCCGCACGCGCGTTCCCACCAGCGATTCGGGGGTGCGCGGATCATACGGCACGCCCAGCAGCGCGGCATGGCGCTCGGCCAGCGAACCGGGTTTGGTCACGCCGAATTCGGTGTCGGTGTAGACCTCCAGCAAGCGGTCTTCGGCGTGGGCGCGTTCCATCAGCATGGGCAGTGCGTCGTCGGGCAGGGCTTCCGAGAGGCTTTCCCCGGAGTCCACCCGGACCACGCTGGCCCCGTTCTGAAAGACGTGCCAGCCGTCCGCGTCCATCCGCCGCGCGTAGCCCAGGGCGTTCCCAATGGCGGGACGTCCGCTGCACAGCGCAATCCGCACACCCATTGCTCTTGCATCCGCCAGCGCTGCCCAGACATCTTCCCGCACGGTGTTGTCCGTGCCGATCAGGGTTCCGTCCACATCCACACAAATCAGTCCCAGCATGGGCGGCAGTCTAGGGGCTGGGAATGCTGAGGGTATGGGGCGAGATAGATGGCGAGGAAGAAACCCTCAGGGTTTGACGGCTCCCTGTCGCACGCGGCGCAATCCCACAGTCAATACTGCCGATGCCAGCGGCACCAGTCCGCGCACGCCTCCGCCGCCCAGACCCATCGTCAGCGAGACCACGGCGGCCTGCCGGGCACGCTGGACTTCCTCTGCCCGGACCGTGCGGGCGGCGCGGTCACATGGGCTGCTGACCGGTTCGGGGGTCGTGAACACAGGCGTCAGGGCCACGGCTCCCAGCCCAAGAAGGGCGGCGGGCATAGTAGTCACACCCGAAGCCTGATCCCGCCACAGCCGGGGCATCAGCACGCCCAGCGCGGGCAACCACGAGTGGGAACCGGGAGTCAGGAGCGGCGCTGCCGAAGCGAGGAGTGCTGCCGAACGGTTGCCCGTGGCCGCCGCCAATGCCGATTGCACCAGCAGACCCTGATGATCCAAGGGGGTGGCGTTCTCTCCGGTGGTTCCGGCGATCAGTCTCAGGCCACTCAGCGCGGCGAAGGCAGCCAGCGGATTGCCCGGTCCGCCGATCAACGCGGCGGCGGCAGCGACGGGCAACGCCGCGTTGGCGGTCTGCGGTGAATCCGGGTCCAGTTCGCGCGCAATCGCCCAGGCGCTGAAGGCCGCGCCGCCCACGCCCAGCGCCTGCCACCAGTTGCCGCGCACCACACGCCCAAGCAGTACCGCCCCCACCATCCCCGCCGCCGCGATCCGGTTGGACGAAAACGAGAAATCCAGGGGCCGGGCCAGCGCGGGCTGTGGGGCAGGAGCTTTGTTCGGGGTTTGGATGGTCATGCCGTAGCGTAGCCCGCCTATGCGCCTGAAGCCCGGTTCTGAAGGTTGGCTCAAGTGGCGAAAATCTCGTGACTTTTGGGAGTTCTGATTGAAGTGGTGGCTCTCTCCTGGCATTCCACGAGAGGGCAAAGGGAGCTAGCGGCAAGTCCTCAACTACCGATTGTTCTCAGGTCGTGTAATCCGCGTTGATGCTCACGTATTCGGCGCTCAGATCACAACCCCACGCCTCGCCGGACGCGCCGCCCACGCCGAGGTCTATCTCGAAAATGACTTCTTCAGCTTTCATGCTGTCGCTGACTGCCGCATCGTCATAGGGCAGCGGCTTTCCAGCAAAAACCGGGTTGCCCTGCACGGCCACGGTCATGCCCTCGACGTTCACGGCGGCTCCGCTGCGGCCCACCGCCATGATCACGCGGCCCCAGTTGGGATCGTTGCCGTGAACCGCGCTCTTGAGCAGCGGGCTGACGCAGCAGGTGCGGGCGGCGGTGAGTGCCTCGGCTTCCGTGAGGGCGCCGGACACGCGGACCGTCAGCAGGCGGGTGGCTCCCTCGCCGTCGCGGGCGATCTGGCGGGCCAGGTCACGCATCACGGCCTCTAGCGCGGGCAGGAAATCAGTCAGCGCCACCTCTCCGGCCTGCCCATTTGCCAGCACCATCGCCATGTCGTTGGTGCTGGTGTCGCCGTCCACGGTCACGGCATTGAAGGTACGGGCCACCACGGCAGAGAAAGCTGCGCGCAGGCCGGGACCATCCACCGCCGCGTCGGTGAAGACGAAGGCAAACATGGTGGCCATATCCGGGTGGATCATGCCGCTGCCCTTGGCGACGCCCACAATTCGCGCCCCACCGGGCAGGTCTGCCGAGGCGGTCTTGGGCCGCAAATCGGTGGTCATGATCGCGCCCGCGAAGGCGGCAGCGTCGGTCCTCAGGTCTTCGGGCAGGTGTTCCACGCCGCTCAGCACGCGGTCCATCGGCAGCGGGTGGCCGATGATCCCGGTGCTGGCGGTCAGTACGCTGTCCATCTCCACATTCAGCACGCTGCCCAGCGCATCGGCAATGTCGGCATTGTCGCGTGCGCCGCGTTTCCCAGTGGCGGCGTTGGCGTTTCCGGCATTGACCACCAGCGCCCGCACCGGGCCGCCCGCCGCATAGACCTCGCGGTTACGTGTCACGCAGGCGGCGGCGGTGGTGCTGCGCGTTCCGGCAAAGGCCCATACGCAGTCGGTCTCGGAGACCACGGTACTCAGATCAGTCTTGCCACTGGGCTTGATGCCAGCGGCCAGCGCGGCGGTCTGAAAGCCTTTCGGCAGGGTCAGGGGAGTGGAGGTGGGGGCGCTCATGTCATGAGTTTAGAGCGGCGTGGCGTGCGGAAGCGGGCGTGTGATAGGCAGATGGACCGCCCCTGCCCACCCCAGCAGATCAAGCCCCGGCCAAGGCTGCCCGTAAGCCGCCGCACCATCCCCTTTTCGCATGCAGAGCAGCATGGGCTGATGCGTCTGTCGCCCCTTCTCCTGCTTTCCGCCCTGCTGGCCGCCTGTGCCCCGGCCACCCAGACGGTGCGCCCGTCCGCGCCTGCCGCCGTAACCACACCCAGCGACGCGGTCCTGGCGCGGGTTCCAGCCGTGCGCGTGGTGCGCCCCAGCTTCGTGGTTCCTGGCACGCCTACCAACCTGAACGCCAGCATCACCATTCGCTATGGCCCCGAAAAACCCACAACCATCCTGCTGCTGATGCCCGGCTTTCTGGGCGGTGCGGGCAGTTTTGACCGGCTGGCGCGGCAGATCGTGGCCCTGCAACCGGGCACGGCGGTCTGGACGGTGGACCGCCGCAGCAACCTGCTGGAACCCCAGGCGGAGATCGCGGCAGCCAATCCTGCGGAGTTGGCGCAGATCGTGAAAGACGGCCTGCCTTCCCGCTCTAAAGAAAGCCTGTCCTACATGCGCGACTGGGGCCTGAATGTGACACTGCGCGACTGGCGGGTGGCGATTAAAGAGGCCCGTACCCTGACCTCTGAGGTGTTTATCGGCGGTCACTCAATGGGCGGCAGCCTGACCGGACTGTACGCAGCCTACGACTTTGATGGCCCCCCCGCAGACTCAGGGCGCGGCTCGGACGACATACGCGGGATGGTCATGCTAGACGGTGCGCCGGGCCTGCTGAGCAACCAGCCGCTGACCATCCAGAACTACGACGACGGCACCGAGGGCGTGCTGGGACCGCTCACTGGCCTGAAAAAACTGCCCGAAGACCCGTATGTGGACGCGATTTATTTTGGCCCCAAACTGGCCAGCCGCGCCGCCGCCCAGGCCCGATTGGCTGCCAACCAGCCGAATGCCCTGGCCCCATCGGGCGGTCTAGTGAATTACCCGGCCACCAATCTGGCGGCAGCGATGGTGCAGCTTGAGCAGCGGTACGCCCTGCTGCCGTTTCTGGCCCTCAAGACCGGGCGGGCCACCAATGCGGTGGAGGGCAACAACCTGATCGCCGCCGTGCTGGGCGGCAAGGACAGTTACTGGGTGGCTGGGCAGCAGGACCGCAACAAGCCTGTTGGCTGGCTGGCGGACCCGGCAGACCCCACCAATCCGCAGGACTTCGTGAAACGCTTCTGGACCCCCCTGAGCGATTTCAGCGAGTGGTACTTTCCCAACCGCCTGACGCTGGACCTCGCCGCTGTGCGCCAGGGAACAAAAGGGACGCCCTTTGAGAAGGATCTGCGTGTGTGGCACAAGGTGTCTCTGCCTGCCCTGGGCATCGTGGCTGGAGAGGGCGTCTCAAACGCCGAGGAGTATCAGAAATATGCCGCGCTGACGGGGGCGCAAATGACCGTCCGCACCTTAAGGGGGGCCGCGCATCTGGACATCATTTCTGCCCGTAGTGACCAGGTGGCCCGCTGGATTCTGGAGTGGATGGCCGGAGTGGAGGCGAAAAAGTAAAGGCTATTCGGTCTCCGGTTTCTCCAGATATTTGTTCTCCAGATAACGCCCATGCGCCTTCAGAACCCGGCCCTGCTGGGCATTGCGGTCCCGGATGACGGCGGCCATGCGTCCCTCAATTAAAGCCAGTTGGCGCTGCAATTCCGCCTCGTTGGCGGGGGTGGGCGGCACGGTGCGGTAGGTTTCCAACAGTTCGGGAATATCCTCGCGGGCCGCTTGCCGCACGTCAAAGGCGTCACGGTTTAGCATCGGGTCACCCGCCGAGACGCGCAGGGCGTCGCGGGTGGCGATCACGGTGGCGTGAAAGGCCACGCGGCTGGCCGGGGGCAGCGCACGCTCGTGTGTCCTCAGTGTTCCCAGCAGACTGGTTTCATCGGCCCTGAGGTCGGCGGGTAGAGTAGCGTTTGGAGTGTTCGCCAGAGCATCCTCATCCGGCGCGTTCATCAGGCGGGTGGCGCTAACGGCGGTGCGGACCAGTCCCAGCAGCCCCAGCAGCAGCGTGATGCCCAGCAGCCAGCCCGCAGGTTCAAACCCCAGCGCAAGCAACACGCCGAAGATCAGCAGCAGCGGAAAGATCACGAACGCGCCCAGAACGCCTTGCAGGGTCAGTTTGCCCAGGCCCGCGCCGCGCCGCGCCAGCCGGGTGGCCTGACGGCGCAGATCACCGGAGCCGCCGTTTTCCATTTGAGGGGTTAGCCAGGGATCGTGGCCCAAGCTGTTCACGTCCCCCGGTCCCTTATGCGCGGGCCGGATTAGATACCGCACCACGCGCGAGCCGGTGCGGGCCACAGTCAGGAGGGTGGTGACAGAGGGGGCCATACAAACCAGAATACGGCGTGAGGCTGAGGAAAGTTCCCGCCCTCTGGGACGCCATGTTCAGCGTTCGCTCAGCTTGTCTCTGATCTCAGACACCCGGTTAGACAGCTCCTGCCACGGCTCAAGGTGGAAATAGTTGTGGCCCAGCGGACTGGTGCTGGGCAGGACCCAGACTTCCGCCCCTTCCAGCGTCTCTGTTTGAAGGCCATAGGGCAGCTTGCCCGTCGGCTTCCCCAGCATCTCGGACGCGCCGCGCTTGCTGGTGAAGGCGATGATCTGCGGACGGTATGTCCTGATCTTTTCCAGCAGTTCGTCCGGCTGCCATGCCTCGCCGGGCAGGGCCGAATCCACGCCGCTGTGCCTTTTCGCCACGTCCGTCAGGCCGATGCCATAATCCAGAACCTGCGGATATTCCTGCGGCGCGAGTTGCCTCGGAGTCATTCCCACCACATGCAGCGTGCGCCAGAATTTGTTGACCGGATTGGCGTAATACGCCCGTTTTGCCGCACTGATTTTGCTGGGTGCGGTGCCGACAAGTACAAGCGCGAGGCCGGGTTTCAGAACATCCGGGACGAGGTAACCCTCAGCGGTGGGCATCTGATCTTCCACCATCAATCGTCGTCGTAGCGCTGTTCCTTGAAGGGATCGCCACGCATGTGGTAGCCGTTGACTTCCCAGAATCCGGGCTTGTCGGCGGCCATGAATTCCAGTCCGGTCAGCCACTTGGCACTTTTCCAGAAGTACAGGTGGGGCACCACCAGCCGCAGCGGCCCGCCATGTTCAGCCGTCAGAGGTTCGCCGCCAAAGGTGTGCGCCAGCAGGTTCTCCGGGCGCGTGAAGTCCTCCAGCGAGAGGTTGGTGGTGTAGCCCCCGACGCTGTGCTGCATGACGTATTTGGCTGCCGGGTCCAGCTCAAGGTGTTCCATCAGGTCCATGACGCGCACGCCGGTCCATTCGGTGTCCAGCTTGCTCCAGTGCGTCACGCAGTGGATGTCGTAGGTCAGCGTGGTCTGAGGCAACGCCATCAGCTCTGCCCAGGTCAGGGTCTTCTCCCCGGCCAGCCCGCTGATGCGAATGACCACTTCTGAGGCGTCGTAACGCTGCGCGGGGCCGTAGGTCAGGACGGGAAAGCGGGCCGTCAGGCTCTGGCCGGGGGGAACGCGCCCGCCCATGCTGTCCGCCGGTTTCTTGAAGAATTTTCCAAGCATGGCCGTATTTAAGCGCGGCGGCGGCGGTGATGTCACGGGCAGGGATACGTTTTGGTCTTCAGGAAAGCTCCACAAAAAGGCTGTGGAGGGAGCTTCTTCGCCCCCTCCACAGCCTTACCCATCTTGCACTCAGTTGGGCTGAGATTTCCCCTCGGCCAGTTCGCGCTTGTTGGCCCGCACGCTGGACCAGATGGACGCCCCGATAAACGCCACCCCGATCAGGCCCGTCACCAGTTCCGGGATATGCACGTTGCGGTTGGTGCTGCTCAGCATGATGATCGCCAGCGCCAGGATGCCGTAGTGCGCCCCGTGTTCCAGGAAGCGGTACTGCGCCAGTGTTCCCTGGTGGACCAGAAACAGCGTCAGCGAACGCACGAACACCGCGCCAATCGCCAGCCCTGCCGAGATGATCACGATTTCCTTGGTCACGGCGAAGGCCCCGATCACGCCGTCCAGCGAGAAAGACGCGTCCAGCACTTCCAGGTACAGGAAAGCTGTGAGGCCCGCCGCGCCTGCCTTGGCCGCCATGTCATTGGGGTCAAACAGGCCGCCGATGGCGTTCATGGCCAGGTAGACCAGTAGGCCCACCATGCCCGCCGTGACCGCCGCGAGTTGCTCGGCAGGGGCCACCAAGAAGTGCGTGATGGACAGCAGCACCACACCCGCGATCAGCGCCTGAATGGTGTCCAGCTTGCCCAGTCCGGCCAGACGGCGCTCAAAACCCGCCAGCCAGTGTTCGTCTTTTTCCGGGTCCATCAGGTAATTCAGCGCCACCATTAGCAGGAAGATGCCGCCGAACGCGCTGATGACGACTTCGGCCTTCTCCAGATACTCCCCGTACTTGGCCGAGTCATTCAGGGCCAGACTGGCCACCTCGCCAAAGCCTAGGCCCGCCGTGATGGCGACGATGGCAATCGGAAAGACCAGCCGCATCCCCACCACGGCGATCAGAATGCCCCAGACCAGGAACCGGCGCTGCCACTTCTCGGTCATGTTCTTGAGGACCGAGGCGTTGACCACCGCGTTGTCAAAGCTGAGGGACACTTCCATGACGCCCAGCACCACAGCGATCACCAGGAAATTCAGGGCCACCGCCAGTCCGCCGGTATTGAATCCGTACCAGAAGGTCAGAATCAGGGCCACGATGCTCACACCAAAGGCGAAGCCAAACTCTCTTTGAATCACTAACGTTCTCCTTGCTGGCTGCCCTCTCTGTGGGGGACAGGCCAAACGCTTTATTATGCGGGCTTGCCGCTACAGAGCGGTCTTCCCGCCATAGAAACGGCACCCGGCCTGTGGGGAACGGGTGCCACTGAGGGTTCTTTAATTCAGACGTTCACGCCGTAATTGCGTGCCAACGGCCCCAGGCCGCCGGTATAGCCCTGGCCCACCGCGCGGAACTTCCATTCGCCGCCGTGTCGGTAAATCTCGCCGAAGATCACGGCGGTCTCGGTGCTGAAATCCTCGCCCAGATCAAAACGGGTCAGTTCCTGATTGTTGTCCTCGTTGACCACGCGGATGAACGCGCCGCCCACCTGTCCGAAGTTCTGACGGCGGGCCTCCGCCTCGTCAATGGTCACACTGACGGCGATTCTGTCAATCTCGGCGGGAACCTGCGTCAGGTTGATCTTGATGGCCTCGTCGTCGCCGTCGCCCTCGCCCGTGCGGTTGTCGCCGGTATGCTCCACGCTGCCGTCCGTGCTGCGGAGCTGGTTGTAAAAGATGAAATCGTGATCGCCGCGCACTTTGCCGCTGCTGCCCAGCAGGAACGCGCAGGCGTCCAGGTCAAACGCCTGACCGTCGGTGGGGCGCGGGTCCCAGCCCAGGCCCACGATGATGCGTTGCAGGTTGGCGTCCTGCTTGCTCAGGGAGATGTTGCCGCCTTTTTGAAGTGAAAGTGCCATGTTAGTTCCATCCTTTTTCGGGTTCTAGACCATCATGTTGCTGATGGTCCGATAGTAAATACGGAGATTTGGAGTCAAGAGTTCCCAGCAGGAGAGGAGGGGATGAACTGTGGTCACAGCCTGAAAAAATCGTTTGATCAAGCCCCTCAGCCCGCTTTGATTACAGGTAAGCCTTGATGTCCGGCAGGTTGTCCTGATACGTCCGCCCCTTAGATGTTGCGCCGATGGCGGTCATGGTCCAGTCGTTGCCCTGCCGCTTGAGGCTCGCCAGGATCATGGCGCTGTGCTGGCCGCCCGCCGACAGGTCATAACGGGCAATTTCGCTTTCGCCCTGGGTATTGACCAGACGGCAGTAGGCGTTCTCAATCTGGCCGAAATCCTGGCCGCTGTAGTTGTTGACGCTGAAGATCAGGGTGGTCACATTGGCGGGCAGACGCGATAGGTTCACGGTGATGCTCTCGTCGTCGCCGTCGCCCGCGCCCGTGCGGTTGTCGCCGCTGTGCTGGATCGCGCCGTCCTTGCTCTGAAGCTGGCGGAACCACACGGCGTCCACCAGTTGGCCCTGCGCGTCAAACATCAGTGCGTTGGCGTCCAGATCCACGTCTACCGAGCCGCCGCCGAAGCCGAAGAAGCCCTTTTTCTTGATGGCGTCCCAGCCCAGGCCCATGCGAACGCTGCTGAGGCCGGGGGCTTCCTTGGTGAGGCTGATCTGCTGTCCTTTCTTGAGGGAAATAGGCATGTTGTTCTCCTTGTGTGAGGGGGGAATGGAGGCTAGAGATTGTCAAACCGTCTAAAGGTCTAGCTGTCTAACTGCTAAAGATAGGGCGTTTGGCCTTTGTTTTTGCGGTGAGACGGTTTGACCGTTGGACAGTTAGACCCGCAGGATTCCCGCTGCCTTTGCGTCCCGCTGCCAGCCGTCCAGCTCATTGAGCAGCAGGTCAAACAGTTCGGCGTCCCCAATTTTAATGGGTGCAGGCACCCGGAAGAAGTCGGCGTTGTCCACCACGCGGCCCGGCAGATCGTCCAGCTTTTCCAGAAAGTCAAAGTTGACGCGGCCCTCTTCAATCCCCATGAACTTCCAGAAGATCGGCTCGTGGGCGGCGTCGGTCATCTGGCGAATCACGACGGCGGGGTTGCTGGTGCCGCCATCAGTGATGAACAGGACCAGACACGGCAGCTCGCGGCCCTCTTTCTCGGCGTCTTCGCGGACCATTTTCATGACCGGGCTGTAGTGGGTGCCGCCTTCCAGCTTGACCTTCAGGCGGTCCACGAACCCGGCCACGTTGTCCAGCGACAGCGTGCCGCTGCGGTGCGCCTTGATCCCGAAGAGGTAGACCTCCACCTCGCCGTCGTCGTCCAGGCGGGCGGCCAGGGCCAGAGCGCGTTCGGCCAGCGCCTGCACCGCGCCGCTACGGTACTCGTTCTGCATGCTGCCGCTGATGTCCAGCACCAGTTTGACGCGGTAACGGGCGTCGGCTAGTCCGCGTTTTTCCAGGCTGACACTGGCCGTTTTGATCAGGCTGACCAGTTGGGGCTGCTCGCGCTCGGCCTTTTCCAGCAGCACCCGCTGGCGCTCCTTGTGCAGATTGACGGTGGGGGCTGGCGCTGCCTCAGCCTCCGCAACTTCCCCGCCAAAGTGCCGCACCAGAGCGTCCAGCCCACCGTTAAAGCCCTGCGCCACCGTCGCCAGCCGCCAGCCGTCCGCGTGGCGGTACAGCCGAATCAGCATCACGGCCTTTTCCGCTTTCAGATGGGGTTTGACGTCAAATGTTGCGTCCCCAACTTTGACGGACAGCGCCCCCGCCCCAGCAATCGCCTGGGTGTCATGCGTGGCCGTGAAATAAATTTCGGTGATGAAAGTGGGCAGCGCCGCGAGGTCCACGCTAAAGCTCGTGTCCACCCCCTGTCGGGCCAGTTCCAGCGCCCCTTCCGGGCTGCGCGGCTGGTTGAAGAAGACCATGTAACGGTCATCGCTCAGCTTTCCGTCCTGCAAGCCGAAGGCGGTCAGATCCGCGCCGTCCAGCGTGCAGTGGATGTCCACACTCAGGCGCTGGCCCACGCCCAGCGTGCTGAGTGGGACGCGTTGTCCAGCCTGGAGAACGCCCATCTACTTGCTGCCCGCAGACCAGCGGAAGCCGAAGCCGAAGTGCTGATCGGCCTCCTGATGGTCCTTGAAATAGCGTTCTTCCTTGGTGATCTTGACCTCGCCGCCCACGTTTTCAATGCTGGCAATGGCGCAGAACGTCCGGCGCATATCGGGGTTGCTGAGTTGCACGGCAATCTCGTTGCCGCGCGGGTCTTTCATGGTCAGGCGGGCGTTGACCTTGGTAAAATCAGAGGTTCCCTGGTAGATGAAGGCGAAAATGACGACGGTATGAATCAGGTCCGGGCGCGAGATCACCAGATTCTCGCCGTCGCTGGACGCGCCGCTACGGTCATCCTTGTCCAGCAGGATGAACGGCTCAAAGCGGTCACTGCCAAAGCTGTTGCCCAGCGCCTGAATCACGCCCTTCTGCCCGTCCTGCATCACAAACATGCAACCCAGGTCCAGGTCTGCACTGGCCCGCAGAAAGCCGCCGCCCTTGTCCCAGTTCAAGTTGACGCTGATGGGGTCTTTCTGGCCGTCCTTCCGCAGAGAAATCTTGGCGCTCTGGCCCTGCTTGTCCAGCGTGATCTTGCCCAGATTGATGGTGGGGGCGGGCGGTGTGGGCGCTGCGGCAGGTGTGGGTGGGGGACGTGGGGTGGCGGGGGTTGGTGCAGGCGTCGGTGTTGGTGCGGGAGGACGAGCGGCGGGTGTATCCGCCACCGTGCCGCCAAAGTGCTTGACCAGTGCGTCCAGACCACCGTTGAAGCCCTGGCCCACTGCGCCCACACGCCAGACGTCCTTGAAATACAGGTCCAGCAGCATGACCGCCTTCTGCTGCTGAAAATCGCGCCCGGTGACGCGGTAATTCATTAGCGGAGTGCCGGAACTGCTCAGCGTGACTTCGGCGTGGTCAATGGCGTTAAACGCGCCGCTGTCCACCGTGGAGGCCAGACTCAGGCGGCGAACACTGGTGGGTAGGCGGGACAGGTCTACCTGAAACACCTTCTCATTGCGCGCCCCGCTTTTCATCTCCAACGCGCCTTCCGGGCTGCGCGGCTGGTTAAAAAAGACCATGTAGCGGTCATCGCTCAGTTTGCCCGCCGCGTCCAGACCGAACAGAATCAGGTCATATTCGGAGGCGGGGCCAGTCACCTGCACCGTTAAAGTCAGATTGGTCTGCGGGGTCAGGGTACTCAGTTGTGCTTTTTGCCCGGTTGTGAAGGTCTGCATGTTCTCCTTTTTACGGGGGTGTGGAAAAAGGGAGGCTGGAAACCGCGTTCCCAACCTCCCCAACGTCTTAACTGTGAACTGCCTTAACGATGGCTCAGACGTTGACGCCGAAGTTGCGGGCCATTGGGGCCAGACCGCCTGCGAAGCCCTGACCCACCGCGCGGAACTTCCAGTCTGTGCCGTTGCGGTAGATCTCGCCGAAGATCACGGCGGTCTCGGTGCTGTAGTCCTCGCTCAGGTCATAACGGGCGATCTCCGCGCCGCCGTCCTTGTTCATCACGCGGATAAACGCGCCGCCCACCTGTCCGAAGCTCTGGCCACGGGTGTCGGCCTCGTCGATGGTCACGGTAATCGCCACCTTGTCGATGTCGGCGGGCACCTTGCTCAGGTCGATGTCAATGGTCTCGTCGTCGCCCTCGCCCTCGCCGGTGCGGTTGTCGCCGTTATGCACCACACTGCCATCAGAGGAAACCTTGTTGTTGTAGAAGATGAAATCGCCGTCGGCGCGGACCTTACCGTCGGCCTTCAGCGTAAAGGCGCTCGCGTCTAGATCGAACTCTTTACCGTCGGTGGCGCGGGGGTCCCAGCCCAGACCCACGGTGATGGCCGTCAGGCCGGGGGCCTCTTTGCTCAGGGAAACGTTGCCGCCTTTTTTCAGTGATACTGCCATGTTGGTGCCTCCTAATAGGGAATGAATCGCGAATTGACGAAGGGATGGTTTGGGTGTTCAGACGTTAAATTCGGACGGGTCCAGCTTTAGGGCCTGGGCAATCTCGCGCACCACGCCCATTTCCTTCTCGTCGAATTCGCCGTCGGCATTGGCGATAACAACCGCCAGTTGCACCACGGCGCGGGCCTGTTCCGGCTTGCCCGCCACCTTGCCGATGGCCTGCATCAGCTCAATCTTGCCGAAGTCGAAATCGGCGGTGATCTTGTCGCAGTAGCGGTCATACTTGTCGCGCATATCCGAGACATTGAACGCCTTGAGCTTGTCGCTGGTGGTGATGAACTGCGCGGTGCGGCTGCGCTCGGTCTGGTCGATCTTGCCGTCTGCCGCGCCGATCAGCGCGCACGCCGCCATTGTCGCGTCGGCAAATGCGCCGTTATTGAAACGGCTCCAGCCGTCCTGCGCTTCCTTGCTCGCCTGCGCGCCCATCGCTTTGAGCTTGTCGAGAAAACCCATACCGTGTTCCTCCTGACTGCCTGTTGAAAACTGCTTGAAAGACGAGAACGTGAGGTCAAACAACTGCGGACCTTACCGCTGAAACTATCAGGACTGGGGTTTAGACTCCTTGAAATTGTTCTCATGAAAGCGGCGGCTTGTCAGCGTAACGGTGGGAGAATGGGTGGTGCTGTGCGGTTCCTGGTCAGAAGTGCAGCGCCTCGTGCCGCTGCGTTTCCAGCACGCCGTACAGCCTGGCGCGGCTCAGGATGTCCGAGGCCCAGCGCGTGTGAGTGGCCGGTTCGCACATGCGCCCGTTCATCTGAAAGACGGCGGGCGCGTCTGGCGCGAGGATCGCCTGCGCTTCCAGCAAATCGGACTCCGACACGCGGTAGGCGTCCAGCACGGTGTGAAGTTGTGCCGGGTGGATGATGGTCTTGCCGCATAGCCCGTAATCCAGGTCCTGTTCCAGTTCGCGGGCCAGCGTGGGCAGGTCGCCAAAGACCTCATAGACTGGACTGGACAGCGCGAAACCGTGGGGTTTGAACACGCCGATGAGCATGCTGATCACACGTTCCAGCGGTCCCTCATACAGCGTGCGCCCCGGCTTGCGGCGCACCCCCAGCGCGTGCATCAGGTCGTTGCCGCCGATCCGCAGGGCGGCCACGCGGGGGCCGTGGCCGCCGCCCAGAATCAGGTCGCGCAGTCGGGTCATCTGCACCTCGCTGAGGGCTTCCGGGGTTTCCAGTGTGAGCAGCACGGGCATCTGCGGCTGGGTAGAGGCGTCCAGCACGCGCAGGTACGCATCCAGATTCCCCGCGTGAATCTTGGGCAGCACGAAGCCGCTGACCCCGCGTAGGTCCAGTGTCAGCAGGTGCGCCAGAACGTGTGGGTTGCGGGCGCGGATCAGGCGCAGTGGCCCGGTGCCGGGTGGGGGCAGCAGCGGCAGCGTGCGCGCCAGATTTGCCAGTGCCAGGGGCAGATCGGCTTCCAGCACGGAATCCTCGGTGCAGTAGATCAGGCTGGTCAGGGACGGGTAGCGCCCGGACCCCAGCGCCAGCAGATCGGGCCGGGTGGCTGGGGTGTACAGGCTGGCCCCCAGTTGCCAGGGATTCAGTCGCCAGGGGTTCAAGGGGAGCGCTGGCGAGAGCGGGGCGGTCATACGTCCTCCCCGGCGCGTGGGCTGATCAGCGCCGCCGCCAGATACGGCAGCTCCGGGTGAACCGTCACGGGAATGTCCGCCGCCCGTGCCAGTTCGCTCAGGTGGCGGGTGTCAGGGTGTCCGGCGTCCCGCAGCAGCAACCCGGCAGGCTGGCGGCGCAGGAACACGCGGGTAGCCTCGCCCACCCCTGGCTTGACCAGATGCGGGTCCTGCACGCCCAGCCCAGCCGCCAGCGCCAGCACTGCGTCGTAGGGGCGCGTGGGGCGGAGACCGGGATTCATGGGAAGGTCTATCCCCGTGTCGAATGCGTCCAGTGCCGCCAGATACTCGCCCGTCACATCGTCGGGGCGCAGATGATCCTCGGTGCGGACGCCGTGTAGGCCCCCGCCGTTTGCCTCGGCGTCCACAAATGTCCGGCTCAGTAGCCCGCTGATGGTGGCGTTCAGCGCCGCGTGGGGCAGAAGCAGATCGTCGTGGGTGCCGGCGAAACTTGCCACGCCCGCTGGATCACTCAGCACGGCCAGCAGCGGCGGCACGTCCCCGGGCAGGCTGTCCACCAGCGTTCCCCAGATGCTGCCCTTGCCCGTCCAGCCGTCCACGAAGACCAGTGTGCCCCCCGGATGCGCATGCTGCACGCGCCGCAGCGCCTCCCGGTCAATGCCGCCCCCCCGAATGATGCTGAGGGTGTGATGGGACAGCTTTTGCCCCCGCCGCCGCGAAAAGCGGGTCATGGCACAGCCGACGGGCGTTCCTGCACGGGCCAGCGACACCAGTACCGGCTGCGGCACGGTCTGGAGCAGATGCCCGGTCAGACTGGCGATCAACTCCGCCACGCGGGGGCCGTTGCGGGTCAGGGCCGCGTGGTAGGCGGCCATCTGCACGGCGCTGGGGCGCGTTTCGGGCGTGAGCAGTGTGCCGTAGGACACCCCCTGACGCAGCAGTGCCTCCTTCTCGGCCACGCCCACCAACCGGGGCGTGGCCGGGCGCAGATGCACCGTCACGTCGGCGGGGTCAAAGGTATGAAAAAAAGCTGTGGTCTGGGTCATAGAAATGGACAGCCTCTGGGGTGTGTATATTTAGAATGTGCGCGTCTGGAATGTGGGTTATGGGGTTGTGGGGGCTGGACAGGGGAACTGTCCAAGGGAAAGAGGGTGGACCGCAAGGTCTAAACATGTTACGCGAGAGCGTGTGCCCTGGCCTACAGATTTGAGCCGGGTACAAGGCTGCTGGCCTCCTGAAACGGACCCGGGAGCCTGAGCACCTGCCCTCAGCCCGCCTTTCCCTTCAGCCAGATCCCTCAGCCAACGTATTCAACCAAAGTATTCAACCAAAGTATTCGGGCAGATCGGCTTCCGTCACCAGGATGTCGCGGGGTTTGCTGCCCTGGTGCTTGCTGACGATGCCCATCGCCTCCAGCAGGTCCATCAGCTTCCCGGCGCGGGCGTGGCCCACACTCAGGCGGCGCTGCAACTTGGAGACGCTGCCCTGGCCTTCCTCAATGCAGATCTGGGCGGCCTGACGCAGTAGCGGATCACTGAAATCCATGCCGCTCCTGTCGCCGGGGCCGCTGGACATGATCTCGCTATCGAAGTCTGCGCCGTAGGCTTCCACGAAATCGTCCTCGAAGACCATCCGGCGCAGCTCGTCGCTGATGCGAGCGGACTCGGCCTCGGAGATATACGGCCCCTGGAGGCGCACGGGTTTGACCTGACCCGGCTGATAGAACAGCATGTCGCCCATTCCCGTCAGGCGTTCTGCGCCCATGCTGTCCAGAATGGTGCGCGAGTCGTGGCTGCTGCTGACCGCAAAGGCGATGCGCGCCGGAACGTTCACTTTAATCAGGCTGGTCAGAATGTCCACGCTGGGCCGCTGCGTCGCTAGGATCAGGTGCATGCCGGTGGCGCGGGCCATCTGCGCCAGCCGCATGATCGCGCTCTCCACTTCCTTGGGGCTGGTGATCATCAGGTCCGCCAGCTCGTCGATGATGATGACCAGATGCGGCAGCTCGGTCTCGCCGGTCTGGCGCATCTTGGCGTTGTACTGTTCCAGATTCTTCGCACCCACCGCGCTCATCATCTTGTAACGGCGCTCCATGTGGGCCACCGCGCCCAGCAGCACCCCCGCCGCGTCCACCGGATTGGTCACAACGCTGCGGACCAGATGGGGAATGCCGTCGTAGGGCGTGAGTTCCACCATCTTGGGATCGATCATCAGAAAGCGCAGATCAGTGGGCAGGTACTTGTACAGCAGCGAGGTGATCAGCGTGTTGACACAGACCGATTTGCCCGAGCCGGTGCTCCCCGCCACCAGTAGGTGTGGCATCTTGGCGAGGTCGCCCACCATCAGTTCGCCGTCGATGCTCTTGCCCAGAATGATCGGCAATCTGGCGCGGGTGTTGCGGAAACCGGGGGACGAGGCGGCCTGATGAAAGGTCACCGGTTCGCGCTCGGCGTTGGGGACTTCCAGACCGATCACGCTCTTGCCGGGGACCGGGGCCTCCACGCGCACGCCGCCCACCGCCAGCGCGCGGGCCAGATCGTTGCTCAGGCTGGCAATCCGGCTGATCTTCTCGCCGGGGGCGGGTTCGATCTCGTAGCGCGTGACGGTGGGGCCGCGCGCGTAGTCCACCACCTTGGCCTGCAAACCGAAGTGCCGCAGCGTCTCGTCAATCAGTCCGGCCCGCTGCCGCGCCGAGACCTCCAGCGCCGCCGTGTTGTGGGCCGCCGCCGGAATGGGATCAAGCAGTTTGCTGTCGGGCAGGGCCAGCGCGATTGCGCCCACAGGGTTGGTGGGCCGCTTTTCCTGCCGGGGTGGGCCAGCGTCTTTCTCCCACGGCGGCGTGCCCGATCTAGGCGCACCCGCACGCACGCCGCCCTTGCCCAGGAGCGGCTCGCCTTTACCGCTGGGCACGGCGTCTAGCGTCTGGTCCGTCTTACTAGGTGCAGGCCCAAATGGCAGATCGTCGTCGTCCCAGTCGGAAAAGGGATCGACACCGCCCGTTTCAGCCGTTTCGGGACGGTTGGGCGCGTGCGGCGTGGCGGCGGGCGGCGCTCCCCAGCCTGCCGGGGCTGGCGTGGCCGTGATGGTCATGGCGTGCGGGGCCGTCATCTGCTCGCCCGACGCCTGCCCACCCACAAAGTCCTCGCCCTCCGAGAACTTGGCGTTCACGAAGTCGAAGTCCAGCGTGGGCGGCACCGCTGGGGCAGATCCGGGGCCAGGGATAATCACTTCCTGGGTGGACGTCCCGGTAATCGCCTCGGCGCGGCGCAGGGCGTCCTCCTGGGCCTGCGCCAGCCGGTGTCTCCAGCGGTCCTGCTCGCGCAGGGTGCTGTCGGTGTCCTCGGCCAGCGCCGCCGCCAGTTCGCCGGCCACTTCAGTGGGGGCGCGGTCAAAGGCGGTGGCCAGATCGGGCCAGCCGGGATACACGTCGGCCCGCGCGCGCCACGCGGTAAAATCTCGGCTGACCTCCTGCCATGCCACCTGCCGTTCGCGGTGGGCGGGCCACTCGCGGGCCAGCGCAGCGCTGTCGGCTTTTGCAAGGGCCTTCTCGGCGGCCACGCGTTCGCGCTCCAGCTTGCCCGCACGCCCGGACAGGCGCTGGATCTCGGAGACCATCGCGCGGCGCAGGCGTTCCAGCGCGTCGCACGCCTGGGTGCTGGGCAGCGCCACGCTCAGCTCATGGCGGCCCTGGCGGATCTCGGCGGCGCGGGCCTCGGCGTCGGCCCCGGCGTCGGGGGCTTCACGGGCCACCAGTTCGCGCAGGTCACGGGCACCGTTGCCGACAAAGATGCGCGTACTTTCCTGCCAGTGCTTCAGATCCCGCTCCAGCCCCTTGAGGCCCGCCTCGTCCTGGCCACGTATCTCGCGCTGGGCGGTCTTGAGTTCGGTTTGCTGGGTTTTGATCTCATTGGCATCCGGGTACAGGCGGCGCAGGGTGTCCAGCTCGCGCCCGTGGGCCATCAGCCCGGCGCGCACGCCGCCGCGTGCGCGGGCCGACTCGATACCGTCCTGCCGTGCCTCGATGGCCCCCTGCACCCCCGCAGATGCACCGCCCAGCAGCATGCTGAGCCGCCGGAAAACAGACTTGAGCATGCTCAGTGGGGTCAGCCGCAGCATCAGCTCCAGCCCCAGCGTCAGGGTGATCAGGGGCAGCAGCAGCGCCGCGTAGCTGAGGGTTGCCACCAGCGGACGCATCACCACCACGGCCCCCTGCCCCGCCGCCCCCGGTTGAACGACCTCGTGCAGCGCCAGCAGCGAGGCCACCACCACAATGCCGCCCAGCACCCGGCGGCTCAGGTTTCTCAGGTCACGGCCCAGGAAGACCAGCGCGCCGTAGGCGACGGGAATGATCGGCAGCAGGTACGCGCCCCAGCCCAGCCCGTCCAGCAGCAGTGAACGCGCCCCGCCCATGAACCCCGCCGCGCCGCCAGTGCCGGGGGTGACCGCGCCGCCCGCTCCCAGCCCGTCCTCGCCCGGCAGCAGCAGCGTCACCGCCAGAAAAATGCCCACCGCGAACAGCACCAGACCCAGCGCCTCGCCGTCGAAACGGCTGACCGGGGGAGAATTTTTGGCGCGGGCCTTCGACATAGCGGGCAGTGTAACGCAAAGCGGGCCGGATCATTTGGAAATTGAGTCGTCCTGTACGGCGTTTGAGGTTAGAAAGGGACGGGCGGTTGCTGGCCCACGTCGCCTTGAACCTGTGCCGCGCGGCACGCCGCCCCCGCGCTCCATAATGCGGGCGTGTCCCTGATTCTGCCTCCCGTGCTGGCCGACGCGCTGTGGGCGCACGCCGCCCGCGAGTTTCCACGCGAATGCGTGGGCGCGCTGGGCGGCACAGGCCGGACGGCGGAGGATTTGGATCGTGAGGAAGCCCGCGCCGTGGCGCTGTACCCCCTGCCCAACATTTCCCCGCAGCCGGAGCGCGAGTATCTGGCAGATCCGGTGCATCTGCTGCGTGCCCTCAAGGCCATGCGCGGGGGCGGTCTGGCCCTGGTGGCGCTGTACCACAGCCATCCGCGCGGCCCGGCGTGGCCCAGTTCCACCGATCTGCGTCTGGCCGCTTACCCGGTGCCCTATGTGATCGCGGACCTGCAAAACCGGGTGCTGCGCGCCTATCGGCTGCCACAGGGAAAAGCGGTAGAAGTGCGTGTGGAAGAGTGACCGCAACCCCTGCCCCGGAGAGGAATGAACGGGGCCACACACTCTAAGAAACCACCCAAACCACGCAAGAGAGGGTGAAGACCGATTGTGAGGCGTTGGCTTATGCCGGGGCAGGGCGGTCCTACACTCGCGGCATGAAAAAGATTCTGTTCGTTGCCGGGCTATTGATGCTCGGTCAGGCCAGCGCCGCAACCTATGTCAGCAATGACGCGGCCACCAAGACTGCCACCATTACGGTCAATGCCGGAGAGGGCAGCGACAACGGCGGTCTGAACTTTAACGGGGCCGATCACGGCAAGAAGGGATTTACCATCCCCGCCGGATGGACCGTCAAGATGGTCTTCAAGAATGTCGGGATGATGCCCCACAGCGCCGTCGTGACCAAGGGCGCAACGCTGCCGTCCAGCATCACGGAAAAGGATGCGGCCTTCGCCAAGGCTTACACCTCCAAACTCGCCGGGGGCATCGCGGGGGGCAGCAAGGCCGAGACGGTGGTGTTCAAGGTGGGTAAGGCCGGAACCTACAACTTGGTCTGCGGCGTGCCCGGCCACGGTCTGGGCGGCCAGTACGTGGGCTTTATGGTGTCCGGCACGGCTAAGACCGCCAGTTTCAAATAAGCCGAACTGCGCGTAGGGCGAGCAGGATAGGGGTGGGTTTCGGGTGTGGAGTGGGCAAACGGGCGATGGCCTGGGTTGCCCACGAGACAGACGGAATCCGCCCCGTATTAGGTCTGCCTGCCAGGAGTGTTCCGCATCGTCTGCGCTGCCCCGGAATCTGATACGGGGCCACAGCGCGTTGGCCCCAGGCATTTGCCAGCCACATTCATGATTTTCCCCTATGTTGGGGGCGTGACTGGGGAACAGGATGTGGGGGAAGGCAGTGGTGGCAACGGAAGTCTCCTGATTTACGGTCTGGGCCGCAGTGGACGTGGCGTGGCGCGGTTTCTGTCCTCAGAGGGAACGCGGGCGCAGTGGCACGACGCCCGGCCCTCTGCTGAAGATCTGGCGTTGATGGATAAGTTGCATTACGGGCGCGGCGACGTGGGCGGCACTTACGCAACGGTCGTGGCGGCTCCCGGTGTGCCCATCGATCACCCGGACCTGGAAAGCCTGCGCGGGCGCGGCGCGGAGATCATCGGTGAGGTGATGCTGGCCGCCCGCCTGCGCCTGGCGCTGCCCATCGTGGGCGTGACTGGCACGGCGGGCAAGGGCGGAACCACGGTGCTGATCGCCTCGCTGCTGCGGGCCTGCGGAGTTCGCGCGCGCGAGGGCGGCAACATCGATCCGCCGCTGCTGGATGTGGTGGACACGGCAGCGGTGGCGGTGGCCGAACTGTCCAGCTTTCAACTGGAACGGGTGCCCGGCCTGCGCCTGCCCGTGGCCGTGATCACCAATCTGGGTGTCGATCATCTGGACCGCCACCGCACCGTGGCCGCCTACCACGCCGCCAAACTGAACATCACGGCGGGGCAGCAGGAGGGCGACGTGCTGATCGTCCCGGAGGGGCTGGAGATCAGCACGCGCGCTGAGATCCTTGCTTTCTCCCCGGCGCGGCTGGTGCTGAACAGTGGCGAGGAAGTCCTGACCGCTGCCGAACTGCCCGACGCCATCCATCCGGCCAACGCCGCCGCCGCACTGCTGGCCGCCGAGGCCATGCTGATCCGGCTGGGCCGCCCAGTGCAGACCGAGGTGCTGGCCGCTGCCCTGCGCGCTGCCCAGCCACAGCGGGGCCGCTTCGAGACGGTGGCGCAGGTGAGCGGCGTGCGCTTTATCGACGACAGCATCGCCACCCGCACCATCGCTGTGCAGGCGGCGCTGGAGCGAGCGAGGCCGCCGATTGCCTGGCTGGTGGGTGGGCGTGACAAGGGGGCGGAGCTGGGGCCGCTGCGTGAGGCCGCCCGGGGCCGCGTGAAAACCGTGATCGCCTTTGGTGAAGACGGCGAGAAGCTGGCCCGCGAACTGGGGCTGCCCTTTGTGACTGTCTCCGGGGCTGATGGAGATGAAACCATGCGAGCGGCGGCGCGTGCTGGACTGAAGGCATTGGGGACTGAAGGCACCGTTCTGCTGGCCCCTATCGGCACCAGTTTCGATCAGTTCCGGGACTACGCCCAGCGGGGCGACAGTTTCCGGCGGGCAGCGCTGGCTCTGGCGCAGCCTGCCAGGGAGGAGGACGCATGAAGGGCATGAGTCTGCAACTGATCATCGCGCAGGTGCTGCTCATGGCGCTGGGCCTGCTAGGCATCGCCGCCGCGCGCCCGGATCTGATCGTGGAACACGGCTGGAAAACGGCGCTGGCGCTGGGCATCACCTTCGCGGTGGCCCGGCTGCGGCCCAAAACCTTTCTGAAGTTGGGGCCGCCGTTCTGGGCCTTCACGCTGCTGCTGCTGCTGCTGGTGCTGGTGATCGGGGTGGGCACTGCCGAAAGCACCGCCACCAAACGATGGCTGGATTTCGGCGGCCCCTTCCGCTTTCAACCTTCCGAACTGGCCAAATTGGGCCTGATCATGATGCTGGCGTCGTTCTTCTCGCGCCGGGGCGTGCAGAACAAGCTCCTGAGCGCCACGGTCATGATCGTGCTGACCACCGCCCTGATCTTTGCCGAGCCGGACCTGGGCAGCAGCGTCTTGATGTTCGGGCTGGGCATTATTTTGATGTATGCCGCCGGTGTGCGGATCAGCAACATCACTGGCTTTCTGTTTGCGCTAGCGCTGATGGCGCTGCCCGTTTTCTCGGTCTACCTGGAGAAACACCCCTATATCCTGGCCCGGTGGCAGGGCCATCAGGTCCGTGATGAGGAGCGGGCCATCGGCCTCGATCAGATTGGCCTGGCCCACAGGGACCTGAGTTGGGGCGGCTGGTGGGGCCAGGGGCCAGATGGCAGGCGCTACGAGTATTTTGCCGCCCACACCGACATGGTGGTGGCCTCGGTGGGCTTTACCACCGGGCTGCTGGGCGTGGTCACGCTGCTGTTCTGCTACTGGCTGATCGTTTCGGTGGCCCTGCAAACCTCGCAGCTGGCCGCGCGCATCCGGCCCATGACTGCCGAGATCCACGGGGCCAGCATTCTGGCGACGGGCGCGATGTTCATGATCGTGGGGCAGGCGATGGTGAATCTGGCCGTTGCCGCCGGGGTTTTCCCGGTCACGGGCGTGCCGCTGCCGCTGGTCAGCTTCGGCTTTTCCAGCATGCTGACCATGAGCGTGGCGCTGGGCATCATCCATTCCGCCCTGCGCGAGGTCAAACGCAACCTGCCCGAGACCGAGACTCGGCCCGCCGAGGACAGGGTTGCCGAAAGCGAGGGCATGGGACTGGGTGCCGATTGAAAAGCTGGGAAATAGAGCTGGGAAATAGAGAAGAGGCAGCGTGGCGGGATAGTCCCACGCTGCCTCGTTCCTTTGTTCCTTCTGCGTTCTGGCTTAGCGCCCTGGCGTCAGCACGTCCAGATTCCGCACGCTGACATACGGCACCAGCCCGGCGGCGCGGGCGCGGCTGTAGGTTTGCGAAATCAGGCCAGGATTCGAGGCGTAATCCAGCGTCAGCACTGGCTTTCCCAGCTTGCGCCAGGCTTTGAAGCTGGCCAGCAGTTCGGTCTGCCGCCCGGCTTCCGTGACCTCATCCGTGGCATAGACAAAGGTTTCTTCCTGCGCGGTAGCGTTCACGCAGGCGGCGTAACCGGGGTCAGAGAGCAGTTCGGGGGCGTTCTGCGGGATGATCAGAAACTGAGGGTCACGGGCGTGGGCGTGCGCGGCGATCTCGCAGACCCAGCGCACCATCTCGGCGCGGGCGGTGGGCCGTTCCGGGCGGCGCATGTAGGCGTCGATCAGGTCCAGGTAGACGCCGCCAAAACCCTGATCGATCAGGGTGTCCAGCCCGGCCAGTGCCAGCTTTTGCCACGCCGGATTCCAGTACGCCACGTCGTAATTGCCGGGCCAGTCGGGATCAGCCTTTAAAATCCAGTCCGGCTGTCCCACCTTCCAGCCCGCCTGCCAGTAACGGCGGTAATCCTCGGCGGCCCCCACGCTCAGGTAGGCGACGAGCAATTTACTCTGTGCGGCGGTTTCCACCTCGGCGCGGCTCCAGGGCTGGCCGTCGTCGTCGTTCGGCTCGATGACCAGTAGACCAAAGGGAGCGCGTTTCAGCGGGGCCAGGCGCGGCCCATCCGCGCCGCCCAGACCGCCCAGTTGAATGGCCCAGGTGCGTGCGGCCCGCAACTGGTCTGATCTCGTATCTGCCTGCGCGCCGCCTGCCGCAAGCGTCCAACCCAGACCAAGCAGGAGGGGAGAGAGAAGAACCGGCCACCGCACGAGGCGGGACCGGGAAAGAAAGTCTGAGACTGTATTCAGTGCAGACCTCCAGCCAGCGAGAGGGCGCGGTCTGTGACGAAGGTTTGCACGTTGTACTGCGCGGCCCGCTCGCGTGCGGCGCGGGCCAGCGCTGGGGAGTCGGCATAGTCCAGCGCGCAGACGCTCAGGCCCGTGGCCCGCACTTCTTTCAGCCAGTGGGCGGTGTAGGTGCGCCCCACCTTGTCCAGCGCGGCGTAAGCGGGGGTGTGCGTGGTGGAAAAGCCCTCGAACAGCACCCCGTTCACCAGCCGTGCCAGACCCGGCAGCAGCCCAAAGCCCCGGTTGGCCAGCAGCGTGGCCTTGGGAAAGGCTGTCCGCAACGTCTGCACCAGTGCCAGCGTCGCCTCTGTCCCGGCGCTGTCCAGGGTGTCGAGCATCAGGCCGTCGGCGTGCTTGAGTTCCAGGTCGGCGCGGCGCAGCAGTTCGGCCCACCACGCGGGGTTGGTGGCGTCCACTTTCACGCTGCCCCACTGCGGGTTGACCTCCAGGTGGTACGCCTGACAGCCGGGCGCGCAGCGGTAGTCGCCCAGGGGGTGGTCCTCGCCCACGCTCAGATACCCCAGCACCCGCGTGCCGCCCGCGCGCAGGGCGTCGAGCTGGGCCGGCTGGTACAGCGTGGTCTGCACCACCACCGTTCCGAAGCCGCCCAGCGTCTTTAAAGCCTGCGGGGTGGGCGGGCCGTAATAGACGCTCAGGGGCAGGTGGGGCGAGAGAGCGGTAATGGCCGTGAGCAACCCTTACCTGGGCGTCACGGCGACGTTGACCGTGCCGCCGACGGTGCGGTTCAGGATGCGGGCCCCGCCGTAAGCAGACCCGGAAGTCGCCCCGGTCAGGCTGACGGGCAGGGTGCCCGCGCGGCTGGTGATTGCTACGCTGTTGGTCTTGCGGTCCCACACCGCGCCCAGTTGGCCCGCTGCTTTGGCCTTTTCCTCGCGGGTGTGGCGGTCCACATACGCGCCCAGATCGTCCCAGGCCAAAGTATTCACTGGCAGCGTGCTGGCCGCGCTGTACTTGTCCAGCACGGCGCGCACCCAGTCGGTGGCCACGCTCTTGCCGGGGGCGTACTGGTTCAGGTTGGGCTGGTGCATGTAGTGCGGCCAGGCGGCCCCCGACAGGACGTGTTGCAATCCGATGTCGCCTTCCTTGTCCAGGTATTCCGCGTAGCTCAGGGCGTGGTCCCAGTACGGTGCGGTGCCGCCGGGGGCATACACCGCATTGTAGCTGGTGGCCGCCTCATCCGGGGTGCTGGAGTAATAAAAGACGTTGTTGGGCCAGCGCGGAATCAGCAGGATGCCCGGCTTGAGCGGATGGAAGATGCCGCAGGTGGGGCAGCTCGCGTCCCAGTGGCTGGCGACGCTGCGGTTGGAGGCCACGTACTTGATGCCTGAGAGGGTGGCGGCGTTCAGGAAGTTGATGTTGCTGGCGCCCAGGCCGTAATCCACCTTGGGCTGGTCCTCGGCAGGGGCCTTCCAGCCCAGGCCGCTGAGTTCGCCGGTCACCAGACTCTTCTCACTCAGTTTCAGGCCCATGAACAGGCCGATCAGGGTGTTCTGAAAGATCTGGTTGAAGCTCTCGTTCAGCGACAGGTTATCCATCAGCGGGTGATCGCGGGTGTGGTTGACCCAGTCGAAATCCCGGCCCAGGCACTTGCTCACGGCGCTCAGGGGATCTTTGACCTTGGCGGAGGGCGAGCAGGTCTTGGGGGCCAGGATATCCGCACCCAGGCCGTTGTACACCATGGAATAGGTGAAGTTTTTTGCTGCCGGGAAGTCCTTGCGGACGGCAGTCTGCTGATCACGCGTGGAAACCGCGTCGGTGGCCTTGAGGCGGAAGGCGTTGAGAACCACGGTCTTGGTGGGAGCGTCGTAGCGGTCCCCGGTGGCGAACCAGTCATCGATGTCCACGCCCAGGTAGCGGCGGTACTCGCCCAGGTAGACGCCTTTGGTCAGCCACTGCACCATCCCGTACCCCAGCAGTTGGGTATGGGTCAGGTACTCGTTCTGGGCCATCGTCAGCAGCAGCCGCTCACGCCCGTCGGCGGCGGTACTGCTGACCGCGAGCAGGTTGCCGTTGGCGTCGGTCAGCAGCGGCGTGGTGGTCACGCCTGCCACCGGCTCCAGGCGGCTGGGATAGGCAAACGAGAACCGCACCGGTACCGTGTTGGCGGTCAGGTCGCTGAAGACCGCCTTGCCGCCTGCCGTCACCGTGGCGTCGGAAGTCCCTGTCTCTGCCCCGGGCACGGCCCGCACGCCGTAATCTTCCGGCGCAATGCCGGGGAAACCGAACAGGGCCAGTTGGCGCACTTTGTAGGCCGCCTCGTACTCGAACAGGGTGACCCACTCGGCATCGTTCAGGGTGCTGGTAAACACGCCGGGACTGCTCTCGATGGTTAGTGAATTGCTTGCCAGGATCACACCCGAATATTTGCCCACGCCATCGGTCCCGATCAATGAGGCCAAGTTCAGGTCCGTGGCCGTGGCGTCCAGCGTGTCGAAGGCGATGCCGTGCTGGGAGAGCAGGGCTTTGGCAGGGGCCAGCCCGAAGTCGGCGGCCCCAGCGTGCAGCACCAGAATTTTCAGGGCCACCTTGCCCGTCTGGGCGTTGCTGGGCAGACTCTGGGCGTTCAGGCGTCCGGCGGCGGGAATGCGCGCCGGGCCGAGACGCTGCGCGGAAAAGCCCTGGGGCAGCAGCCGCCTGATGTCCCCGGCCACTGCTCCGGTGGGCGTCAGATTGCCGCCTTCGGAGGCTGAAACGTTCTCGCCGTAGCGGTCGATCTCGCTGAGCTTGACGCCGTTCTCACCGACGATGCTGGTGTCGGGTTTGCCATCCGGGGTGGAACCAGAGGTGCTGGGGGCGCTGCCGCCTCCGCATCCGGTCAGGATCAGGGCGGCGGACAGCAGCAGGGCAGGTGGAAACAGCGTTTTCAATTTCGTCATGGATAGTCCTGAGTGTGGTGAAAAATGAGTGGAGGCAAAAATGGACGGCCCCCTGGAAGTCCGGGCAGGCCGACTGGATGATGAATGGAATGGCGCTAGCGGGGCGTGACCCCCACGGTCCGGTTGCCGCTCAGGGAGACCACCTGAGATTTGTAGGCTCCGTACAGGCTGCCCCCGTCCGCGCCGGTCAGGGTGACCGGGACCGTGCCCGCCGACAGGTTGCTCAGGACCACCGTGTTGGTCTTGCGGTCCCATATCCCCTTGAGGCTACCCGCCGTCTTGGCTTTTTCCTCGGTGGTGTGGCTCTGCATATACGCACCCAGATCATCCCAGTGGTAGGTGTTCAGCGGCAGGGTGCTGTACTTGCTGTATTTGCTCAGGGCCGCCTGCACCCAATCCGAAGCCACGCTCTTGCCCAGGGCGTACTGATTCAGGTTGGTCTGGTGCATGTAGTGCGGGAAGGCGCCGCCGCCCAGCATGTGCGTCAGGGCCAGATCGCTTTCCTTGTCCAGGAATTCACTGTAGTTCAGGGCGTGGTCCCAGTAAGGCCGGGTGCCGCCAGGGGCATAGACATTGTTGTAGCCCTTGAGCGTCTCGGCGGGATTGGTGGCGTAGTAGTAAATATTGATCGGCCAGCGCGCCATCACGAACAGTTTGTTGTCCAGCGGATGCACCACGCCGCAGGTGAGGCATGAAGCGTCCCACTGGCTGGCGACGCTGTGGTCGGCACCCAGATAGCGCACCCCAGAGCTGTCGGCAGCCTGCAACATATTGGGGTTACTGCGCCCCAGGCCCAGATCCTGTTTGGGCAGGTTGACATCGTCGTCGTTGTGGCTGCCGTCGTCGGTGGGGTCCATGTTGCCCAGCCCGCTGTGTTCGCCCGTCACCAGACTCTTGCGGTTGACGGGAAGGCCCAACTTGCTGGCAATCGTGAAGTTGCCCGCAATCTGATCGGTGGCCGTTTTCAGATCCATCACGTCCATACGCAGATGGTCTTTGGTGTGATTGA
This sequence comes from Deinococcus sp. AJ005, assembly GCF_009017495.1. Taxonomy (NCBI): domain Bacteria; kingdom Thermotogati; phylum Deinococcota; class Deinococci; order Deinococcales; family Deinococcaceae; genus Deinococcus; species Deinococcus sp. AJ005. Next base: position 2,758,127 of record NZ_CP044990.1, on the reverse strand, counting down.
CCCAATCAAAATCATCTTTCAGGCACTTAGCCATACTGGTCAATTGGTCCGAACTGAGCCAGTAAAACAGGCAGGAGCCGAAGGCCGATGTTTTTGCGCCCCCACCGTTAAAGACCAGGGAATACCTGAAGTTGCTGGCTGCCTTGAAGGTGCTGCGGATATCGCGCTGCTGGTAGTACACCGAAATGAGGTCGCCAGCGCTCACGCGAAAGGGTTTGGTGTACAACTGGCCGGTCTGCGCGTTCAGTTGATCCCCAGCCGAGAAAAAGTCGTCGATATCCACCTGTAAGAAGCGGCGGTGTTCGCCCAGATGGACTCCTTTGGTCAACCACTGCACCAGGCCGTAACCCATCAATTCGGTGTGCAATAGATACGGGTTCTCAGCGGTGGTAACCAGCAATCTCTCTCGCCCGTCGGCGGCGGTGCTGGTGGCGGCCAGCACGCGGCCCTGCGGATCGGTGAGCAGCGGTGTGGTGGTCACGCCAGGAACACTTTCCAGCACAGAAGGGTAGCTATAGGCGTACTGCACGGGCAATGCCGTGCCAGTCAGGTCCTTGAACACTGCCTTGCCCGCGCTGGTGGGGGTCATGGACGTTGTGGAAGTCTCCGCGCCCGGCACCGCCCGCAGGCCGTAATCTTCCGGTGCGACACCGGGGTAACCGTACAGCGCCAGTTGCCGCACCTTGTAGGCCGCCTCGTACTGGAACAGGGTGTCCCATTCGCCGCTGTCCAGCGTGCTGATAAAGTTGCCAGGGCTAGGTTCGTTGATCAGTGAGCTGCTGGTCAGGATCACACCCTGATATTTGCCGCTGCCGTCGGCATTGATCAGCCGCGACTGATCCAGAGTCTGCTGGCTGGCGTCCAGCACGTCGAAGGGCACGCCGCCCTGCTGCAACATGGCCGTGGCACTGTCGATGCCGAAGTCCCCCGCACCGCTGCTCAGGACCAGCACTTTCAGGTCCACCCTGTCGGTCTGGGCATTGCCCGGCAACCCCTGAGCACTCAGACGCGTACCACTGGGAATGGTGGCCTCGCCCAGCCGGGCGTCTTTCGGCAGTTTGCCAGGAATAGGCTCAGGAGCCTGGTAATGTACGTCTCCCGACACAATGGGAACGTTGTCGAAAGCCGGTTCTACCGTATCCGGCCCGACGGCCTTCGGAACAGTATTGAGATCGCTGGTGGAACCGGGCACCTGGCCTGTGTTATTGGTCGTGCCGGGGGTCGGCGATCCAGCGCAGGCAGCCAGAATCAGGGTCAGGGACAGGGCGGACAGCAGGGTCTGGGGTTTCATCGCGTAAACTCCTTAAAACCAGATGTTGGTTTCATGTGTTGCAGCCGGGAAAATGAGGTTTGACGGGGATCGAAGGTCTGGCTCGGACTGCTGTCTGTCATACAATCCCGGCACCAAATTGTTTTCTTCGTGAATCTGCCCGGCCTCAGCCAGCATGGAGCGGAGCAGCGTGGAACAACGGTCTCGCCTTACTGCGGCGTGACTGGCACGGTTTTGCTACCATTCAGGCTGACCACCTGTGATTTGTAGGCTCCGTACAGGCTGCCTGCATTCGCACCGGTCAGGGTGACCGGAGCCGTCCCCGCCGAGAGGTTGCTCAGGATCACGGTGTTGGTCTTACGGTCCCACATGCCCTTAACGCTCCCTGCCGCCTTGGCTTTTTCCTCCAGGGTGTGGCGCTGCATGTACGCGCCCAGATCGTCCCACTTGTAGGTGTTCAGGGGCAGGGTGCTGTAGAGGCTGTATTTGGTCAGCCCCGCGCGCACCCAGTCGCTGGCCAGGCTCTTGCCGGGGGCGTACTGGTACAGGTTGGGCTGGTGCATGTAATGGGTGAAGGCGTAGCCGCCCAGGATATGGTTCAGGGTCAGGTCGCTGTCCTTGTCCATGATCTCTTCGTAGGTCAGCTTGTGGTCCCAGTACGGGCGGATGCCGCCGGGGGCGTAGATGCTGTTGTAGGAGGCCGCCGCCTCATCGGGCGTGGTGACGTGGTAATGCACGTTGGTGGGCCAGCGCGGCACCAGGAAGATATTGGCATTCAGGGGATGCTGCACGCCGCAGGTCGCGCACGAGTCGTCGCGTTCACTGGCGACGCTGTGATCGGAGGCGATATAGCGCACCCCGGCGCTGGTGGCTGCCGAGAGCATGTTGGGGTTGCTGCGGCCCAGCCCCAGATCCACCTTGGGGCCAACCGTTCCCTCGTCGTTGTGGGTGCCGTCGTCGTTGGGGTCCATGTTGCCCAGTCCGCTGTGTTCGCCGGTCAACAGGGTCTGCTTACTGAAGGGCAGCCCCAGCTTGTTGGCAATCGTGACGTTGCCGCCCACCTGTCCCTTGGCGGTCTTCAGGTCCATCACGTCCATGCGCTGGTGATCGCGGGTGTGGTTGACCCAGTCGAAGCTGCCCTTGACGCATTTGGTCACGCTGGTCAGCAGGTCCGGCGTGCTGATCCCCAGGTTGCACGACGCCGGGGCGTTGGGGAACGCGCCGCCGCCGTTGAACATCATCGCGTAACGGAAGGCGCTCGCCACCGGAAACGCCTGCTCGATCCCGGTCTGCTGGTCCCGCACCGACAGCACGTCCGAGCCGCTCAGGCGGAAGGGGGCGGGGTAGACCAGCCCGGTCTGGGCGTTCAGGTGATCGCCGTCCAGGAAGTAGTCGTCGATATCCACCTGAAGGAAGCGGCGGTGTTCGCCCAGGTGGACGCCGCGCGTGAGCCACTGCACCAGGCCGTAACTCATCAGTTGGGTGTGGCGCAGGTAGGGGTTCTCGGCGACGGTCAGCAGCAACCGCTCGCGTCCGTCGGGGGCGGTGCTGGTGGCGGCCAGCACGCGGCCCTGCGGATCGGTGAGCAGCGGTGTGGTGGTCACGCCAGGAACACTTTCCAGAACGGAAGGGTAACTGTAGGCGTACTGGACGGGCAACGCCGTGCCAGTCAGGTCTTTGAACACGCCCCTGCCCGCGCTACTGGGGGCCATCGAAGTCGTGGAGGTCTCTGCCCCCGCCACGGCCCGCAGGCCGTAATCTTCCGGTGCCACGCCGGGGTAGCCGTACAGCGCGAGTTGCCGCACCTTGTAGGCCGCCTCATACTGGAACAGGGTGTCCCATTCGCTGCTGTCCAGCGTGCTGGTGTAGACGCCAGGACTGGTCTCGGCCACCAGCGCGTTGCTGGTCAGGATCACGCCCTGATACTTGCCGCTGCCGTCCGCGTTGATCAGGTTGCCCTGCCCCAGGGTCTGCGTGCTGGCGTTCAGCACGTCGTAGGGCACGCCGCCCTGCTGGAGCATGGCCGTGGCGCTGTCCAGCCCGAAATCGCCCGCGCCGCTGCTGACCACCAGCACTTTCAGGGCCACCCTGTCGGTCTGGGCATTGCCCGGCAGCGCCTGGGCACTCAGGCGGGTGCCCTTGAGAACAGTGGCCTCGCCCAGACGGGCGTGGGTGGGCAGGTTGCCCGGCTTGGGGTCCGGGGGAATGATCGCGATCTCGTCGTTGTGATCGTTGCTGTGGTCGCGGTTGTAATCGCTGCGCGGCACGATGATCTGCCCGGAGCCGTCGGGCGCGCTGGCGTCGTCTGGAACAGGGAAATCCACGGCGGGCGCGGAGGGGCCGGTGCCAGCCTCGGGCGGCGCGGCGCAGGACCCCAGCAGCAGCGAAAGGGTCAGGGCGGACAGCAGCAGTTTCTTATTCATAGGCAGATTCCTCGGTTCCGGGGGCGATCTGGTCTTTCACGATGACGACGCAGGGCAAAGAGGTGTGAATCTCGTCAGCAGGTGGGGTGTGGGGCATGAAGGTGGGGGCTTGAAGGGAGTGCAGCCGGAAAACATCGGTGGGGGCCGGGGTCTCAGCCCATGACGGCAGTTCTCCCCTCGGCAGGCTCCAGCCCCCGCAGGAGCGCCTCCAGCGAGTCGCCAAAGCTGTGGCGCAGTGTGAAACCGCTGTCCAGCAGGCGCGAGATGTCAGCCCGCTGATACGGCACGTCGCCGCTGCGGGGGCTGCCGGGGGCGTCTTCCAGAATCTGGCCCCGGAAGCCGGTCAGGGCCACCAGTCCGTCCACCAGATCGCGCACCGGACGCGCCTGACCGCTGCCCACATTGACCACGCCGCTCAGGTCCGAGGTCAGGGCGTGGCACACGGCGCGGGCCACGTCACGGGCGTCCACGAAATCACGCCGCGCCCCCAGCGGGCCGAAGCGCACCGTGTTTTGAGGCAGCACTGTATCCCGGCCTTCCAGCGCCGCCACCGAAAGCTCGTGGGCAGCCCGGCCCGGCAGGGTGCCCGCGCTGATACCCGCGCCCAGCGGATTGGTCAGGCGCAGCACTGCCGCCTGCACGCGTCCGCTGCGGACGGCCTCCAGGATCAGCACGGTTCCGGCCAGCTTGGACGCGCCGTAGGGCGACAGGGGACAGGCCGGATCGTCCTCGCACGAGGCGTGGCCCTCCGGCACCGCGCCGTACTCGGCGGCAGAGGCCAGATGGACCAGCTTTACGCTCCCAGCGCCCGTGCGGGTCAGTTCTTCCAGCACCCGCGCGGGCAGCAGGGCGTTGGCCCGGGTCAGCTCGGTGGGGCTGCCGAAGGTGCGTCCGGCGGCGTTGATCACGCCCGAAACGCCGTCCAGCAGGGCGTCCCAGTCGGCGCGCGAGGCCGCCGTCAGATCGCCCGGCGGCGCGGTGCGGACCTCGTGGCCCGCCGCCCGCGCCCCGGCCACGATCTGCGCGCCCAGAAAGCCGCGTGCGCCCAGCACCAGCACCGGACCAGTTGAGGGCCAGGGCCTGGGGAAGCCGGGCAGATCAGCGTCGGGCATTCTAGTCGGCAGCGCTCAGGGTCAGGTGCGGCAGCAGGATGGCGGACATCTCCTGCCACTCGCGGTTGGCCATGTCGTAGTCCTCGGGGCGGCCAATGTCCAGCCAGTAGCCGCCGAACAGGTCGCTGCCGGGGAAATCCTGGGCGGCCAGCAGGTCCAGCATCAGGGTGTCGAAGCCCAGCACCTGTCCCGGCGTGTAGCCGCGCAAAGCCCCACGGGAAATAGCGTAGACGCCCATGCTGACCTGAAAATGTACCGTGGGCTTCTCGCGGAAGGCGACGATCTGGTTGCTGGCCTCATTGATGTCCAGCACGCCGAACTCGCTCTTGATCTCGCGGTTGTAGGTGGCCACGGTCACGGAGCGCTCTGATTGAATGTGGCGCTGCAGGAAGGTGCCGTAGTTCAGATTGGTTAGCACGTCGCCGTTCATGACCAGGAACTGCTCGGGTAAGCTGTCCAGCACGTTCAGCACTGGGCCAATGGTGCCCAGCGGGGTTTCCTCGTCGGTGTACTCCACCTTTAATCCGTAGCGGCTGCCGTCTCCCACGAAGGCGCGGATCAGGTGGCCCATGTGCCCCACCGCCAGCGTGACCGACGTGAAACCGTGCGCGCGCAACTGGTGCAGCACGATTTCCAGGATCGAGTAGGTATCGCCGATGGGCACGAGCGGCTTGGGGACACAGGTGGTGTAGGGGCGCAGGCGGGTGCCTTTTCCTCCGGCCAGGATAACTGCGTGCATGGGTTCCTCCTTTCCTGTCTTCAGAGAGCAGGAATGAATCTGGGGTGAGGTCATGGTGAGGACTCTTCCTCATCTGCGGTCAGTGAAGCATTGGACGCGTTTCAGAGAAGTTTCAGACCGTTAATTAACGCTCAGCCTGTTCTCAGGTGTTGTGCTGCTCTCAGACGGTGTATTGATCGACCCGGTAGCGGGCCAGATTGGCGGGGTCGGTGAACCACTCGGCAGTGCGCTTCAGACCCTCTTCCAGCGGCACCTCCGGCTGCCAGCCAGTCAGTTTGCTCAGCTCGGAGTGGTCCGCCAGCAGGCGCATCACCTCGCTGCCTTCGGGACGCAGCCGCACGTCTTCCTGGGTCACGTCTAGCTCCGCGCCCATCACCTGTCCGATCAGCTTGACGGTGTCGCCCACGGTGATCTCGCGGCCCGAACCGGCGTTCAGCACGCGGCCCAGTACCTCCGGCCCGGCCTCGCCCACCGCGCGAAAGGCGCGGGCGGTGTCCAGCACGTAATTAAAGTCGCGGGTGGGGCGCAGGTCGCCCAGCTTGATCTCGCGCCGCCCCGCCGCCACCTGGGAGATGATGGTGGGAATCACCGCGCGGGCGCTCTGGCGCGGGCCGTAGGTGTTGAAGGGCCGCATGGTGACCACTGGCAGCTCGAAGCTCAGGTAATAGCTCTCGGCCAGCTTGTCCGCGCCGATCTTGGTGGCCGAGTACGGCGACTGGCCCTGCAAGGGGTGAGACTCGTGGATGGGCGCGGTGCGGGCGGTGCCGTAGACCTCGGATGTAGAGGTATGCACGACGCGCCCGGTGCCCAGGTCACGGGCGGCTTCCAGCACGTTCAGGGTGCCGGTGATGTTGGTCTCCACGTAGGAGCGCGGCGCGACGTAGGAGTACGGAATGGCGATCAGGGCGGCCAGGTGGTAGACGGTCTGGGCATCCCGCATCAGCGCCCGCACGCTGCCCGCGTCGCGCACGTCGCCCAGTTGGACCTCCACATGCTGCATGGTCTCGGCGGGCACGGTGTCCAGCCAGCCGTAGGACCCCTGCGAGTTGTAGATGGCCATGGCCTTGACGCGGTAGCCCGCGCGGACCAGTTCCTCGGTCAGGTGCGAGCCAATAAAGCCGTCCGCGCCGGTCACGGCCACCAGCGGGCGCTGGGAAGAGGTAGAGGTGTGGGGGTTGGGCAGGGTGGTCTGGGTCATCAGCGGTAACTCCTGGGGTCAGAGAGGGTGTGCAGGGTAGGAAACAGCAGGGCGAGCAGCGTGAACAGCGCGAATGCGGGTGGGGGCAGGCCCAGTACCAGCGCGGCTGCGCCAAGTGCCCAGACCACCGTCAGAAAGCCCAGACGGCGCTGGTTGGCCAGCCAGGAACTGAGCAGCAGGGCTGCGCTGTACAGCGCCACCGTCAACAAAGAGAGGTTCAGGTTGAGTGGGCGCAGCCAGGACAGCAGCAGCACGCCCGCGCCCAGCGCCAGGCCATAGCCAGCGGCGCTCAGGAGGACTGTCGGCAACCCCACGCGGCGCAGCGCGGGCAGGGTCCGCAGGGTGCGCGCCGCGACCTGGAGGCGCTCCTGGGCGTGCCACACGCCCGCCTCCAGCAGCCCAGCCCCCAGGATCACCGGCAGCAGCGGCCAGGTGCCGATCCGCAAGCTCAGGGCCACGAAGGCGGCGGCCATCGCCCAGCCGTACACGGCATGGGGCAGGTGTGGGCGCAGGGTGGAAAGGCTGGCGCTCAGGCTGCCGCGTGGGCGGGTTACATTCAGGGCGGTAAAGGTGGGCACGGCGGCCAGCAGCCCCAGCGCGAACAGCGCCGCCCCGCGCGAGGGCAGCGACATCACGATTCCGGCGGCCAGCAGCGGGCTGGCAAAAGCCCCGGCAAACTGCCCCAGTTGCCCCAGCGACAGCAGCACGCCCGCCGCGCCGCTGGACAGGGCCACTGCGCCCCCTACCAGCGCGCCGATCAGCACGTCGCCGCCCAGCGCCGCCGCGATGGCTGCCCCGCCCAGCAGTCCGGCCCCGGCGCTGACCAGGAGCGTGGTTCGCAGGGCGCGGCCCGGCACCGCGAAGGGTTCGGCGTAGCGCACCCCGGCCACGGTCATGGTCCAGCCCCAGCCGAAGGCCGCCGCCAGAATGAAGGCGCTCTCGGCGGCCTTGCCCAGCGCGCCCGCGATCAGCAGGCCCGCCAGACCCGGCAGCAGGTACAGCGGCCCGCGCGGCAGCATGTGCCAGGGAAAGGCCGGGGTGGCGGGCGCGGGCACATGGTCCAGCGCCCTTCCCGTTCCTTTTTGCCGGTACAGCATCTCGGCAGCGTCGAACAGCCCGTCCGCGCCGTAACGGTCTTTGAGGATCTCGTCGCCCAGCCCGTCGGCCTCCAGATAGGCGGCCAGTTCCTCGGCGTCCACGGCGCTGGCGCGCTCGGCGGCCAGTTTCAGATCCACCTCGCGCAGCCGCTCGGGCAGTTCGCCGGGCAGTTGCAGGCGGGTGCGGGCAGTGCTGGTCCGCGTGCCGGTGTGGCTGCGGGCCGTCCGCTGGAACTGTGTATCCAGAGAGTGGGTGTCCAGGGAATGTGCATCCCAGGTCTGGATATCCTGGAGGTGAGGGTCAGGGAGTCCTATGTCCTCAAAGGGGCTGGACTGAACGGACTGTTTTGGAACCGGATCAGAAGCTTGTGGTGTCGGGGCCTGCACTGAAGGCGGGTCCACCGGATTGAACCTGTTGTCGCCCGTCACCCTGAGCAGTCGGGAGCGCACCGTATCGCGGCTGCTTTCACGGTTCACAGCCCTTTCCCCCCGGCGATTACCAGCGGGTAGGCCCGGCGGTAAGCGTCCAGACAGCCGTCCAAGGTAAACAGTTCCATCACGCGCTCGCGGGCGGCGCGGCCCAGGCGGGCACGCAGCGGCGCGTCGTCCAGCAGGCGGGTCAACGCACTGGCCACGCCCATCACGTCGCGCGGGCGCACGATCAGTCCAGCGTCGCCCACCGCCTCGGGCACGCCGCCCACACGGGTGGCCACGGGTGGGCGGCCCATCGCCATCGCCTCGATCACGGTGTACGGAAAGCCCTCGCTGACGCTGGTCAGGGCCACCACCTGCCCGGCGCGGTAGGCGTCGGTGATGTCGTCGATGCGGCCCTCGAAGGTCACGTTCTCGGTCAGATTCAGTTGCTGGGTCAGGCTCTGGCACTGGAACAGGTAGCCCTCGTTGCCCGCCGGGGTGCCGCCGAACAGCCGAAGCTGCGCGCCCGCGTTGCGTCGCCGCACCAGATCGAAGGCGCGGATCAGCGTTTCGATGTCTTTCAGGGGATCGATGCGCCCGACCCAGCTCACCACGCTCTCTGCCGGTTCCTCCTCGGCGTGCGGGAAGATGTCCGGGTCGATGCCGTTATAAACGCAGTGGATCTTGTCGGGGTGCGCGCCCAGACGCTCCTCCCAGCGGCGGTTGTAGTGGGAACCCGGCAGCACCAGCGTGGCCTCGCGGTAGACCAGACTGCACAGCAGGCGGTAAAAGCGCAGCAGCATGCCTTTAAAGCCGGGGCTGTAGGCGCTGCGGCGAAATTCCATGTAACGCTCACGCAGGTACACGCCGTGTTCGGTCAGCACGAAGGGGGTGCCGTGGGACCACAGCCCGTGCAGCGCCAGTAGCCCGGCGAAGCCATTGCTGACGGCATGCCCTACCTCTGCCTGCGGGGCCGCGTGGCCCAGTGGGCGCAGCGCGTGTTCCAGCCACATCAGGGCGTCCAGCGAGTCGGCCACGGTAGGCAGCGGCAGCCGGGGTTCGCCACGAACGCGGGAACCCGCCTGCCGCGCCGCGTGGCCCGCCCAGGTGTCCAGCGTGAGCCGGGCCACCCGTGGCGTGTCCAGCAGGGCGGTAAAGCCCCCGCCCTGGCCCAGCGTACTCAGCGCCTGTAATCCTGCCGCGAACAGGTCCAGATCCAGCGTACACAGCCCGTCCAGCAGGGTCAGGTAAGCGCCCTCGGCCCCTCGCCTGCGGGCGGCGTCGTTGCGAACCAGGGCGGACGGCGGCGCACCCCACAGCGGCACCTGCGTGAAGCTCACATTGCTGGGCATCTGCACCGCCGCTCGGGCGAAGGGAATGCCGGAAATGGCCTGCACCACAAACCGGTGATCGCCCAGACCCCGCACCAGTTGGTCCACCCACACGCTGACGCCGCCGTGGGCCTGGGGATAGGTGCCCTCGGTGTACAGCGCGATGGTATGGGTCTGGATCAGCGTGTGGGTGGACATCTGGCAAACTCCGGGCAGGACACAGGCGGCAAACTACCGCGACAAAGTCAGCTTCATGCAGGGCTAAAGAGAATCTGACGGCAGACAGGAAAGAGAGAAAATATACGAAGGCCACCCTAAAAGATGAAGTATTTCAAATCTCTTTCAAACCTGCCTCTGCCCGGGCACCGACCTGCGAAGACTGCCCTTCTACCGACAAGTTTGACTGACCGCACGTTAAATAATCGTTTCCCTCCGGCTGAGTTTCGGACCGCATCAGAGGGCTGCTGCGGGTGGCAGGATTTTTGCTCAGATTACTTTCATGGCTTGTCTCCCAGCGCGGGCTTCGAGCCTTTTGTCCTCTGGGTGGGGACGGATTGGTCAGATCAGGGTGGATATGTCACTGGAGCGCCGCCGATGTGCCAGAGATTCCACTCGCATGGAGCGGGCCAGACGCCGTTGGAGGTGGGGACGGTGGCTGATGCAATGGCTGATCTGGCACCGTATCTCCCATTCAGCCATACGGCATTCAGCCACGATTCGTTCAACCACCAGTCAGGTAATGGCCTTTTCACCGCTTCTTCACCGAGTCGTCGGCACGGCCTGCATCCATTCCTGTGGCAGCCTAAAATTGTTGTGCTGTCGTCTACTCGGAGCCTGAGAGCAATGCCGTGCCTTTCTGCTACACGGCAAGTCGGCCAGACACCTAAACGAAGATTTTTTCCATGTGTGATTTAGATGAGAAGAGGGCGTGGCTTACTGGCCTTTTCATTTACATGATCTGTCCCAAATCTTGTACAGGTTGCTTTTCATCTTGCTGTGGTGAAGATTGAGTGTCGGACGATTAGCAACCTAAAATCTGTCAGAGGTGAATTCATGAAGAAGCAGACCAGTCTCATCACGCTCGGCCTTTTGCTGGCCACTCCCGCCTTGGCTGGCGGTGCAGGCGCGCCTGTCGCCAAGCCCGCCCCCACCTGCATGTCCATCGCGCAGATCGTGACCAGCGACTCCAACTTCAGCACGCTGGCGACTGCCGTCGAGGCCGCTGGACTGACCGAGACATTGCAGGGCGGAACCTACACGGTTTTCGCACCCACCAATGCCGCTTTCGCCAAGCTGCCCAGTGACACGCTGGCCGCTGTGCTCAACGATCCTGAAGCCCTCAAGAACATCCTGCTGTACCACGTCGTGCCCGGCAAGGTCACGGCCAAGCAGGTCATGGGCATGACCTCTGGCAAGACGGCTCAGGGATCGAGCTTCCTGGTCACGATCAGCGACGGCAAGGTCATGATCGACAACGCCACCGTCACCAAGGCCGATGTGGTGGCCTGCAACGGCATCGTCCATGTGATCGATACCGTGTTGATGCCGGCCCCGGTGGCTGCGGCTGAGCCTGCCGTGCAGGAAGCCGAGCCGGTGGCCGAGGCCCCCGCCGAAGAGCCTGCCGCCGAGATGCCCGCACCCGCTGAGGAGCCGGTGGCCGAGGCCGCGCCGGAAATGCCGATGGCCCAGGCGGCCACCAGCATCGCCGATATTCCTGCCCTGCCCCTGAGCGGCGCGACCATGAGTGCCGACACCGCTGCGGCCACGACGACCACGGACGCCACCACCTCGACGGATACTGCCGCGACGGATACGGCGACCACCGATACCGCCGCAACGGACACTGCCGCGACGGATATGGCGACCACCGACACGGCGACCACGGATACGGCCACGGCTGATCCCAGCGCCGACGCCGACATGGCCGAGATGAACACCAACTCGCTGTACGACGTGATCGTCTCCGACGACCGCTTCAGCACCCTGCGCGATCTGCTCAGCGACGCAGGCATCACCGACATCCTGATGGACAACGAGTACACCATCTTCGCCCCCACCAACGAGGCGTTCGCTGCCGTTGATCCCGAGACGCTGGCCCTGATCGCCAGTGATCCCGACACGCTGCAGCAGGTGCTGCTGTACCACATCGCGACGGGCAAGATGACGGCAGATCAGGTGGCGGCGGAAAGCCAGATCAGCAGCCTGGAAGGCAGCAGCTTGAATGTCAAGAAAGACGGCGATACCCAGATGGTGGGCGACGCTAAGGTCACCGGCTCCGTGGATACTGCCGACAACGGCATCATCTACGTGATCGACAAGGTGCTGTTGCCCCCCACCCTGAAGCTGCCTGCCCCACCCACCCCGGCTGAGGCTCCTGTCGCCGCCGCGCCTGCACCTGCTGCGCCCGCGCCAACGCCCGCACCTGTGGCAACGCCCGCACCAGCTCCAGCACCTGCCGCCACCACCACGGCCACCGGGGCCGAGACCCTGGTCACGCGCCTGCAAGGTGAAGCCCAGTTCAGCACCCTGCTGAGCCTGATCCAGAAGGCCGGACTGGCCGACGCCCTGATGGCCAGCGACGTGACCATTTTCGCGCCCACCAACGACGCCTTCGCCAAGGTGCCCCAGGCCACCCTGGACGCCCTGATGGCCGATGACGCCAAGCTCAAGCAGGTTCTGACGTTCCACGTGGTGACTGGCCGCGTGACCGACACCGATCTGATGGGCGCACAGCTTCGCAGCCTGGAAGGCAGCAGCCTGGACCTCCAGACCAAGGGCGGCGTGCTGAGCATCGGCGTGCTGACGGGCGACGTGATCACCGGCGCAATGGTGAACGTGACCCCGATCATCGTGGGCAACAGCGCCGTCTATCCCATCGACAGCGTCCTGATTCCCCCGGACCTGACGTTGGGCACCGCCGCACCTGCTGCGGCACCTGCGGCTACGGCACCTGCTGCGCCTGCTCCAGTGGCCGTGCCCCCCGCGGCACCCGTCTCGCCCACCCCGGCAGCCGTTACGGGTGCCATGACCCTGCAACAGCGTCTGGCCTCCGAGCCTCAGTTCAGCACCCTGCTGAGCCTGCTCCAGACCGCTGAACTGACCACCCCCCTGATGGCCACTGACGTGACCCTCTTCGCGCCCACCAACGATGCCTTCGCCAAGCTGCCCAAGGCCACGCTGGACGCCCTGATGGCCGACAAGGCCTTGCTCAAGCAGGCCCTGAGCTTCCACGCGGTCAGTGGCCGCGTCATGGAAGCGGACCTCAAGACCACGCAGCTCCGCAGCCTGGAAGGCAGCAGCCTGGATCTCAAGGACACGGCAGGCGTACTGATGGTTGGCGTGCTGAACAACGGCGACATCACCGGCGCGACTGTAAATGTCACTCCGATCATTGTCGGCAACAGTGCCGTCTATCCCATTGATACGGTGCTGATCGCTCCTGACCTGAATCTGCCTGCGCCTGCCGCCGCCGCACCTGCTGCAACCGCTCCTGCGGCCACTGCGCCCGTGATGACGCCTCCGGCAGCACCCGTTTCGCCTACCCCGGCAGCCGCCACGGGTGCCATGACCCTGGAGCAGCGTCTGGCCTCCGAGCCTCAGTTCAGCACCCTGCTGAGCCTGCTTCAGACCGCTGAGCTGACCACGCCCCTGATGGCCAGCGACGTGACCCTCTTCGCTCCTACCAACGATGCCTTCGCCAAGGTGCCCAAGGCCACGCTGGACCGCCTGATGGCCGACAAGGCCCTGCTCAAGCAGGTTCTGACGTTCCATGTGGTGACTGGCCGCGTGACCGACACCGATCTGATGGGCGCACAGCTTCGCAGCCTGGAAGGCAGCAGCCTGGACCTCCAGACCAAGGGCGGCGTGCTGAGCATCGGCGTGCTGACGGGCGACGTGATTACCGGCGCAATGGTCAACGTGACCCCGATCATCGTGGGCAACAGCGCCGTCTATCCCATTGATAGCGTCCTGATTCCCCCGGACTTCAAGTAAAGCCAGACTTCAAGTAGAGCTTTCCTAGATTCCCCTGCCCGCCCTTGATTGGGCGGGTTTTTTATGGCCGCCGGGCGGGAAGGCGGCGCAGAAAGGTGTCCCAGGTCTGTGCATTGCGCGGCAGCCCCCCGTTCTCGGTCCAGGACCAGTACGGCGTGTACAGACTGCGTGAGCTGATGATCTCTTCCCGGAAAATCTGCGCGCTGAGGCCGGTGTCCAGCAGACCGCTGCTGCCGAAGCGTGCCAGCACACCTGTACGGTCATAGGGAACGGCCCGGAATTCAGTGTGCCAGTCGTCCGCTCCCGCTGTCAGGAGCAGGTACTGGGCGCGCGGATCACCGTTTGCAGGTGCGCCCACCGCTCCCGTGTTCAGCACCAGCACGCCGCCTACCTGTGCCTGCGCGGGGCGGTGGATGTGCGAGCCGATCAGGACGCCGTGTCCGGCGCTCAGCTCCTGCACGCGTTCGGGGCTGGTTCTCTCGCTGAGGCCCTCGCGGTAATGCTGCGGGGAGCCGTGGGCGATCAGCATGCTGGGTAGCCCTGGAATCTGCACAGTCCGCGTCAGGGGCCAGTCGGCGGGAACATGCAGCAGTCCGGCGCTGTTCAGTTGTTTGGCGCTCCAGGCGGTGGCCCCCCAGAAGGGATCGCTGAACCATTCGGCGGGCAGGTCCGGGCTGCGGGCGTCCCACATTCGCAGCAGGTCGTCGTGGTTGCCCAGCGTGAAGCTCACGTCATCCCGCGCAAGCAGCGTTTCCAGCGCTGCCACCGAGTCCGGTCCCCGGTTGACCACGTCGCCGTTGACAACCAACTGCTCTGCGCCCTGCGCCTGAGCGTCGGCCAGCACCGCCCGTAGCGCGTCCAGGTTGCCGTGAATGTCCGCGATGATGGCCAGGCGCATGTGTAGGGGAGTCTAACGAATGGGCGCCCACTGCAATGCAGCCCTTCCCGGTCTTGCTGTTCCGCTGGTGAGCGGACGCGTTGAGGGTATGAGGCGTTTCGATTCGCTCCAGCCCCGGCGGTATACCCTGACGCCATGCCCAAACGTGCTCCTGCTCTGGCCCTCATGCTGACGCTGGGAACAGCCGTTCAGGCCCAAAGCGCCCCCAGCGCTTCCGGGTTGTCAGGTTCCATTTTCAAACTGATGAACCAGGTGGGCGGCACGCCAGCGCCAGCGGGGCAGACGCCCAGCACGGCCACGCCCGCGCCTACGCCCTTCAAACCACTTGCCAAGCCCGAAATCCTGAAGTTCAAGGTCTCGCCCGCCGTGCGCCAGGAGGCCATCAACGGCTTCGTGAAGGAGATCTCAGCTTCCAGCCCAGAATCGGGAGCGGAGTGGCAGAAGCTCTTCAAGAGCGCTGACGTATTCGCCGAGCTGGACAAGGAGGCGAAGAGCAGGTTCGGCCTGGGTACCAGCAATCTGGCCGACACCTGGGCCATCTACTGGGGTTACGCCTGGATGATGACCCAGGGCCGGGGCGATGATCCCACCCGCACCCAGATGACGGCCCTGAGACAGCAGATGCAGACGCTGATGCTGGCCATTCCCGAGATCACCAAGCTGGACGACATGGGCAAGCAGAAGATGTCGGACACGTTGATCTTGCAAGTTGCGCTGTTCGGCGTGCTGGCCGAGGGCTGGAAGAATGACCCGGCCAGCTTCCAGGAATTCGCGGATGGCCTGACGGAAGGTTCACGCGGCATGGGTTTTGATCTGGCTCTGCTGAAGCTGACGGATGCGGGCTTCGTGGTGCAGAAGTAGTGCCATAGAAGTACGCGACTACTTCTCCGGCGCTCTATTCAGCCAGGTTCCGCCAATATTCAGGCGGTTGCCCAGCGTTGGGTCATTCTTCAGATCGGCGGCAGGCTGAGAGTACACGTACAGCCGTTGCGTGCGCCCGTCACTGAATGTGAGGGTCAGCCAGTTGTCTTTCAGGCTGTAGCTGCCCTGACCGCCGTCCCTGCGGGTATTGCCTCCACCGCCCGACACGCCGCCCCCGGTAATCAGGCTGGGCGAGATTAGCGTGGTGGTGGTGGAGCTGTATTTCCAGTTGAATTTGCCGTTCTTTGTAAATTGATAGCCGCTGGAGAGCGAGTTGTAGACGCCCGCGCCGCCGCCGAGTGCGCCCCCAATCGGGCCGTTGCCCCTGAAATCCTCTGTGCTGAACACTCCGGCCAGGTCAGCGGCCTTGACGGGCAGGGCGCGGGAATAGGTGGTGTCGCCCAGGGTAAAGCCTGCGGGCGTGATTTTGAAGGCTTCGGCGTCGTTCCAGGTGAGGTCATGGTCTTGCATTCGCAGCTTGCCGCCCGTCAGTTCGTAGCGGTCGCAGAAGGGATCGCCGTTCGGTTTGGTGCGGGCGCAGTCGGGCAAGCCGCCCAGTTGGGTGGGGTCAATGTCCGCCAGCAGGTAGCCGTCGGGTCGGAACAAACTGAGTTCCAGTTGATAGTTTTGCAAGAGGATGAGACCAGACATATATGGATGGTTTTGCAGGCTTACGAACAGCCCGTCTGGCCCGCCCTTGAGTCCCGTTCTGGGTGCGGCGCTCCGGCCATAGATCGGCGCGGGTTTGGGTGTGGTTTTGGCGCGGCACAGGGCAATCGGCGTGGTGGTGGTGCTGGTGTACCAGAAGCCCCGGCTCTCGGTCATCTTCTCACTGATGCTCAGGGTGCGGTTGCCCTCCGTGTCCTCGGTCATCTCGCCCGCGCTGAGGTCAAAGGGGCCGCCCGTGAACCTTGCCAGCCCCTGCCAGCCAGAGCCGCTACCGGACAACCCCAGCCGGGTGCGTCCGCTGCCTCTGGGCGTGCTGTACGTGCCGTCGCCAAAGGTCAGTGTGTACGGAGCGCCGCCGCCCGCGTCCTGGCAGGTCAGCGTTTCGTTGCCAATGCGTTTTCGGGTCAGTTCCAGGCGTAGCAGTTCGGCACCTGGCCCGGCTTGATAACAGCGGACATCACGCTTGCTGGCCGCATGGGTGGCATTGAATTCCTGACCGCTGTCCATGCCATTGATATAAGTTCTGCTGTTCGTTATTGGTCCCTCCAGCCCAATACTCCTGGTCTTGCCGCCTTCCTTGCGGGTTGTCCAGCGCCCTGAGGATCTGGCCGCGCCGTCGTTGAGAGCATACGTGCCACTGGCCGATACCTGAAGCCGCAGGTCAGGCGTGGGTGACATGGCCCGAACATCGTCGCCGGAATACTCGCCCACGAAATAGCAGTCAAACACGTCGGGCAGCAGATCATGTTTGGGGTCCAGGCCCTTCTTGCGGGCGGCTGGAAAGTCCATGCCCGGCACGCTGGACACCGTGCGGTTCTGGGCGGGCGTGGCCCAGGGCAGGGCGGGCAGGCGCGGCGGCGTGGGCGCGTCATTTTGCTGAGCACTGGGCCTATCCGGCGAGAATTGCACGCTGCCGAGCGGGGCCATCGCCTCTTCCGCATTTGCGCCAGCGTTCATCATCAGCAGGGCCAGCCCCCACTGGTCATTTTTGGCAAAGAAAAAGTAGGTCTGAATGTTGCTCTGGCCCGTTCTGGGGTCAGTCACCGCGCCCGTGAAGGGCAAAATCACCAGTCCACCCTCTGCCGTGCGCTTGCTCCCGGCCTGAAGCTGGCCCGCGTTGTTCTGGGTGATGTCTTTCATGGTGGCGGCGGCCACGGCTTCCAGCGTGCGTCCCCCGAGCGGTTCCGGCGGCGTGAACAGGTACACGGCGTTGTCGTAACCGAATGCCCGGATGCCGTCTTGCACGGACTCCCTGGCCCCTTCGGGCAGCGTGAATGTCCAGGCTCCGTAGGTGAAATTGGTGGCGTGGGCCGGGAAGTGTAGCAAAACGAGAAGGGCGCACAGTCGCAAAAAGAATCGGTGCATCGGGCCTCCGGGGGTCAGATGTTAACTGGCACCGAGTTTAACGCC
Source organism: Deinococcus sp. AJ005 (assembly GCF_009017495.1). Classification (NCBI taxonomy): domain Bacteria; kingdom Thermotogati; phylum Deinococcota; class Deinococci; order Deinococcales; family Deinococcaceae; genus Deinococcus; species Deinococcus sp. AJ005. Next base: position 2,740,652 of record NZ_CP044990.1, on the reverse strand, counting down.
CCAGCCTTCTGGAAACCTGCATCCTGAACTGATACGGACTCCGATGAAAAGGTGTTGGAAATACCTGTCATCCGAGCGGACTGGCAAAGCTGCGAAGCAGAGCGAGCAGCGTCCTCTCTTCGAGCTGTGCCAGTCGGTCCTCTCCCACGACGACAGTCTGTTCGCGACGATGGCGAGAAGGAGACAAACGGAATCCATATCAGTTCAAGCCGCTGACAGCATGGTTTTCATCTCCTGCTTGCTTATTCTGGATGCCGGATTGACAACTTCCATCCCTTTCTGCTGCGTTCACCGTATGTCCCGACTGTTAAGCGCCGGGGATGAAACGGGCCTGCACGAGCTGGGCGTTTCCTATCCCTCCATGCGTTGCCGTCATGTCACCAAGGCGACGGCGGTTCCGCGCTACGGCACAGGCAAAGCGCCCACGCCACCCAGGGGCAGCGGCGGTCTGAGCGGCGCGTATGTCCACTGGTACGCCGATCCGCTGGCCGTGCTGGGCTACGGCGGGTTGTGCTGGGCTGTGATGATCTTCGACAAATCCGGCTATGTGTTCACTGACGAGCCAGACACAGGTATGGACGAGGCTGACTGCGCCCACACCCATCCCAACGGCCTGCCGGTCTGCGAGGTGTACGTGGTTCAGAACGGCATGATCACGGTGGACAGCCAGAAGCCTGTGACCCTCAAGAAGGTGGGCAACGCGCTGGAAATAGACGGCGACACCTTTGAGCCGATGCTCAGGCTCGAAGGCATCAAGCTGAGTGGGCAGTACGAGTCCAGGTCATTTGTCGGCGGGGACGTGTGCAGCATGGTCAGCGGTGCGTCCACCTTCACCGACACCGGGACGTCCAAGGGCAATGTCACCGGCGGCTTCTCATCCAGCAGCCAGAGCGCCAGCAGCGGCACCTACGCTGTCAAGGACTACACCCTGATCCTGACCTACAGCGACAGCCACAAAGAACAGCTATTTGCTTTCGCCCTGCCCGATAAGAACAGCAAGCCCAAGTTAATTTGCTGCGGCTGGGGGGCAGTTCCTACACTCTGAATGCAAAGTAGAGAACAGATTCGCCTACTGGTCCAGCACCGAAAAACGCCACTGGGTTTGCGTGTGGTAAGGCTGGCTGGGCTGCACGATGATCGAAACTGTGCCCAGGCAGTCCAGCTCCGGCTGATTCACTGCGTCGGGGGCCTGCTGGGTTTCCAGACACAGGGCCGAGTGCTGCTCATACCGTGCCCCGTTCCAACCCCCGACGCTGCCACCCAGGAAATTGCTGCTGTAGAGCTGCACGCCGTTCTCGGTGGTCCAGACTTCCATGCGGCGTCCGCTGGCGGGGTCAGCCAAGACCGCCACCTGTTTCAGACACTCGCCCCCGTTCAGAAGGACGAAATGATGATCGTAGCCGCCTGCCCCCCGGAGCTGCGCGTCATCCGCATCCATATCCTGCCCTAGCGGTTTGCCCGCGCGGAAGTCGAAGGGCGTTCCCTGCACTTCCGTGATCGCGGTTGGAATCGCATTGTCGTCCACGGCCAGAAATCGGTCGGCGGGAAGGAGAAGGGTGTGATCCAGCACGCTGCCCGCGCCGCCGTTGGCCAGATTCCAGTAGGCGTGGTTGGTCAGGTTCAGCGGCGTGGGGGTGTCGGTGGTGGCCCAGCAGTCCAGGCTCAGCCAGCCGTCGTCACCCAGGGTGTAGCGGGCCGTCACGTCCACCGCGCCTGGGTAACCTTCCTCGCCGTCCGGGCTGTGATACCGGAAGGCCACACCGCGCAGGCCGTCACTCTCATCCAGCGCCGTCCCTTCCCAGCGCACGGCATGAAAGCCGCCGGGACCGCCGTGCAGATGGTTGGGTGGGTTGTTAAGGGCCAGTTGGTACTGCTGTCCGCCCAGCTCAAAGCGTCCACGCGCCGTCCGGTTGGCAACTCTTCCCACCGTCGCGCCGAAATACAGGGCGTCCTCCTGCTCCAGATAGACCGCCAGCTCGGGATGGCCCAGTAGCACGTCGCCGGGCACGCCGTCCCGGTCTGGCATCTGCACCCGCAGCAGCCGCGCGCCGTACTCGCCCAGCGTGACGGTCAGGCCGTTCGGGGCGCGCAGCACGAAAAGCTGCACGTCCTGACTGTCCGGCAGTGTTCCCCAGCGCCGCGTCTCCACCCCGGCCACAGTCTCTATCCCGGACATAACAGTCACTGGGCGTCTTCCAGCATGGCCTTCCAACCGGCCAGGTCCTCGCCCACGCTCAAGATCTTGCCGCCGCGCACCAGGGGCAGCCGCAGCAGCTCGGGCGTCTCGATCACCTTGGCGATCACGCCGTCCTCGGTGGTCCGCAGATACGCCAGATTGCTGCGCTCATACGCCTTGCCCTCCAGATCGAGCAGTTCATTGAGGCCAAATTTCTGCACGAAACGGGTCAGCTCGCCCTTCGCAATCGGGCGCTGCGTCAGGTCCACGAAATGGATCTTGACCTGTCGCTCCTTGAAAAACCGCTCGGCGGCGCGGGTTTCCTTGCTCTTTCTGGTGCCGAAGACCTGAATCTGGGGGACGGGCATGGGGGAAAGTGTAGAGGACGGTGGCAGTGATGTGCAGAAGCTGTGCAGGGTAGAAGTAGTGCAGTGCAGCAGTGGTCTGGTTCCACTCTGAGCGCAAGAAACAGAGTGCGCCCCCTGGCGTCCCCCGCTAAGCTGGCCCCAGAGGTGAGGGAATGGACGGTTCATATCCAACCGAGGAAAGCCGCTGGGAAGCTGTCCTGCTGCGGGACGTGCAGGCGGACGGGGCATTCTGGTATGGCGTGCGCTCCACCGGGATTTACTGCCGCCCGTCGTGTCCATCCCGGCGGCCCAGGCGCGAAAACGCGTCCTTTCACGACTCGTCCGAATTGGCGCGAACGGCTGGCTTGCGGGCCTGTCTGCGCTGCAAACCGGATGGCGTGAGTGCGGGTCTGCGGGTGGTGGCGCGGGTCGGGTTTCTGCTCGAAATCGCCGAGACGCCCCCAACACTTTCCGCCTTGGCCGCCGACGTGGGCCTCAGCCCCTTTCACCTTCAACGGCTGTTCAAACGCGCGGTGGGTCTGAGTCCCAAGCAGTACGCCCTGGGGCTTCGCAATCAACGTTTTAAGGAGGGTCTGAAAATGGGTAAGCCCGTAACGACAGCCATGTACGACGCCGGACACGAAACGTCCAGCACGCTCTACCGCGAAGACGGTCTGGGGATGACGCCGGGTGCGTACCGGATGGGCGGAGCTGGGCAGACCATTCATTTCGCCGTGGTGGACAGCAGGCTGGGGCCGATGCTGGTGGCCGCCACTGCGCGGGGTCTGTGTGGAGTCCGTTTCGGCGAGGCCGGGGCCATGACGGCGGAGCTGTGCGCCGAGTACCACGCCGCCGAGCTGGTTGAGGATGCCGCGCCGCTTCAGCCCTACATCCAGGGCTTGCGGGCTTATCTGGATGGCCTGAATCCTGGCCTGAACCTGAAGACAGAGGCCCCCGGCACCGATTTTCAGCAGCGGGTCTGGGCCGCCCTGCGCGAAATTCCCCACGGAGAGACGCGCACCTACGCCGAGCTGGCCGGGATGATCGATCAGCCCAGAGCGGTGCGCGCGGTGGCGACGGCCTGCGCCAGAAATCCAGTCGCGCTGGTGATCCCGTGCCACCGGATCGTCCCCAAGGTGGGCGGAAGCGGCGGCTACCGCTGGGGTGTGGAGCGCAAGGTGGCGTTGCTGGAGGCTGAAAGGGGAGAGCGGTTGCTTTAAAACTCTTGGCCTACAACGCCCTCGTATTAGAGAGGATCAAAAAATCCCCTCCATTGATGGAAAGGAGAGGTGAAGCGTCACCTCTAATTCGTATAAAGCCCCAAATCCCCATCCGCCCCGCCCACGGGCAACCCCAGATGGTCATAGGCGTGGGCCGTCGCCACCCGTCCGCGTGGGGTGCGCTTGATAAAACCCAGTTGGATCAGGTACGGCTCGTACACGTCTTCCAGGGTCAGCGCGTCCTCGGAAATGGCAGTGGCGAGGGTGTCCACGCCCACCGGCCCACCCGCGAAACGGTGGATCAGCGTTTCCAGGTACTTCTTGTCGCGGTCATCCAGCCCCGCCGTGTCCAGCCCCAGCTTGTCCAGGGCGCTGTAGGCCCGTTCCAGCTCAATGGTGCTTTCCCCGGCCACCTCGGCGTAATCGCGCACCCGGCGCAGCAGCCGCTTGGCGATTCGCATGGTCCCGCGCGAGCGCCCCCCTATTTCCAGGGCGGCTTCTTCAACCAACCCGAACCCCAGCAGCCGGGCGTCACGCAGTAGGTTGGTGGCGATTTCCTCGGGGGTGTAATACTCCAGATGCTCGATGATCCCAAAGCGCGAGCGCATCGGCGCGCTGATCAGGCCGGGCCGCGTGGTTGCGCCCACCAGCGTAAAGCGCGGCAGCGGCAGCTCGATGGTGCGCGCCGCCGGCCCCTGCCCCAGCACGATGTCCAGCTTGAAATCCTCCATCGCCGGATACAGGTGTTCTTCTGCCACCCGTCCCAGACGGTGAATCTCGTCGATGAACAGCACGTCGCCTTCCTCCAAGCTGTTGGTCAGGATGGCCGCCAGATCCCCTGGTTTCTCAATCGCCGGGCCGGAGGTCACGCGGATATTCACGCCCAGCTCGGCGGCGATGATGTGCGCCAGCGTGGTCTTGCCCAGCCCCGGCGGCCCGAACAGTAGCGTGTGGTCCAGCGCCTCCCTGCGGTTGCGGGCAGCTTGCAGGTACACGCCCAGCTTGTCCTTCAGCTTCTCCTGGCCCACGTATTCGGTCAGCGACTTGGGACGCAGGGCGGCGTCGAACGGTTCGGTCATGGGTGTAGTTTAGCGTAATTTAGCCCTGAGCGAAATAGGGTCAGGGGTTTAGTGTTCGGCAGAATGGGGGGGCGGTGGGGATAGCAGTGTGATGGGCGGCTCAACGCTGCTGGAAAGTTCGGTTTCTGGGCTGGCTCGCACGTTTAACCCCTCTGTTTCGCAGCTCTGCAAGTCCGCCTCTGTGGAGCACCTTCCCTTAGAAGGGAGGCAAGTCGATGATGTGTGGCGCGCTCAATTGCCCTCCTGGCTCCCGTGGGGGGGAGCTGGCTTCAAAGCAGACTGAGGGGTTAAACCGCAGATGGCAACTCCAGAAAACTGAGGAGCTGATTGCCCTCTCCCACTGCCTCACGCACTATCCTGCCAGGCATGAAGCAGAAACTCTCTACATTGGTGGCCCAGGCGCGCGGAGGCCGCGTGGTCCGCACCGGATTCCTGGACGGCGACGAGATCGACCGCCGCCTCCTGAACGAGGAAGACCTGCGCCACCGCATCGCTGGCGGCTTCCCCGACGCTCGCCGCGTGGTGCTGACGCTGTACCCCGCCCACATTCCAGAGGTGGATGCTGGCGTGATTGTGTTGCGCCTGACCCCCGCCCAGGCTGCCCCAGAGTGGGATGAGCAGGATTTCCTGGTGCAACTGCGCCGCCTGGAACTGAACGAGGACCAACTGGGCGACGTGCGCGAGGAACGCGGCAGCTTTCTGATCGCCGCCACGGGCAAGGCCGCCCAGACCCTAGAATCCCTGACCACGCTGGGGGGCCGTGACATTGAAGTCGAGGAAATCGGCGAGACGGCGGGCCGGGGCAGCAAGATCCGTGAGGTAGTGGTGCC